>DJIP01000020.1 GCA_002433675.1 Halomonas halophila
GTCGCTGGCGCTGACCAGCCGTTTCGGCAGTCTGCCGTGGATGGCGCCGAGCCTGTTTGAACCCCTGGCCGAGCGACTCGAGCGCTGGCTTTTGCAGATTCGCCAGAGTGGCGAGGGCGCCTTCCAGTGGGACCAGGAAGACAACGCCCAGCTGCTGCGGGCGGGGCTTGCGCTGGTGGTGGGCATGGAGCGTGGCTCCCGGCAGCACTCGCGGGAACTGGCCGAGCTGCTGCTGTCGCTGGACGAGCAGGACAGTCTGGGGCTGCGTGAGCTGGTGCTCGACCAGCTGCTGCGCGAAGGCCGCGACGACGAGGCGCTGGAAATCAGCCGCCAGGCTCTGGAGGTCGGACCCGCCGATGACGAGACGCCGCTTTTGGGCATGTACATGGGACAGGTACTGGCGCTGTACCGGCTAGGCCAGCTCGACGACGCGGCCCTGGCGTTGGAGAGCGCCCAGCGCCACAACGCCCACGCGGTGGCGCTTCTCTGCAGTGACAATCCCAAGCGTGGCGCCACGCCCGGCAATGGCCAGCTGGCCGAGCCCGGCACCCGCGCCGAGGCCTGGCAGTACCGTACCCTGATGCGTGACCAGTGGCGCAGCACCCCGGGGGCACTGGCCTGGCTGGAGGAGCGCAGCGGACGACGCGGTTAGCGGGCCGACGATGTCGGCCCTCTTTTTGTTATACACGCTGTATCGATGGCGTCATGGCTTGTCGAGGCTGACCGAGTGATCCCCTGGCTCGCGCACATGGTGTCGCCAGACCCATAGCGCCATCAGGATGGCCGGTACGCCCAGCGCCGAGGCCAGCACGAAGAAGCTGGGGTAACCCATTCCCTCCACCACCAGCCCGCCGAAGCCTGACAGGAATTTTCCGGGCAGCGTCATCAACGACGAGAACAGGGCGTACTGGGTCGCCGTGTAGGCCCGTGAGGTCAGGCTCGACAGGAAGGCGATGAACACTGCGCTTGCCAGTCCATTGCTGAGATTGTCACCGACGATGGTGAGCACCAAAAGCGAGTGCTGGGCGCCGCTGAGCGCCAGCCAGGCGAACATCAGGTTGGTCAGCACGGTGGCCGTGGCGCCAAGCACCAGGATGCGTCCGATACCGTAGCGCACCACCAGCACCCCGCCGACCAGCCCGCCGACGAGACTCATGATGACGCCGAACACCTTGGTCACGGTGGCGATGGTGTCGAGGCTGAAGCCCAGGTCGACGTACAGCGGATAGGCCATGGAGGCCATCGCCAGGTCGCTGATGCGGTAGATGCCGATAAACAGCAGAAGCCCCAGCGCGCCCAGCCCGAAGCGTGCGAAGAAGTCGAGAAAGGGGCAGACCACCGAGCCGATCAACCAGGCGCCGGTGCGCCGGACCCAGGCGGGCCGGCCGCGGCTGGCGCGCAGGAAGGCGCGCACCCGGGGCTCCTTGGCCAGGCGACTGGCCAGCGGTTGGCGCGGCGGCTCGGGGCGCAGCAGCACTGTGATCATGCCCACCGCCGTCAGTGCCGCCATGCACTGGTAGGACACCTGCCAGGAGAAGGCCGATGCCAGATACAGCGCCCCTGCACCGGCCATGATCAGGCCGCCGCGATAGCCGATGATGTAGGTGGACGCCATCGCCGCCTGGACCTCGTCCTCGGCCGACTCGATACGAAAGGCGTCGATGGCGATGTCCTGGGTGGCCGAGCCGAAGGCCACCATCAGCGCAAACAGCGCCACCGCGCCGAGCTGGGAGGCCGGGTCTAGCGACGAAAGGCCCAGCAGGCCGCCCATGATCAGCGCCTGGCCGGCAAGCATCCAGCTGCGCCGCTGGCCCAGCAGGCGGGTCAGCAGCGGCAGGCGAAAGGCGTCCACCACCGGCGCCCAGAAGAACTTTATCGAGTACAGCAGTCCAATCCACGAGAAGAAGCCGATGGCGGCGACCTCGACCCCGCTGGTACGCAGCCAGGTGGTCAGGGTGGAGAACACCAGCAGAAAGGGAAGGCCCGCAGAAAAGCCCAGAAACAGCATGGCCAGCACGGGTAATCGCAGGTAGACGCGCAGAGCGTCGACCCAGGGATGCTGGCCGGACGAGGTGGGCATGGATAGCCTCCTTGCAGTTGGTCGGCCACAGGCCGCCTTCCGAATGGTAAAATGTGCGCAACATCTCGGTGCGGCTCGACGAATTGTTGCAAAGCCGCAGGGGCGATACCAGCGGTGATCATCAAGGGTGGTCCGCAACGCACCGGGAGCCGCGTCAATGACAGGCGATACTGCCGGCTTGGTGGCTGGTGGTGGTTGAGCCTGGAAGGAGTCACATGAGTCACAGCAATATCGATTCGGGTCTGGGGGGCGATGCTACCCCGCGCTGGTACGTGGTCCAGTGCAAGGGCGGAGAGTCGTTCCGGGCCGCCGAGCATCTGGCCAACCAGGGATACGAGCTCTTTCATCCGGTACTGGAGGTGCAGAAGAAGCGCCGCAACAAGCTGACCTGGGTCGAAGAGCCGCTGTTCCCCTACTATCTGTTTCTGCGGCTCGACCAGGTCGAGAGCAACTGGCGCCCGATTCGCTCGACCCGCGGGGTGTTGAAGATCGTGACCTTCGGGTTGTCGATGCCGGTGCCGGTCAGCGATGAGCTGATCGACCTGCTGCGCCAGCATGGCGAAGCCAAGGATGGCGACCCTGGTCAGCTCTACTTCCGTGCCGGAGAATCGGTGGAGATCACCGACGGACCCTTCAAGGACCTCAAGGCGGTGTTCGAGAGCCACAAGGGCGAAGAGCGGGCGATCGTGCTGCTCAATATGCTGCATCGCCAGCAGCGCCTGGAAATGCCCGTCGCCGCGCTCAAGCGCCAGGACTGATGTCGACTCCAAGGAGCCCAAGATGAGAGTTTCTCCCCAATCTGTGGTGCGTCTGCACTATGTCCTGAGCAACCAGCAGGGCGACGTCCTGGACGATTCCTGGAAGCGCGATGAGCCGCTGGAGTATCTGCACGGCCACGGCAACCTGATGGAAGGCCTCGAGCGGGCCCTGGTCGACGCCGAGGTCGGCAGTCGCCTCAGTGTCACCCTGTCCCCGGCCGAGGCCTATGGCCTGCGCGACGAGTCGCTGGTGCGCGAGGTGGGTCGCCAGGCCTTCCCCGGCACCGAGCTGCGTCCCGGCATGTGCTTCCAGACCCCCGGCGACGCCGGCCCGCAGATCGTCAGCGTGGTGGAGGTCAAGGGAGACAGCGTGGTGGTGGACACCAACCACCCGCTGGCCGGGGAGACCCTTTCGTACCGGCTAGAGGTGCTCGATATTCGTCAGGCGACCCGCGCCGAGCTGGCCAAGGGGCACCCGCTGCCGCCCGGCACCGAGGCCTCCGAGGTGGAGGACCGCAAGGTCCTTTAGGGCTTGCCGGAAAAGTGCCTGTGTTCCTCGACGTTTCGCACGAGGCCCGGTAGCGGTACCTGAAGGCGCTTTCGCTGAAGGGTGCCACCAACGACGAAAAAGCCGCCTGTTGAAGGCGGCTTTTTCGTAACAATGGCGAGCCGATGTCTCGTGGTCACCTTTGACGCAGGTCAGCACAATTCAAGGGTCGACCGAGTACCATGAATTCATCGACACAGAGACAGGAGGACAGCGCCATGTACGTCGACAACGCCGTCATTTTCGGGCTGGGTGCCGTCGCTCTCTCTGTGGCCTTCATGGCCGGCTGGATCGCTTTTGTCATCCGCGACGCTCACCGTCGCAAGCGATAGTCCGTCAACCAGCGTCAGGGGAGGGGGAGTCATCCCCCTTTTTCAACCGACCCTTCGGGGTCGGTTTTTTTTTGTTTATGGCACCCGAACTAAGCTGGGCCCGCCTGGTCGCCGGGCAAGGCGCGCCGTGGCAATCCACGGCGCGCCCCTCAAGGGCTTACTGTGCGATGCGCTGCTTGAGGAACTCGACGATCTCGTCGGCAGGCACCATGGTGGCCTCGCTGTCACGGCGGCCCTTGTACTCCAGCTCACCCTTGTCGAGGCTACGATCACCCACCACCAGGCGGTGGGGCAGGCCCATCAGTTCCTGATCGGCGAAGCGCACGCCAGGGCGCAGATCACGATCATCCAGCAGCACGTCGAAGCCGGCGGCGCTGAGCTCGTCGTGCAGGCGTTCGCTGGTCTCGCGCACGCGCTGGGACTTGTGGGCGTTCATCGGCACGATGGCGATGTGGAAGGGGGCGATGGCGTCGGGCCAGATGATGCCGCCCTGGTCGTGGTTCTGCTCGATGGCGGAGGCTACCACGCGGGTGATGCCGATGCCGTAGCAGCCCATCCAGGGGTGAACCGCCTTGCCTTCGTCGCCCAGCACGGTGGCGTTCATGGCCTCGCTGTACTTGCGACCGAGCTGGAACACGTGACCCACCTCGATGCCACGCTTGATCGACAGCACGCCCTTGCCGTCGGGAGACGGGTCGCCCTCGACCACGTTACGCAGGTCGGCGACCTTGGGCAGGGCTACGTCGCGCTCCCAGTTGATGCCGAAGTAGTGCTTGCCATCGACGTTGGCGCCGGCGCCGAAGTCGCTCATCAGTGCCACGCTGCGATCGATGACGATCGGCATCTCGAGCCCCACCGGGCCCAGGGAGCCGGGGCCGGCGCCCACGGCGGCGCGGATCTCTTCTTCACTGGCCATGGTCAGCGGCGTCGCCACCTCCTCGAGGTGCTCGGCCTTGACCTCGTTGAGCTCATGATCACCGCGCACCAGCAGCGCCACCAGGCCGCCCTCGTGGCCGTGGACCATCAGGGTCTTGATGGTCTTCTCGATGGGCAGGCCGTGCTGCTCGACCAGGGTGGCGATGGTCTTGGCATGGGGGGTGTCGACCAGCCTCAGCTCCTCGGCGGGCTCTGCGCGGCGGGCATCGCTGCCCAGCGGCGCAGGCAGCGCCTCGGCCTTTTCCATGTTGGCGGCGTAGTCGGAGTCGGTGGAGAAGACGATATCGTCCTCGCCAGAGTCGGCCAGCACGTGGAATTCGTGGGAGCCGGTGCCGCCGATGGAGCCGTTGTCGGCGATCACTGGACGGAAGTCGAGACCCAGTCGGGTGAAGATGCGCACATAGGCGTCGTACATCTTCTGGTAGGTGTCCTTGAGCGAGGCCTCGTCCAGGTGGAAGGAATAGGCGTCCTTCATGATGAACTCACGCGAGCGCATGACCCCGAAGCGCGGACGGATCTCGTCACGGAACTTGGTCTGGATCTGGTAGAAGTTGGCCGGCAACTGCTTGTAGCTGGCGATCTCCTTGCGCACCAGGTCGGTGATCACCTCTTCGTGGGTCGGGCCGACGCAGTAGTCACGCTGGTGACGATCCTTCAGGCGCAGCAGTTCCGGACCGTACTGCTCCCAGCGGCCGGACTCCTGCCACAGCTCGGCCGGCTGCACCGCCGGCATCAGCAGCTCCTGGGCGCCGGCACGGTCCATCTCCTCGCGCACGATACGCTCCACCTTGCGCAGGGTGCGAAGGCC
>DJIP01000258.1 GCA_002433675.1 Halomonas halophila
TGGCGTCGATGCTGGTGCTGCTGATGGGCGCGCTGGCGATCGTCATCTACCTGATCGTGCGGGGCATCGAGGCGCGCATGGCGCGGCTCGAGATGGCCGCCACCCGGCTTGCCAGCGGTCGCCTCGATACCCGGGTCAAGGTCGAGAGCGGCGACTTTCTCGGACGTGTCGGCATGGCCTTCAACGGCATGGCCTCCCAGGTGCAGTCGTTGTTGCGGGCCCAGCAGGACATGATCCGTGCGGTGTCCCACGAACTCAGGACGCCGGTGGCGAGGATTCGCTTTGCGGTGCAGATGGTCGAGGACATGTCCGAGGACGCCCTGGTCAGGCGCCAGTTGCAGGGGGTCGACAGCGACATCGACGAACTCGACGATCTGATCGACGAAATCCTCACCTATGCGCGCCTCGACAGCGAGACCATCCACGGTGTCGAAGCCTCCCCTGAACCGGTGGAGCTGCGCGACATCTGCGAGCGGGTGATCGACTCCCTGATGCCGTTGCACGGCAATCTTGACGTGCGTCTGACGGCGGGGCCGGAGATCGAGGTCCACGCCGATTCCCGCTATCTGCAGCGGGCCACCCAGAATCTGGTGGCCAACGCCTGCCGCCACGCCCGCACCCGGGTCAAGGTCAGCCTGCTCGATGAACCCCACCAGGTGAGGGTCGACGTGGAGGACGATGGGGAAGGGGTGCCGCCGGAGGCGCGCCAGGATATCTTCAAGCCCTTCGCCCGTCTGGATGACAGCCGCACCCGCCGCTCCGGTGGCTATGGGCTGGGGCTGTCCATCGTGCAGAAGGTGATGGCCTGGCACGGCGGCACCGTCAGCGTGGACGAGAGTCCCGGCCTCAAGGGCGCGCGCTTCTCGCTGATCATCCCCCGCCGGGTCTGAGGCCACCGTCCGAAGCGTTGCCGGCACCCCCGCGCATGATCCCGCCTCAGGCCGGCTTGATCCCTTCCTGCACCGCAAAGGACGTCTCCCGCGCGGTGCGCAGGAAGTCCACCATCCACGGGGCTTCCCGGGTGTCCTCGCGAATGGCAGCTGGAATAGAGAGTGTGCTCCAGTCTTTCAGGCCGGCTTGATGCCCTCCAGCACCGCAAAGGACGTCTCCCGCGCGGTGCGCAGGAAGTCCACCATCCACGGGGCTTCCCGGGTGTCCTCGCGGATCGCCGCGAACAAAGTACTCCAGACCCCGTCCTCTCCCAGTGCGACGGCCTTGACGTAGTCCCGCTCCAGGTACTCGGTCAGCGCCCAGTTGGGCAGCGCACAGACTCCGCGGCCGCTGGCCACCAGCTGCATCATCATGATCGTCAGCTCGGCGGTGCGCACCTCCCTGGGGGTGATGCCGGCAGGGTCGAGGAACTGGGTGAACACATCCAGGCGTGAACGTTCCACCGGGTAGGTGATCAGGGTGAGATCGGCCAGATCCTGAGGCGAGACGTGGGAGCGCCCGGCCAGGGCGTGCTGACGCGCCACGGCGAGCAGCCCCTCGTAGCGAAACAGCGGCTCGTAGTGAACACCGGGCAGGGGTTGGGGGTCGGCGGTGATCACCAGATCGAGCTGCTCGCGGGCCAGCGCCGGCAGCGGATCGAAGTGGTGGCCGCCGGGGATGTCGATCTCGACCTCTGGCCAATGGTCGCGGAAGTGATCCACGGTGGGCATCAGCCACTGAAAGCAGCTATGACACTCGATCGCCATGTGCAGGCGGCCCTGCTCGTTGCCGGCCAGGCGTGCCAGGTCACGCTCGGCCATGCGCACCTGGGGCAGGATCTGTTCGGCCAGGTTCAAAAGGCGCAGCCCGGCCCGGGTGAACTCCACCGGCCGGGTCTTGCGCAGGAACAGGGGCCCGCCCAGACGCTCCTCCAGATCCTTGAGCTGGTGGGACAGCGCCGACTGGGTCAGGTGGACCCGTTCGGCGGCCTCCACCAGGGAGCCGGCGTCGCGCAGCGCTATCAATGTGCGCAGATGACGGAGTTCGAGCATTATCGTGAGCTTCTTTCATAGTAAAGATTAAGAAGTTTAGTTTGATTCACCCTTCGGATGCCAGCGACACTTCGTCGTATCATTCATGATCAAGGTGAATCACCATGACTTTTTCTCATATTCTGGGATATCCGCGCATCGGTGCCGATCGCGAGCTCAAGCGCGCCACCGAAGCCTACTGGAAGGGCGACGTCGATCGGGCCAGCCTGGAGGCCAGCGGTCGCGAGTTGCGCAAGCGTCACTGGCAGGATCAGCGCGAGGCGGGACTGGACCTGGTGACGGTGGGCGACTTCGCCTTCTATGACCAGGTGCTCAACGTGTCGCTGCTGCTGGGTGCGGTGCCGGCGCGTTTTGCTGCAAAGGCCGAGCTCGAGCGCGGTGAAGTCGATCTGGACACTGCCTTTCGCATGGCCCGGGGCCGCGCGCCCAGCGGTGAGCCCGCCGCCGCCTGCGAGATGACCAAGTACTTCGATACCAACTACCACTACCTGGTGCCGGAACTGCACCAGGGGCAGGACTTCCGCCTGGCCAGCACGCGGCTGTTCGACGAGGTCGTCGAGGCGCAGCAGCAGGGTCATACGGTCAAGGTGGCACTGGTCGGTCCGCTGACCTGGCTGTGGCTCGGCAAGCAGCGGGGCGAGTCGTCCTTCGATAGTCTGGCGCTGCTCGATGGCGTGCTGGCGGTCTACGCCGAGGTGTTCGCCCGACTCGCCAAGCTGGGAGTCGAGTGGGTGCAACTCGACGAGCCGGCCCTGGCCCAGGACCTGCCCGGCGACTGGAAGGTAGCCTTCGAGCGTGCCTACCACCATCTGCAGGGCTCGGGGGTCAAGCTGCTGGTGGCCAACTACTTCGGCGGCCTCGGCGATAACCTGACCCTGGCGGTCAATCTGCCGGTGGCGGGGCTGCACCTGGACGCCGTGCGCGCCCCCCAGGAGGTCGAGACGGTGGTCGACCGTCTGTTGCCTCACAAGGTGCTGTCGCTGGGGGTCATCGACGGACGCAACATCTGGCGCGCTGACCTGGCTGCCCTGCGCGATCAGTGGACCAACGCCGCCCGCCGCCTGGGCGAGCGTCTGTGGATCGCCCCCAGTTGTTCGCTGCTGCATGTGCCGGTGGACCTGGAGCGCGAGACCGAGCTCGACGCCGAGTTCAGAAGCTGGCTGGCCTTCGCCCGCCAGAAGCTCGACGAGACCGTGACGCTGGCAAGACTGTTCGCCGGCCGGGCGCGTCCCGAAGACGAGGCGCAGTTGGCGGCCTCGGTTCAGGCCATCGCCTCGCGGCGTGAGTCGCCACGGATTCATCGCGCCGAGGTCGGTGCACGTCTGGCGGCGCTTGGCGAGGCCGACAGCCAGCGCCCGAGCCCCTATCTGCAGCGTGCCGAGCAGCAGCGTCGCGCCCTCGGACTGCCGCTGTTTCCGACCACCACCATCGGCTCCTTCCCCCAGACCGCCGAGATTCGCGCTGCCCGTCGTGACCACAAGGCAGGACGCCTGTCCGCTGACGACTACCACGCCAGGATGCGCGAGGAGATCGCCCAGGCGGTGCGGCTGCAGGAAGAATTGGGGCTGGACATGCTGGTCCACGGCGAGGCCGAGCGTAACGACATGGTCGAGTACTTCGGCGAGCAGCTCGACGGCTACGCCTTCACCCGCTTCGGCTGGGTCCAGAGCTATGGGTCTCGCTGCGTCAAGCCACCGATCCTGTTCGGCGATGTGAGCCGTCCTGCACCGATGACGGTGGAGTGGAGTCGTTACGCCCAGTCGCTGACCGGGGCGCCGATGAAGGGCATGCTGACCGGCCCGGTGACCATGCTGCAGTGGGCCTTCGTGCGCGATGACCAGCCTCGCGCGACCACCTGCCGCCAGATCGCCCTGGCACTGCGTGACGAGGTGTGTGACCTGGAGGCGGCGGGCATTCGCGCCATCCAGATCGACGAGCCGGCGCTGCGGGAAGGCCTGCCGCTGCGCAAGGCCGAGTGGCAGGAATATCTGGACTGGGCGGTGGAGGCGTTCCGCCTGTCGGCCAGCGGCGTGGCGGACGCGACCCAGATCCACACCCATATGTGCTATTCCGAGTTCAATGACATCATCGCCTCCATCGCCGAGCTGGATGCCGACGTCATCACCATCGAGACCTCGCGCTCCGATATGGAGTTGCTCGACGCCTTCCGTGACTTCGACTATCCCAACGAGATCGGACCGGGGGTCTACGACATCCATTCACCGAACCTGCCCGAGGTGGACTGGATGGTAGCGCTGATGGAAAAGGCCGCCGAGCGCATCTCGCTGGAGCGGCTGTGGGTCAACCCGGACTGTGGCCTCAAGACCCGCCAGTG
This sequence comes from Halomonas halophila, assembly GCA_002433675.1. Classification (GTDB taxonomy): domain Bacteria; phylum Pseudomonadota; class Gammaproteobacteria; order Pseudomonadales; family Halomonadaceae; genus Halomonas; species Halomonas salina_B. Next base: position 4,318 of record DJIP01000258.1, read on the forward strand.
GAATGAGGTGACGCCGGCGCTGGCCAATATGGTCCAGGCGGCCAAGGAGCTGCGTCGACGCCACGCCTGACGACCACCCTGCACCGGAGGGGCTGTGGCGTCGGGAAGCGCGGTTGAAAGTTCGTCGATTGTGCGAGGCGGCGTTGTCATGGTGGCAGAGCCGCGCCTTTTGACGATGTGGCTGGTAAGCTTCGCCAGTAGGCCCCGACAGGGACGCGCCAGACGGCACCTGGCGGGGCCACGGAATCGTACTGATGTCGTGATCGAAGGAGCCTGTCATGTGTCGTCCCGCTGTCGTCTCACCCCTCCTTGTCGTGATGCTGAGTGGACTGGTGGGGTGCGCCACTGCCAGCGCTCCCGGTCCTGCCAGCGAGCAGACCGATCGCGCCGAGCGGCGCGGCTCCTTTACCGATGCGCCGGTGGAGCAGAAGGCGCCGCTGCTGCCCTCTGCCTACTTCGTCGGTGATGGCGCCACCTTCGTTGGCTGGCGCTGTTCACCGAGTCAGGACATGGTCTCGGCGACCCAGGAGGATTCGCTCAGGTTGTGGACCACCCACGGTGCCGAGCAGTTGCCCCAGGCGGTGGTGGACCAGGGCGAGCGCTACCAGCGGGGGGAGCTCAGCGCCCACATTCTCGGTGATCGGGCGGTGATCAAGAGCTCCCGCGGTCGGCTCGAGTGCGAAGCCCGTACCCGCCGTGACTCCCTGCGGCGCAGCGACAAGCCCGGGGTGATGTTCCTGGCCCGGGGCAACGAGCCAGGCTGGCACCTGGAGCTGGCCAATGACGTGCCGCGCATCGACATGAGTCTGGACTACGGCGAGCGTGAAGTGAGCCTGCCCTATCGTGTCACCACCCTGGATAACGGCGCCGGTCGAGTGATCTTGGAAAGCGGTCGCGCCGATGCGCCCTTCGAGCTGCGCATCGAGGCCGGTGCCTGCTTCGACGATATGGCGGGCACTCCCTGGCCGGCCCAGGTCACCTTGAACGTCAATGGACGTCAGTTGCAGGGATGTGGGCAGGGTATCGCCCCCTGACGGGTGGTGCCGTGGACGCGCTTGGCAAGCCGACGAAAGGGTCCTTGTCTTGTGTAGCCAGCACACGCGAATAGAGCGCCGAGCGGCGCTTTATTCGTTTTTATCGAAAGATATTCCGAGATTTATTCGCTTTTCGTCGATTTTGTTGGCGGTAAACTGTGCGCAGACATCATCTTCCACAGGAACTCGCCATGACCCGCGTTCTGCTTGTCACCTCATCCATCCTCGCCGACCAGGGCCAGTCCACCCAGCTGGCGCGCCACTTCGAGCGGCTGGTTCGCCAGCGTGACGATATCGAGATCACCCATCGCGACGTGATCGCCGACGACCTGCCGCATCTGGGCCTCGAGGAACTGTCCAGCTGGCAGGTGGCGGAGGCTGAGCGCAGCGAGGCACAGCGCGAGCTGGCGACGCGCTCGGATGAGCGTCTCGCCGAACTCGAGGCCCACGATGTACTGGTGCTCGCCGTACCGCTGTACAACCTGGGCATTCCTTCCCAGCTCAAGGCCTGGTTCGACCGCATCCTGCGCGCGGGCAAGAGCTTCCGCTATACCGAGAATGGCCCGGTGGGGCTGCTCGAGGGCAAGCGTGCCATCGTCCTCGGCGCTCGCGGCGGCCAGTACGCCGGCAGCGCTCTGGATACCCAGACACCGCACCTGCGCCATATGCTGGGCCTGATCGGCATCAATGAGGTCGAAACGGTGTTTGCCGAAGGGCTCAGCATGGGTGATGAGCACAAGGAAGCGGCCCTCACCACTGCCCACGCCGAGATCGAGGCGCTGGTCGCCAAGCTGTAAGCCGCGCCCGACGTCTTAAGACAGTGATTCGCAAGCCGCCGTGGCCCTGGCCACGGCG
>DJIP01000012.1 GCA_002433675.1 Halomonas halophila
TGGCCGCATGGGGCGACCGGACGACTACGCCGGCGCTGCGGTGTTTCTGGCCAGCGCCGACAGCGACTATGTCATCGCCCAGACCCTGAACGTCGACGGCGGCAATTGGATGAGTTGAGCCACGGGCACGAGCGAGGTGATACATGACCCCCTCCATGGAAGCGATCGCTGACGAACTACTGACGCGCAGCGAGGGCAGGGCACGCTTTATCGTTGCCCTGGCCGGCCCGCCGGGGGCCGGCAAGTCCTTTCGCTCCGCCTGGCTGGCGCGTCAGCTCAACGATCGGCAATCGGGCATCGCCGAGGTGGTGCCCATGGACGGCTACCACTTCGACAACGGCGTGCTCGAATCCCAGGGGCTGCTGCCCATCAAGGGCGCGCCGGAAACCTTCGACGTGGACGGCCTGCGCCATGACCTGGAGCGGCTGAGGCGCGCCGACCGGGACGTGGCCGTACCGGTATTCGACCGACCGCTGGACCTGGCTCGGGCCGGGGCTCGGGTGATCACGCCCGGTCATCGCGTGTTGATCGTCGAGGGCAACTACCTGCTGCTGGATCACGGACCCTGGCCAGCACTGGCGGACTACTTCGACTTCAGCCTGTTTCTCGAGGTCGCCGACCCGGTGCTCGAGCAGCGATTGATCGAGCGCTGGCTCGGCATGGGCCAGGACCAGGCCGGGGCCATCGCCAAGACCCGAGACAAGGACATGCTCAACGCGCGCCTGATCAAGACTCGCTCGATCACCGCCGATCTCCACTGGCACTAGCCAATCCCATTTTCGGAAAGCGGCTCTGTTTTCTCATTGTTCATCTGGCGGAGAGCCTTCATGACACGACTTTGCAACGCGGAACTGGCTGGCCTCGCTCCGCATATCTCGGTGCCCAGCTACGATCGTCGGACGCTGACACCAGGCATCGCCCATTTTGGCGTCGGCGGTTTTCATCGGGCCCATCAGGCCATGTACCTGGATCGTCTGATGGAAGCCGGGCAGGCCCATGACTGGGGCATCGTCGGCATTGGCGTGATGCCGGGTGACAAGCGCATGCAGGAGGCGCTGGCCAGCCAGGATCACCTCTATACCCTGGTGGTCAAGCATCCCGACGGCACGCTGGAACCCCGCGTCATCGGTTCGATCATCGATTACCGCTTCGCACCGGACGACCCCGAGGCGGTGATCGAGACCCTGTCGGACCCGGCCATCCGGATCGTCTCGTTGACGGTGACCGAGGGCGGCTACAACGTCCATCCGGTCACCGGCGAGTTCGATCTCGATGCCGCCGAAGTGGTGTATGACCTGTGCAACCCCGAGCGTCCGCGTACCAGTTTTGGCCTGATCGTGGCCGCGATCGAGCGCCGGCGCGAGCGCGGTGTCCCTCCCTTCACGGTGATGTCCTGCGACAACATTCCGGGCAACGGCGAGGTAGCGAGGCGCATGTTCACGGCCTTCGCCTACGCTCGTGATCGCGCGCTCGGGCAGTACGTCGAGGCCGAGGTGCCTTTCCCGAGTTCAATGGTCGATCGCATCACGCCGATGACCACCCCGAGCGACATCGAGGAGCTTGCCGAACGCTTCGGACTGGAAGACGCCTGGCCGGTGATCTGCGAACCCTTCACCCAATGGGTGCTGGAGGATCATTTTGCCAGTGGTCGGCCGGCGCTTGATGAGGTCGGCGTGCAGCTGGTCGAGGACGTCGAGCCCTACGAGCTGATGAAACTCAGGTTGCTCAACGCGGGGCACCAGGCGCTTTGCTATGCCGGCTATCTGGCCGGCTATCGCTACGCCCACGAAGTCTGTCAGGACCCATTGTTCATCGATTTCCTGCTTGGCTACATGGCCGAGGAGGGCAGCCCGACTTTGCCTCCGGTCCCTGGCGTCGACCTCGATCAGTACCGGCGCACCCTGATCGAGCGCTTCGCCAACCCCGAGGTGCGGGACACGCTTTCGCGACTGTGTGCTGAAAGCTCGGACCGAATTCCGAAATGGCTGTTGCCGGTCATTCGTCACCAGCTCGAACACGGCGGCGAACTCAAGCGTTCTGCCGCGGTGGTGGCAAGCTGGGCACGCTACGCCGAAGGCATGGACGAGCAGGGCCAGCCCATCGTGATCGTCGATCGCTGGAAGGAGCGTCTGAGCGAGATCGCCAGTACCCAGCGCGAGCATCCCACGGCCTTTATCGAGAACCGTGAGCTGTTCGGGGATCTCGCTGACTCGCCGCGCTTCGTGGTGGCCTACGTCGAGGCGTTGAAGCTGTTGCAGGACAAGGGGGCCAGGGCGACCCTGGAAGCGCTGGCGTCCTGACCCAGCAGTGAGCGCGTCGGTCTCGGCGCGCCGCGTTGATGGGGCAACGAGGAATCGTTACATGTATCTCGGCGTGGATTGTGGCACCCAGAGCACCAAGGTGGTGGTGGTGGATCTGGCGCGTGGCGCCACCATCGGTGAGGCCAGCCGGCCCCACCGCATGATCGAGGGCGACAGGGGGCGGCGCGAGCAGGATCCGGCACAGTGGATCGAGGCCTTTGTCGGCGCCTTCCACGCGGCGATCGCGTCGGCCGGGGTCAGCGCCGGTGATATCTGTGGTATCGGTGTCTCCGGCCAGCAGCATGGCATGGTGGCGCTGGATGCCAGAGACCAGGTGCTGTACCCGGCCAAGCTGTGGTGCGATACCGAGACCCATGCCCACAATCAGGCCCTGATAGGCGCTCTGGGCGGGGAACAGGGCTGCCTGGCGCGGCTCGGTCTGGTGCCTCAGACCGGCTACACCGCCTCCAAGGTGGCTTGGCTGCGCGAGCACCATCGCGACATCTATGATCGCGTGGATGGCGTGCTGTTACCCCACGACTACCTCAATCTGTGGCTGACCGGCGAGCGTGTCAGCGAGGCGGGCGACGCCTCGGGTACCGGCTACTTCGATAGCCGCTCGCGGCGCTGGTGTCCCGAGGTGTGGCAGTGGATCGCCCCGGAGCTGGACCCGACCCGGGTGCTGCCGCGACTGATCGATTCCCGCGACGCGGCAGGGCAGGTCCGGCCTGCGCTGGCACGGGAGCTGGGGCTTTCTCCTGGCGTCGCGGTCGCCAGCGGCGGCGGTGACAATATGCTCGGCGCCATCGGCACCGGCAACATCGTGCCGGGCAGGGTGACCATGAGCCTTGGCACCTCGGGCACCGTCTGCGCCCACTCCGATCACCCGGTGGTGGCAGACTCCGCCATGGTCGCCAACTTCTGCGCCAGCCACTCGGGCTGGCTGCCGCTGGTCTGCACCATGAACACCACCTCGGCCACCAATCGTGTGCGTGAGCTGTTCGATCTCGATCTGGCGGGGTTCAACCAGGCCCTGGCCCAGGCGCCGATCGGCGCCGATGGCGTGACGGTACTGCCGTTCTTCAACGGCGAGCGGGTACCGAGCCTGCCCGAGGCCAGCGCCTCCTTTCTCGGCCTGACCAGCCGCAATACCACGCCCTCCCATCTGTGTCGTGCGGTGGTGGAGGGCGCCACCTTCTGCCTGCGTTATGGTCTCGATCTGATGGGGCCCCTGGCCGACCAGGCCAGCCAGATTCGGCTGATCGGCGGCGGTGCCCACAGCGCCGCCTGGCGCCAGATGGTGGCGGACATCACCGCCACCGAGGTGGTGTGCCCTCGGGTGACCGCCGCCGCCGCTCTTGGCGGTGCCATCCAGGCGGCCTGGTGTGCCAGGGAGGGCGAGCTGGACGAGCTGAGCCAGGCGCTGGTGCAGTTGGATGAAGGCTCCCGGGCCGAGCCCGACGCGGGGCGGGTAAAGCGCTATGGCGAGGTCTACGAGGACTGGCGGGCCGCGCTTGATCGTTTACACCGGTGACGCCTTTGCCGGCTAGGGCGCGTTGATCGGCTGCATGGATGACAGCTCAGGCTCTGCCAGCTAGCGTTGGTACAAGCCGGACGAGTCTGTCTCAAGCAACGCAGCGAGGACGCCATGCCCCCACCGCCGTCATCTTCCCGTCTGCCCACCTCATCACCCATTGGTTCAGCCGCTGCTTCTTCCGCGAGTGTCGGCGCCACCAGCCCGACCCAGCGCGAGATCCTGGCCCTGGGGGCGCTCGCCTTGTCCCGGGCGATCCACGCACGAGACCTCAGTTGCCGCGAGGTGATGGACGCCTACCTGGCGCAGATCGACGCGGCCAACCCGGTAGTCAACGCCATCGTCTCACGCCGTGACCACCAGGCGCTGATGGACGAGGCGGACGAGCGCGACCGCGAACTGGCGGCGGGGCGCTCTCGCGGTTGGCTCCATGGCGTCCCCCAGGCGATCAAGGACCTTTCGGCCACGCGTGACCTGCCGACGTCGATGGGCTCGCCCTTGTTCAAAGGTCAGATGCCGGCGCAGGACGGCATCATGGTCAGGCGGATGCGTGACGCCGGCGTCATCCTTGTCGGCAAGACCAACACGCCGGAGTTCGGTCTCGGGTCCCAGACCTACAACCGCGTCTTCGGCGCGACCCGCAACGCCTTCGATCCCAGTCTGTGCGCCGGTGGTTCCAGCGGCGGGGCCGCTGCCGCCCTGGCCATGCGCATGCTGCCGGTGGCCGATGGCAGCGACATGATGGGGTCGTTGAGAAACCCCGCCGCCTACCACAACCTGTTCGGGATGAGGCCTTCCTTCGGTCGCGTTCCGCATGGTCCAGGCCCCGAGATCTTCGGCCATCAGCTGGCCACCGAAGGGCCCATGGCGCGCAGCGTCGGCGACCTTGCCAGGCTGCTGGCGACCCAGGCCGGGGCCGATCCCCGCGCGCCCCTGTCGCTCGCCGATGATCCCGAGCGCCTCGCCGATCCGTTCGATGACGCTAATGCGGCGGCGGGCCTGCGTATCGGCTGGCTCGGCGACTGGCAGGGCTACCTGGCGATGGAAGAGGGCGTGCTGGATGTCTGCCAGCGGGCACTGTCGGTGTTCGAGCGTCTCGGCGCCCGGATCGAGCCGGTGGTGCCGGAGATGGCGCCCGAGCGGCTGTGGCAAAGCTGGCTGGTGCTGCGCCAGTGGGCGGTGGCGGGCAGTCTGTCAGAGGTCTGGGCCGACGATAGCCTGCGTTGCCAGCTCAAGCCCGAGGCCTGCTGGGAAGTCGAGCAGGGCATGGGCCGGACGGCACTGGACGTGCACCGTGCCAACGTCGAGCGCAGTGCCTGGTACGCCTGCCTGCTCGGGCTGTTCGAGCGCTTCGATGTGCTGGCCGTGCCCAGTGCCCAGGTGTTTGCCTTCGACGTCGACACGCCATGGCCCCGGCAGGTCGCCGGGCGGACGATGGACACCTACCATCGCTGGATGGAGGTGGTGATCGCCGGCTCCCTGTCGGGGTGCCCGGTTATCAATCTGCCGGCGGGGTTCAACGAGCGCGGTCAGGCCATGGGCGTCCAGCTCATCGCTCCCCATCGTCGTGATCGCGACATGCTGCGCTGGGCTCATGCCTTCGAGCAGGCC
>DJIP01000168.1 GCA_002433675.1 Halomonas halophila
CTGGGTATCTGGCGGCGACACCAGATGATGCCGTTGCGACCTCTTTGTCGCTGCAGCGAGCGTGGCCGGAGGATTCGAGTATGCTGATGTCGCGATCAGACAAGTGGCGCGCGAGGCGCGAGGGGCAGAATGCGCTCAATGACCAGGCCTCGAGCGGCGTTCGGGGCCTGGGTGAACCGCCGACTGCCTGCGAGCGAAACCGCCATGGTGACGAATTTTCTCAATCCGGTGACCACCCAGACCTGGGCCAATGGCCGCCACGTCGTGCGTTGCGTCAAGGTCATTCAGGAGACCTGGGACGTCAGAACCTTCTGCTTCATGGCCGAGCAGCCGGTGATGTTCTTCTTCAAGCCGGGACAATTTGTCACCCTGGAGCTCGAGATCGACGGCGAGTGCGTCTTCCGCTCCTACACCATCGCCAGTTCTCCCTCTGTTCCCTACAGCTTCTCGATCACCGTCAAGCGAGTGCCGGGGGGACGCGTCTCCAACTGGTTGCATGACCAGATGGACGTGGGCCACGAACTGGCGGTGCATGGTCCGGTGGGGGACTTCAATTGTATCGACCACGCCGCCGACAAGGTGCTGATGCTCTCCGGTGGCGTCGGCATCACGCCGCTGATGTCGATGACCCGCTGGTTCTTCGATACCAATGCGGCGGTGGACCTGGCCTTTATTCACTGCGCCAGGACTCCCAGGGACATCATCTTCCATCGTGAGTTGGAGCATATCTTCTCGCGGATTCCGGAATTCAAGCTGCATATCGTGTGTGAGCGGGATAGTGAGCTGAACCAGGCCTGGTCAGGCTTCCGCGGCTTTCTGTCGGAGCCCATGCTGGAGTTGATGGCGCCCGACTTTCTGGAACGAGAGGTCTTCTGCTGCGGACCCACGCCGTTCATGTCGGCGGTCAGGCGTCTGTTGACCCAGCGTGGCTTCGACATGAGTCGCTACCACGAGGAATCCTTCGGTGCCACGCCGGTGGATGTTCAGGAAGACGTCCACGAACTGGCAGAGCAGGCCGAGGCGGAGGCCGAGGAGCTTGTGGCGGCAGACATGCACTGTGTCGAATTCGCCTCGGCGGGCAAGAGCGTACGCATCCAGCCGGGCGAGACCGTGCACGCCGCAGCCTCCAAGCTCGGGCTGCATATTCCCAAGGCCTGCGGCATGGGCATCTGCGGCACCTGCCGGGTGCCGCTGGTCGCCGGTGAAGTGGACATGGAACACAACGGTGGCATCACCGACGAGGATGTGGCCGAGGGGTTCATCCTGTCCTGCTGCAGTCGGCCCAGGGGTAATGTCACGGTGGATTGGTAGCGGCGGTGGCTCCCGGCGGAGGCGGGTCGCCGCGAGCTGCCCAGCACTGCAGCGGTGATGTCGTGGTGATGCAGTGGTAAATAGTGGCGGCGCAAGAAAATCGGTTAGGCTGAAGTCTGTTTTTTTGCTGGTAGTCGGACGCCATGCCATCCTCGCCCCTGCACCCGCTCCATCCATCACGGCCATCGCCGGTACCATCGCCAGCGCAGAAACGGCAAGCCGACGCCTATGGCGGCGAGCCGGTCACGCCGGCGCTGTCGGTGGGCTTTGTGTTGCTGTCACGCTTTACCCTGCTGCCCTTTGCTGCCTTCGTCGACTGCCTGCGGCTGGCGTCCGACGAGGGCGACCGCAGTCGTCAGCTACGTTGCCGCTGGCGCTTTCTGTCAGAGGATGGCGCCGAGGTTGCGTCGAGCTGTGGTGCGATGATCTCGCCCTGCGAACCGATTGGCGGACGTGGTGGGCAGCCTTTCTGCGATCCCCGCCAGTTCGACTACCTGGTGGTTATCGGCGGGGTGCTGGGGGATGGCGAGGAACCTGATCGCCCTGAGCGAAACCGCTCCGAGCGGGATGGCGGCACCCTCGACTATCTGCGCCATGCGGCAGCGTTGGGCGTGCCCTTGGTGGGGGTGTGCACCGGGGTCTACTCGTTGATCCGGGCCGGCGTGATGGAAGGGCGGCGCTGCTGTGTCAGCTGGTATCACCACCTCGATCTGGCCCGCCGCTTTCCCGCCGTCAACGCGGTGGCCGACCGCCTCTATGTCGACGATGGCGACCGCTTGACCTGTGCTGGCGGCGCGGCGGCGGCGGACTTGGCCGCCTATCTGGTGGAGCGTCACCTGGGGCGCGCCTGGGCACGCAAGAGCCTGCACATCATGCTGCTGGACGGCCACCGAAGCGGCGACCACTCGCAGCCTCAGCCGGTGGTCTTCGATCGCATCGAGGACCGCATCGTGCGCCGTGCCGTGGCGATTCTCGAGCAGCATCTGGGCGAGCCGCTGTCGGTGGATGAGCTGGCGGCGCGCGCCGGCGCCTCGCGTCGGGGGCTCGAGCGCAAGTTTCGCGAGGCCTTCGGTGTCGGCCCGCAGAAGTTCGCCCGTGACCTGCGCCTGCGCTACGGTCTGTGGCTTCTGTACTTCACCGACCATAGCGTCACCGAGATCGGCGAGCGCTGTGGTTTCGCCGATACCGCCCACTTTTCCCGCCACTTCCGCGTAGCCTTCGGCCAGTCACCCTCACGTCTGCGTCGCGATCCCGTCGGTCGCGAGGAGGCCGGCGTCGACCCCTTCTTTCTGCATGTGGGCGCACGCCTGGGGCATCGCTGAGCGTCCCCTGCTGGCGCAATTGCCTCTGATAGTTCTCCTGACACCGTCATCCGAGTGCTCGTCCACGGCGCCCGGCTCGTCTCTGCTTCCGCCCCCTGCGTCCAACAAAGCTGTCGCATTTGTTCAAGTTCTTGAGGGGCCGCTCGGCTTCAATGACATCAGCCAGGCAGGCGTCTGCGCCCATCTGAGCCCATAAGGGCAGCGTCGATGTCCCTGACGGCGACGCCGATGTCGTTTCCAGAATGTCGGCGCCGGGATAGCGGCTTACCTTGGAGGCGGGGGACTGCCCGTCTTCGTCAGCCATCACAACGACAACATCGACCAGGCGAAAGCGGCCGCGAAGAGGCGCTTCGCCATTACCGGAGATACCCAATGCCAAGCGCTCATCTGTCCAGCTCGTCACTGTCCCGGTTCGATCCGCAGATCGCCGAGGCCATCGCCGACGAGGTCGTTCGCCAGCAGGATCATGTGGAGCTGATCGCCTCGGAAAACTACGCCAGTCCGGCGGTGATGGAGGCACAGGGCACCCAGCTGACCAACAAGTACGCCGAGGGCTATCCCGGCAAGCGCTACTATGGCGGCTGCGAGCACGTCGACGTGGTCGAGCGTCTGGCCATCGAGCGGGCCTGCGCGCTGTTCAGCGCCGACTACGCCAACGTGCAGCCCCACAGCGGCGCCCAGGCCAATGCCGCCGCCTTCATGGCGCTGGTATCCCCCGGCGATACCGTACTCGGCATGAGTCTGGCCCACGGCGGCCACCTGACCCATGGCGCGGCGCCGAACTTCTCCGGCAAGCACTACCACGCGGTGCAGTACGGTCTGGACGAAGCCACCGGCCAGATCGACTACGCCGAGGTCGAGCGTCTGGCCAGGGAGCATCTCCCCAAGTTGATCGTCGCCGGCTTCTCGGCCTACTCCCAGGTGGTCGACTGGCGCCGCTTTCGCGCCATCGCCGACAGCGTCGGCGCCTGGCTGCTGGTGGACATGGCCCACGTTGCCGGTCTGGTGGCGGCCGGGCTCTATCCGAGCCCGCTGCCCCACGCCCACGTGGTCACCACCACCACCCACAAGACCCTGCGCGGACCGCGCGGTGGCCTGATCCTGTCCGCCAGCGGTGACGAGGCGCTGTACAAGAAGCTCAATGGTGCGGTCTTCCCCGGCCAGCAGGGCGGCCCCCTGATGCATGTCATCGCGGCCAAGGCGGTAGCCTTCCGCGAGGCCATGAATCAGGACTTTGTGCGCTACCAGGAGCGGGTCATCGCCAATGCCAAGGCCATGGCCGAGACGTTTCTCGAGCGCGGCTACGACGTGGTCTCCGGTGGCACCGAAGACCATCTGTTTCTGGTCTCGCTGATCCGCCAGGGCGTCACCGGCAAGGACGCCGACGCGGCCCTGGGGCGCTCGCACATCACCGTCAACAAGAACGCGGTACCGGGCGATCCGCAGAGCCCCTTCGTCACCTCGGGCCTGCGCATCGGGACCCCGGCGGTGACCACCCGCGGCTTCGATGCCGAAGAGTGCGAGCGGCTTGCCGACTGGATCTGCGATGTGCTGGATGTGTTGGCCCGTGGCGACGACACCGCCGCCATCGAGGCCGACGTACGCCAGCGGGTCGGCGAGCTATGCGCGCGCCACCCGGTCTATCCGGCGCCTCGGCAAGTCGCTGCCGAGCCGGCCTGATGATCCCCCGGCGGTCGTGACGCACGGTGCGACCGCCCAGGCACTTTTCAGACACGCTCTAGCCCAGAGTTTGAGGGACACCCTATGCAACGCTACTCCGGATTCGCGCTGGCCCGCCACGCCCTGAGTCACCACGAGAACTGGCAGCGCCAGTGGCGCAACCCGACCCCCAAGGCCGCCTACGACGTGATCATCGTCGGCGGCGGCGGCCACGGCCTGGCCACCGCCTACTACCTGGCCAAGGAATTTGGCGTGCGCAATGTCGCGGTGATCGAGAAGGGCTGGCTGGGCGGCGGCAATACCGCCCGCAACACCACCATCGTGCGCTCCAACTATCTGTGGGATGAGGCCGCCGCGCTCTATGAGCACTCGATGACGCTGTGGGAAGGGCTGTCCCGGGAGCTTAACTACAACGTGATGTTCTCCCAGCGCGGCGTGCTCAATCTTGGCCATACCCTGCAGGACATGCGCGACATCCAGCGCAGGGTCAACGCCAACCGGCTCAACGGCATCGACGGAGAGGTGCTCGACGCCAGCGGCGTGCAGGAGATCGTGCCGATCCTCGACTGCTCGAAGAACGCGCGCTACCCGGTGATGGGGGCCTCCTGGCAGCCCCGTGCCGGGGTCGCCCGCCACGACGCCGTGGCCTGGGGCTACGCCCGTGGTGCCGATGCCCTCGGCGTCGACATCCTGCAGCAGACCGAGGTGACCGGGTTCAAGATCCG
>DJIP01000125.1 GCA_002433675.1 Halomonas halophila
TCCTTGAGCGCCTCGGCCACGTTGGACACCGCGGTGATCTGCGGTACGCCGACACCAGCGACGATGCGGGTGGTGCAGATCGAGCCGGGGCCAATGCCCACCTTGACCGCGTCGGCACCGGCCTCGGCCAGGGCCCGGGCGGCGTCGGCGGTGGCGATGTTGCCGCCGATGACCTGGATCTGCGGGAAGTGCTCCTTGACCCAGCGCACCCGCTCGATCACGCCGCGGGAATGACCATGGGCGGTATCGACGACGAGGGCGTCGACACCGGCCTCGGCCAGCGCCTTGACCCGGTCAGGGGTTTCCGGACCAGTGCCCACGGCGGCGCCGACCAGCAGGCGGCCATCGGCGTCCTTGGCGGCGCTGGGGAAGGTGCGCGCCTTCTCGATATCCTGGAAGGTCACCAGGCCACGCAGGCGGAAGTCACCATCCACCACCAGCATCTTCTCGACCCGGTGCTCCTGCATCTTGCCCTTGATGACGTCCAGCGGGGTGCCTTCGGGCACGGTCACCAGGCGATCGCTCGGGGTCATGATGTCGGCGACGCTGTCGCCATGGTTGGGCTGGAAGCGCATGTCACGCTCGGTCACCAGGCCGACCAGGGTCTCGCCCTCGACCACCGGGAAACCGGAGAAGCCGTGTTCCTTGGCCATCGCCAGCAGGTCCTGCAGCTTGGCCTTGGGTCCGACGGTGACAGGATCCTTGACGATGACGCTCTCGTGCTTCTTGACCTTGCGCACTTCCAGCGCCTGCTGAGCGATGCCCATGCTCTTGTGGATGATGCCGATGCCACCTTCCTGGGCCATGGCGATGGCCAGGCGGGCTTCGGTGACGGTATCCATGGCGGCGGAGGCGAGGGGAATATTGAGGAAGAGGTCGCGAGTCAGGCGGGTCCGGAGACTGACGTCCTTGGGGAGAACGTCGGAATAGCCGGGAACGAGCAATACGTCGTCAAACGTAAGTGCTTCTTGGGCCATACGTAGCATAATCGGCAACACCCACTGAGGCTTTAGAGGGAGGGAAGAAGTTAATCGCCCATTATAACGTTCCGCCCCGGCCTCCGGCAATGTGCCAGCTTGACACATTGATGCTCCTCGCTTGCCACCCGGCGTCTACTCCGGCGCCAGCGCCCCGCTACTCCGTTCGACCGCCTCATCCAACGCCGGCTCGCCCTGAAAACGCGCTCGCCAGTGGTCGGTGAAGGCCTCCCGGCGGGCAGGATCGACAAAGGCCAGCAAGGTGGCGTTGGGCAGTATCGGGTAGAGCCGCTCCCCCACCTGGGTACGTAGCCTGGCGGCGGTGTAGGGGCCGGTCACCCCCGGCAGCACGCTGAACAGTGGCGTCTGCCCCGCGAGTACCCGCTGGCCACGCTGACTCAGCAGAAACTTGACGAAGGTCTCGGCGGCCTCGACATGCGGGGCATCGCGATGCACGAAGGCCATGCGCATCAGCACCAGCGAATAGTCCCTGGGCACCTGCACGATCACCTCGGGGTGTTCCTGGGCGTAGACCATGGCGTAGGAACCCAGCAGGTTGTAACCGAGCCAGTAACGCCCCTGGCTGAGTCCTTCGAGCATCGCCCGGGTGGTCGTCTCCAGGCGAGTATCGGCACGCCCCATGGCGCCGACCAGCTCCCAGAAGCGCGAGGAATAGCGCGCATCCTGCTGGGCCAGGGTGTAGCCCACCCCGCTGGAAAGCGGCGAGTAGGTGGTCACCTTGCCAGACAGCCAGCGGGCCTGGGTCGCCAGCAGAGCGTGCAGGTCGCCGTGGGTCTGGGGTGGCAGCATATGCCGTGACAGGTCCAGTCGATAGGCCATCACCACCGGCTCGAAGGTGAAGGCGAAGACCTCGTCACGCCAGCGCGCCCACTCGGGCCAGCGCTCGATCTCCGGCCCGCCAAGGCGCCGCGCCAGGCCCTCGTTGACCCTGGCCATCTGCCACGGCATCGCCGAGCTGATCACCACGTCCGGTGCTCTGCTCGCCCCTTCGCCCGTCGCCTGGCCTCCCTCAAGGTGTCCCACCACGCTGTCGTCCACCTCTCGGGTGGTGCGATCCTCGAAGCGCAGGGGGATCTGGGGATAGGCCTGGCGAAAGGCGTCCAGCAGCGGCGCCACCACGTCGAGATCCAGCGCCGCCGAGATCACCAGCGGATCGTCATCCGTGGGGACGCTTGTGTCCTCGCTGTGACAGCCTCCCAGCAGCACAACCAGAAGCATGAGCAGCGAAAGCGGCAGCCACTGCGACACCACCCGCCCCAGGAGCCGCCGCCGCGTGGCCGGCACCGAACACCTGGCCGAAAGGCATCTAAAAGGCCGGAAGCGTTGCCCAGACTGCAGGGTCATGGCGGGTTCTCTCCCTCGTTCTCTCACTGGTTCGCGGCGGCATCGAGGGCGCCAGTGACTCCCTGTTCATCCTTCGCCAGCGGCAGCCACAGCACCACCTCGAGTCCCTGCGGCGAGCGGTTGGCGAATTGCACGCGGGCACCCATGCGCCGGGCGGTGGTATCGACGATGGCGAGTCCCAGCCCGGAGCCCTCGGTGTCCTGGCGTCCACCCCGCTGAAACGGCTGCCCCAGCGTCGCCAGCGCCGCGTCGGCGACACCAGGGCCGTCGTCGACGATCGACAACCGCGCCCAGTCGCCCTCCCGCGCCAGATGCAGGGTGACCTGGCAACCCCGCGGCGTGTAGCGCAGGGCGTTGTCGATCAGGTTGCCCAGGGCTTCGCGCAGTGCCCAGGCCTCGACGCGGACCTTGAGCGGCTCGGCTGGCAGGCTGCCAAGCCCGAGGTCATGCTCGGCCGCCCGCTCCCGCGCCGCCCAGTCAAGGGCGACCTCGCGTACCAACGCACCCAGGTCGAGCGCAGGCAGCGCCGTCTCCTGGTCGAGGTGGCGCAGTCGCGCCAGTGACAGCAATTGACCGGCCAGTCGACTGGTGTCCTCGGCACGGGCGTGGACGCGCGTGAGCGCCTGGCGCCACTCGTCAGGATCACTGCTGCGAAGGCCCAGCTCGCTGACGGTCTTGAGTCCCGCCAACGGCGTCTTGAGCTGGTGGCTGGCGTCGGCGGTGAAGCGCAGAAGATCCTCGCGGCCCTGGCGCTGACGGGCGAACAGGTGGTTCAAGGCCTGGGCGAGCTCGAGCAGCTCCTTCGGCACCCTGGCCGCCAGCGGGCTGAAGTCGTCGGCACTGCGCTCTCGAATCTGGCGGCGCAGGCGGCGCAAGGGCGACAACGCCGCGCGCATGGTCAGCCCCATCAGCACGCCGGTAAGCAGCACCATGGCAACAAAGCGCGACAGCGAACGCTCGAACAGTGAGCGGGCCAGGGCTCGGCGCCCCTCCAGGGTATGCCCGACCCACACCTGCACCGGCAGCTGGGTAACCCAACCCGCCGAGGCCACCCGCTGGGCATGCAGACGCAGCTCTCCCAGCGCTGTGGTCAAGTCCCGCGACATGCCGCCTTCATCCAGCGCCTGCTGCCAGGCGGCCGGGATATCCACCGGCCAGTTGCGCGACAGCGCCCTGCCATCATCGTCCAGCACCGCGTAGAACACCCGTGCCTGGCTGTCGGTGGCGAGAATCTGCAGCGCCGCCGCCGGCACCACCACCTGGGGCACCCCATCCTGCCAGCGCACCGCCTCGGCGATGGTCAGCGCCGCCGCCTGCAACTGGGCGTCGAAAGCCCGCGCCGCCGCCCGCTGGCTACTGACCCAGGCCTCCACCATCAGCGCCAGTCCCAGCACCCCGACGGTGACCACCAGCCAGCCACCGAGCCGACGCTTGAGCGATCCCTCGACCTCGATCACCCCTCGTCCTCTTCCAGGCGGTAGCCGAGACCGCGAAAGGTACGAATACGCAGACCCGCGCCCTTGAGCCTCTTGCGCAGCCGGCTGACGTAAACCTCCAGGGCGTTGGAGCCCACCTCGCCGAAGCCGAAAAGACGCCCTTCCAGGGTCTCGCGAGGGGCGATGGCTCCGGCGTGCAGCAACAGGCTTTCGACCAGCAGCAGCTCCCGATGGGGCAGCGCCATGGGCTCGCCGAACAGGCTGGCAGCGCCGCTGGCCGGATCGAAGGACAAGGGGCCCAGGCCAAGGCGGTTGTCGGCGCGCTGCTGGCTGCGCCTGAGCAGCGCACGCACCCGCGCCTCAAGTTCGGCCAGTTCGAAGGGTTTGGCCAGGTAGTCGTCGGCGCCCAGATCGAGCCCTCTGACCCGGTCGTCCAGCGCGTCCCGGGCGGTCAGGATGATCACCGGGGTGCGATCCCCCGCGTTGCGCAACTCGGCCAGCAGCGACAGGCCGTCACCGTCGGGCAGGCCGATATCCAGAAGCATCAGGTCGACCCCACCCTGGCGCAGCGCTGCCCTGGCATCACTGCAGCAGGCGAACACCTCCACGGTATTGCCAAGGGGGGTCAGGGCCTCGACCAGCGAGCGGCTGATGAGGGCATCATCTTCGACGACGAGAAGGCGCATGCGACTAATGTCTTATCCGGATAGGGAGGGCATGACAGGTTGATGAAAGCTAGTCGGCCTAGCATCTGCTCGATCACAGAACCCGAGTGTCACCAACCCATAATAATAGTTGTCAGGAGTCCGCATGAAGAATATCACAGCTCTGCCCGCCGCCCTGCTGCTCGGCGCCAGCCTCAGCGTCGGCACCGCCCAGGCCGCCGACGAGGCCGAATGCATCGCCCCGGCAAAGCCCGGCGGTGGCTACGACCTGACCTGCCGGCTGGCCGCCAATGGTCTGCTCGAGACCGGACTGATCGAGGACCCGATGCTGGTCACCTATATGCCCGGCGGCATCGGTGCGGTGGCCTACAACCACGTCAACGGCGTGCGCACCGACGACCCCAACCTGATCGTCGCCGCCAGCACCGGCGCCGCGGTCAACCTGGCGCTGGGCAAGTTCGGCCAGTACGACGCTAGCGAAGTGCGCTGGGTCGGCGCCCTGGGGGTCGACTACGGCGCCATCGTGGTCAAGGCCGACGCGCCCTGGCAGACCCTGGATGAGCTGATGACGGCACTGCAGGAAGACCCCACCCAGGTCGCCTTCGGCGCCGGCGGCAGCGTGGGCAGCCAGGACTGGATGAAGGCCGCACTGACCGCCAAGGCCGCCGACGTCGACCCGCGCAGCCTGCGCTACGTGGCCTTCGAGGGCGGCGGTGAAGCCCTGGCCGCACTGCTCGGCAACCATATCCAGGTGTTCTCCGGTGACCTGTCGGAGCTCAAGTCCCAGCTCGAGAGCGGCGACATCCGCGTACTGGCGGCACTGTCCGAGGAACGCATGGGCGGCCCCTACGCCGAGATCCCCACCGCCGCCGAGCAGGGATACGACGTCCAGTGGCCGATCTGGCGCGGCTACTACATGGGCCCCGAGGTCAGCGACGAGGCCTACCAGGCCTGGGTCGAGCGCCTCGAGAACCTGGCCGGCAACGAGACCTTCGCCGAGCTGCGCGAGGCCCGCGGCCTGTTTCCCATGGCCCGCTTCGGTGACGACTTCGACGGCTACGTCAAGGATCAGGTCGCCGACTTCAAGGAACTGGCCGCAGAAGTGGGTCTGACCCAATGAGTATCGCCGCCGACCGCTGTCTGGGTATCGCCCTGATGGGGTTGGCGGCGTTCACCGCCGTCAACGCCCTGTCCCTCGAGGTGCCCTTCAGCTACGACCCCGTCGGCCCCAAGGCCTTTCCGCTGGGGCTCTCCATCCTGCTGGGGCTGCTATCGCTGGTGCTGGTAATTCGCCCGGGTGAAAACGGCCACTGGCCCGACAAGCGCCTGGGTCTGCGTCTTCTCGGCGTGCTGGTGCTGCTGCTGGTCTACGCCGTGCTGTTCCCGCGCCTTGGATTTTTGTTGAGCTCCATGCTGGTGATCGCCGCCCTGGCCTGGCTGTTCGAGGCCAGTCCGCTCAAGGCCGTGGCTACCGGCGTGCTGATGGCGCTGGGCGGCCAGTGGCTATTTACCCACGGTCTTGGCATCGGCCTGCCCGGCCTGCCGTGGTAGCGCGAGCCGCCGCTCCGATGCCAGCTCAAACAACAGGTCAGCCACCAGCGCTGCCCCAGCCCTGACCGCCACCGATCTCTGATCAAGGTGTTCCCATGTTCGACTTTCTTATCGAAGGCTTCGGCGTCGCCCTGACGCCACTCAATCTTGGCCTGGCCTTCCTCGGCGCGCTGCTGGGCACCCTGTTCGGCGCGCTGCCGGGCATCGGGCCGATCAACGGCATCGCCATCCTGATGCCGCTGGCCTACACCCTGGGCCTGCCGGCCGAATCCGCGCTGATCCTGCTGGCCGGCATCTATACCGGTGCCGAGTACGGCGGGCGCATGTCCAGTATCCTGCTCAATGTGCCCGGCGACGCTGGCGCGGTGATGACGACCCTGGACGGCCATCCGCTGGCCAAGCGCGGCCTGGCCGGTCCGGCGCTGGGCCTGTCGGCAGTCGCGTCCTTTGTCGGCGCCACCATCGCCATCATCGGTCTGACCCTGTTCGCTCCGCTGCTGGCCCGGGTGGCCGTGATGTTCGGCCCCGCCGAATTCTTCGCACTGATGGTGTTCGCCTTCTCGTCGATGTCGGTGATGATGGGCAAGGACCCGATCAAGACCGCCATCGGCGCCGTGCTCGGCGTGCTGATCGGTACCGTCGGCGTCGACTCCGGCACCGGGGTGATGCGCTACACCTTCGGCATGCCGGAGCTCTACGACGGTATCGACTTCGTGGTGATGATCATCGGCCTGTTCGCCATCAGCGAGATCCTGCTGATGCTCGAGCACGCCCATCGCGACGACGTCGACGACAAGCTGCCGCCGCTGGGCCGGGTGTTCGTCAGCCTCAAGGAAGTGATGGCCTGCAAGGGCACCATGCTGCGCTCCGGCGTACTCGGCTTTATCATTGGCGTACTACCCGGAACCGGCGCCTCGGTGGCAGGTGCGGTGTCCTACACCACCGAAAAGCGCCTGGTGGACAAGGACAACACCTTCGGCACCGGTGACATGCGCGGTCTGGCGGCGCCCGAAGCGGCCAACAACGCCTCCGCCGCGGGTTCCTTCGTGCCGATGCTGACCCTGGGTATCCCTGGCTCCGGCACCACGGCGGTGCTGCTCGGCGCGCTGATGCTCTACAACATCACCCCGGGACCGATGATGTTTACCGACAACCCCGAGGTCGCCGGCGGCCTGATCGCCTCGCTGTACATCGGCAACCTGGTACTGCTGGCGCTCAACCTGCCGCTGGCCGGGGTCTTCGCCAAGGTGCTGACCATCCCGCGCTGGGTGCTGGTACCGGCCATCGCCGTGCTATCCTTCGTCGGGGTCTATCAGCTGCATTCCGACCTGACCGCCATCTACCTGATGCTTATCATCGGTGTCTTCGGCTACCTGCTGCGCAAGCTCGGCTTCTCACTGGCGCCGGTCATCCTCGGCTACGTGCTGGGTGGCCTGATGGAAGAGAACCTGCGTCGGGCGCTGGCGATCAGCGGTGGCGACACTGGCATCCTGTGGCAGTCGGGCATCTCGCTGTCGTTGTGGATCGCCGCCTCGGCACTGCTGGTACTGCCCTGGCTGGTACCCAAGCTGCTCAAGCAGCGGCCATCGAGCCAGGCTTGAGGTCGTGGGCTTCAGGACCATCCTCGAGTCGCCCAGGCATCGGTCTCGGCATGGTACTTAAAGGGCCCTTAAGACGCCCTTGCAAAGCCCTTACGTAGTCCCCGCGCGGCGCCATCTGGCGCCGCGCGCCGTCGTTATGCACCGTCACTACCTCTGGTGCAAAGACCACAGGTAACGCACACAGGAGATGCCATGCCCGCTGTCCCCACACTCCTTCCCCCCGGCGCCTGGCGCTTTCTGCCCACCCTGGCCCTGGGCAGCCTGGGCGGGTTCATCGCCTACCTGATCGACCTGCCGCTTCCGTGGCTGCTCGGCGCCCTGATCACCACCACCCTGGCGAGTCTTGCCGGGGTGCGCCTGGGCTCGCCGGGGCGGCTGCGCAAGGGGGTTCTGGTGGTCATCGGGGTAATGCTGGGCTCGGCCTTCACCCCGGAGCTGTCCGGAGACATCACCGCCTGGGCCGCCAGCGCCGCGATCATGCTCGCCGCCACCGCGGTGATGATGGTGGTGGCGGTGGCCTTCAGCTACCGTGTGGCCGGCCACTCGCTGGACACAGCGCTCTACGCCGGCGCCCCGGGCGGGCTGTCGGCGCTGTTGATGATGGCCCACGAGTCAGGCGCCGACCTGCGCGCCGTCGGTATCACCCACGCGGTGCGCATCCTGGTGCTGCTGTTGGCGATTCCGCCGATCCTCGGCCTGTTCGGCCATGTGGACCTGGCCGGCGCCAGCAACGGGCCGGCCCAGTGGAGCCAACTGCCATCGCTCGCCGGCACCGCCTGGCTGGTGGTAGCGGCGGCGCTCGGCGCCGTGGTCGGCCGGGTGCTACGTCTGCCCAACGCCTTGCTGTTCGGCCCGGCGCTGGTGTCGTCGTTGCTGCACTTTTCCGGGCTGACCCACGCGATGCTGCCGCCGGCGCTGATCGCCCTGGCCCAGGTGGTCATCGGCACCTCGGTGGGCGTGCGCTTCGTTGGCGTGGCGCTGTCCGACATGGCGCGCCAGCTGGGCCTGGCGGTGGTTCAGGCGCTGATCCTGGTGGTGCTGGCGGTGGCCGCGGCCTGGGTCGGTCAGGCGCTGACCGGTATCTCGGTGGCCGCGGCGCTGCTGGCCTACATGCCGGGCGGGGCGCCGGAGCTGAGTCTGGTGGCGCTGTCACTGAACATCGAACCAGCCTTCGTCACCTCCCATCACCTGCTGCGCATCACCGTTCTGCTGGTGGCGTTGCCGCCGCTGGTGGGCTGGGCCCATCGCCGCCTCAGGGCCTGACGGAGCCTGGCTTCAGGCGTGGCGCTAGGGATCAAGCGTGGGCGTTCAGGAACGTCATCAGCCGGGGAAAGACCTCACGGTCGACCCGGGCGCCCATGAACACATCCTGGTGGCCATAGCCGTCGATGATCGCGAGCTCATGGCGCCCAGGGGCGGCCTCCTCCAGGGCCCGGTGGCAGTGCACATTGCTGTCGGTGAAGACGCGGTTGTCGCGTCCGGTCAGCAACAGGCAGGGGGTATCGACGCGGCGCGCCTCGAGCAGGTAGTCGTCGGGTAGCGCGGCGTATTCGGGCGCCTCGCGCATCTTCACCGTGCGATGGCCCCGGCCCAGCATCTTCAAGACATGACGGTGGTAGTTGAGCCCTACCGGGCCGTAGAGGTCTCCGCCCCGCCGGTGGGTGCGTTCGTCCAGATTCTCGTGGTTGTACAGCGCCGGCCAGCCGGTGCCCCACATCAGTGACAGCATATGGCAGGCGGGCACGTCGCATTCGCGGTGGAACAGCGATACGCCTTTCGACAACAGCTTGCCCAGTGTGAACCGCGGATCCTCGCTCCAGCGCGGGCTGACGTAGGGCTGCTGGAAGATGCGTTCGATCACGAAGGGAAAGATGTGGCCCTTGATCCTCGACCAGCGCGGTACATGGGGCGTCAGCGCAACGCTGTTGAGGATGCACGAGCGAATGCCGCTGACGGTGCCGCCGAACAGTGCCATGGCAAAGCCCATCGAGCCGAGACAATGGGCGATCACGTGAAGCTCGACGTCGTCCCCGGCGACCTGGCGAATCTTCGCCACCGCCGCAGGGAAATCAAACAGCGCGCAGTCATCCATGGAGTAGCGGTTGGGCTGCAGGTTGTAGGGATGGCGGTTGCTCATGCGGAAGTCCAGCGTCCACACCTCGTCGACCCCTTCGTCCAGCAGGAAGCTAACCAGATTGCGATGCTCGGGCTGGATGAACATGTCGCTGGAGGTGGTCAGACCGTGAACGATCATCACCGCCATGCGTCCCTGGCCACGACGAAAACGCAGCAGCGACAGCCCCAGGCCGTCCTCGGTACAGAAGCCATGTTGGGTGACCTCGGCGTCGGTGATACCGTCGAGGGTATAGAGGGGAATCTCGCGGGCCATGATGTTACCTCCCGATGGGTCGCCGCTTCCGCCTGCTAGGCCAGCATCCGCGCCATGGCGCGCTCGGCCAGCGCGGCGATGGTACGCGAGGGATTGAGTCCCAGCGCGCGCGGCACGATGGCGCCGTCGAGCACGTACAGTCGTGGATAGCCGAACACCTCCCCGGCATGGTCGACCACCCCGTCCCAGCGATTCTCCCCCATGGGGCAGCCGCCCAGCGGATGCGGGGTAATCAAATAGTCCAGCAGGCGCCAGCTCGGGGGCTCGATGGCGACGCCACCGGTGGCCGCGCTCAAGCGCTTGTGGCGCTCGCACAGCGCCTGCACCGTGGCTCGCGACGCGGCCACCCGATAGTCAAGGCTCAAGGAAGGCTCTCGCTCCAGCCAGCGCCGCGTCAGTCGGAGCACCCCGTCGGCGGCGTCCACGCCCTGGCCGAACCAGGGCATCAGGCAGCGATCGGGATCGTTCTCCTTGAGCGCCTCGGCCAGCACCGCGCGCCAGCCACCTCGCAGCATGCTCGCGGTGGCCGAGCGCGACAGCAATTGCGTAAAGGCGTGAGCGATCAGGTCGGGATAACCGCCGTCCTCGACGAAGTAGCGCTCACCGCCGTCGCTACCGTCGAGGTAGTCGATGGCGGCGCTGATGGTCGGCCCGCGGCAGGCATCGATGCGTCTGTTCGGGTAGATCGCGGGGGTCAGGAAGTCGCCATTGGCGCACCAGCGATGGCCAAGCAGCGGCGACAGTTCCGGCAGGGTGCGGTACTGGTCCCTGGCTCTGAGCAACAGCTCGGTGGACCCCAGCGAGCCGGCGGCAAGGATCACCCGCTCGGCGCGCTCGTGGCGGATCGTCGGCGCCCCTTCCAGATGCTGAAAGGTCACCCGGTAGCCGCCGGACTCCGGCACCAGCGAGCGCACCATACTCAGTGGACGGACCTCAGCCCCCAGTTGCTCGGCCCGGGCCAGGTAGTTCAGGTCAAGGGTATTACGGGCCCCCACCGGGCAGCCGATATCGCAATAGCCGCAGTGGATGCAGGTCCCCTGCTGCTTGCCGTGGACGTTGATGGTCTGGCGGCTATGGCGGCGATGGTGAGGCTCACTGAGCCGATAGCTCCAGTCGGGGTCGAAGC
Source organism: Halomonas halophila (assembly GCA_002433675.1). GTDB lineage: Bacteria > Pseudomonadota > Gammaproteobacteria > Pseudomonadales > Halomonadaceae > Halomonas > Halomonas salina_B. Next base: position 11,111 of record DJIP01000125.1, read on the forward strand.
GCACCGCCAGCGGCAAGGGGCGAAAGCGATCACCGTGTCCGCTGCGCACGGCGGCCTCCTGAACCAGTCGATAGCGCTCGCTGACCTGACCCGCGGGGACCTCGGCCACCTCCAGCATCTGGCCTACCCGGTCCTGGTAGGGGGCGAGCTCATCGAAGTCGATGGCCTCCGGCCAGCCACTGTCGAAGGCAAAGCGTTCAGCCGGCACCGAGACATTGGCGTAGACCAGCGACCCCCCCCCCACGCCAGCGCCCTGTGCCACCGCCATGCGCGAAAAGAAGCGCAGATCGAGCCAGCCATGTCGCTCCCGAGGGGCGTCCACATCGAA
>DJIP01000013.1 GCA_002433675.1 Halomonas halophila
GGTGCCGCTGGCCGACGTGATCACCCCCAACCTGCCCGAGGCGGCGGTACTGCTGGGGGTCGAGCCGCCCACCAGCGCCGATGCCATGGAGGCGATACTGCCGGCGCTCAAACAACTGTCAGCCCCCTATGTGCTGCTCAAGGGTGGCCATCTCGATGGTGACAGCTGTCCCGACCTGCTGGCCTCGCCCGGTGGCGATCGCTGGCTGCCGGCGCCGCGCATCGATACCCAGAACCTGCATGGTACCGGTTGTGCCCTGTCCTCGGCGATCGCCGCCAAGCTGGCCCATCTGCCCCAGGACGCCGACGAGGCGCAGGTCATCGATGCCATCGGCGACGCCAAGCGCTGGCTGCACCAGGCGCTCGACGCAAGCCGGCGGCTGTCGGTGGGCAAGGGACGTGGGCCGGTGCATCACTTCCACGCCTGGTGGTAGCGGCAGCTAGCAGGGGCTGGCGATGGCAGGCCGTGGAAGTCACGACACGTCCAGTCTGATCTGATCCGAGCGCTAGACCGGAACTACCGTGCACTGACAGGGGCTGACGACACCGTCGCTTGCGCGAATCGGCACGTCCGCCCATGCTGAAGGTTCACCCACCGGCGTCGTGAGGGCAGAGCCATGACTCGCACCCTGCTGTTTGCCTGTGACCTGTCGGCCGAAAACCGTTCCGCCTTCGGCCGCGCCATCCGCCTGGCCAACGAGATGGGCGCCCGTCTCGACGTACTCCACGTGCTGGATCCCTACCTGCCCCACCGGGTGCTGCGCGACCTGGAAGGCGCGGTGGTGGACGACATCCACGCCATTGCCACCGACCTGCGCGAGGACTATGCGCTGGCCGAACCGCCGCTGCTGGTGCAGACGGTGACCGGCGCCCCCTACGCCGAGATCATCCGTGAGGCCCACGATCGCAACGCCGAGATGATCATCCTCGGAACCCATCGCAAGCGCGGGCACCCGGATCTGATCGGTGGCACCACCCTGGCCCGGGTGCTGCTGAGCGCGCCCTGTCCAGTGCTGACCGTCAGCCAGCCTCCCGCGGAGCCGTGGAACGACATCCTGGTCCCGGTGGACTTCTCCCTGACCTGCCGACGCACCCTGCGCGAGACCCTGCGTCACTTCCCGGAATCTCGGCTCGAACTGCTCCACGCCTGGGACGTGCCAGGCGAGCGCGAACTCGGCTCCGATACCGAGTTCGCCCAGTGGCGCGACCGTGAGGTCACCCGACTTCGACAGCAGCTCGAACAGGAGATCGACCACCTGATGGCGGAATTCGACCGGGTGCCAGAACTGGAACTGGTGCTGGAACAGGGCGAGCCCCTGGACGTGCTGATCGCCCACCTGCGACGTCAGCCCCCCGATCTGCTGGCATTGGGCAACCGCAGCCAGGCGGGCCGACGCAGTCAGATCACCAAGCGCCTGCTGGCGGAGCCCCGTTGCGACATCATGCTGTGTCGCGCCTGGTAAGGACGAGAAGAATACTCTACAAAATCTGTACATAAGTCATATCCCGCGCCATGATATGTACAACATCATGTCACGGGAGTTTCATCATGCCTTCGCGACAGCCCCGACAGCACCCGCTGGTTCGGCTGCTTGCCGCCGTCAGCCTGATCACCTGTCTGACCCTGACCATGGCCGCGCCCCCCGAGGCCAATGCCCAGACGCCGGCACGGCAGGTCAGCGTCAAGGACGCGAGCTTTGCTACCCAGATCGACGACAGCCGGCGCTACGAGATGATCGGCCACGGGCTCTTCACCTATCTGGTGTGGGACGCCTACGCCGGCGCCTATTACCAGGCCGCCGGGTACCCCCGCCCCGCTCCGGAATCCGACGTCCCGCGCCGGCTGGTGCTGCACTACTTCCATGCCATCGAGGCCGACGACTTCGCCAGCACCACCCTCGAGGCCGTACGCGAGCAGGTCGGCGCCGTGGACTTCCCGTCCGTTCGCCGCCCGCTGACCGCGCTGGTCGACAGCTACCGCTCGGTCGAGCCGGGCGACCGCTATTCGCTGACCTGGAACGGCGACAGCCTGATCCTGGCACTCAATGGCGCCCCGCTGCACCGCTCGAACGACAAGGCGCTTGCCAACGCCATGTTCGCCATCTGGCTCGGTGAAGATCCTCTGAACCGCGACTTCCGCGACGCCCTGCTGGGGCGCTGACGCCGGCGCCTCTCCGGTTCGGACGAGCCCATGCTAGGCTAGCGGGCCCTGCTGTGTGCCATCCCCCCACCCGCTGCCAGAGGAAGCCACCCATGAAAGCCCTGATTCAACGTGTCCGCCGTGCCAGTGTCGAAGTCGAAGATCGCACCGTCGGCGCCATCGACCACGGCCTGCTGGCCCTAGTCGGGGTGGAAAAGGGGGATGACGAGACCGCAGCCGACCGCCTGCTGCACAAGCTGCTGCACTATCGCGTGTTCGCCGACGACCAGGACAAGATGAACCTCAACGTGCAGCAGGCCGGCGGCGGCCTGTTGCTGGTGTCCCAGTTCACTCTGGCCGCGGATACCCGCAAGGGGCTGCGTCCCAGCTTCTCCAGCGCGGCACCGCCGGCCGAAGGCGATCGTCTGTTTCACTACCTGCTCGACCAGGCCCGCCAGCGCCATGGGCCGGTGGCCAGCGGCGAATTCGGCGCCAATATGCAGGTGGCGTTAATCAACGATGGTCCAGTGACCTTTCTGCTCGAGAGCTGACATCGAGCGCCGAGCGCCAATATGCAGCTCACCTCCAGGACGCTTGATCAACGAAAGTTCGGGAAACCTGCTGCTCAAGCGCCCTGCGTCGTGCCGCAACTTCGCGACAACGCTTAGCCCGATAGCGCTTCGTTCATTTCTTCAAGCGCTTCTTCGGCGGCGAGCCAGTCGGCCTCCAGCTCCTCGAGGCGCGCCTTGAGCTCGCCCTGGCGCGCCAGACAGTCGGTCAGTTCCTGCTTGCGCGCCGCGTCGGTGTAGAGCTCGGCGTCGCCAAGCTGCGCTTCCACCTCGCCGAGTTCAGCCTGGACCTTCTCCATGGCCTTTTCGGCCTTGTC
>DJIP01000025.1 GCA_002433675.1 Halomonas halophila
GTCTCGCTGTTCAACGCCATGCTGAACGTCATCATCGACGAGCAACTCTTCGATGAGGCCTATATCCGCGAGCACACCGAGGGCTTCGAGCGGCTCAAGACGTCGGTGCGCGATCAGACGCCGGAGTCGGTGGCCGCAGCCTGCGGTGTGCCCGCCGACGAGATACGCGCGGCGGCGCGGGAATACGCCAACGCCGAACGGGCGATGATCTTCTGGGGCATGGGAATCTCCCAGCATACCCACGGCACCGATAACGCCCGCTGCCTGATCTCGCTGGCGCTGGCCTGCGGCCACACCGGGCGCCCCGGCACGGGCCTGCATCCGCTGCGTGGCCAGAACAATGTTCAGGGGGCCTCCGACGCCGGCCTGATCCCGATGGTGCTGCCGGACTACCAGCCGGTGTCCGATGCCCAGGTGCGGGCCTCCTTCGAGGAGCTCTGGGGCAACGCTGGCACCAGCCGCGACGGCAGAGGCGACGCCCTGGATCCCGAGCCGGGCCTCACCGTGGTCGAGATCATGGACGCCATCCACGCCGGCACCATTCGCGGCATGTACATTCTGGGCGAGAACCCGGCCATGTCGGACCCGGACCTGACCCACGCCCGTGGCGCGCTGGCAAGCCTCGACCATCTGGTGGTGCAGGATCTGTTCGTCACCGAGACGGCGCAGTTCGCCGACGTCATCCTGCCGGCCTCGAGCTGGCCGGAAAAGGACGGCACCGTGACCAACACCAATCGCCAGGTGCAGCTGGGGCGCCAGGCGCTGCCGCTGCCCGGTGATGCGCGGCCGGACTGGTGGATCATCCAGGAGATGGCGCGGCGCTTTGGCCTTGACTGGGACTATGGCCACCCGCGCGAGGTCTATGCCGAGATGCAGAAGGGGATGGCCTCGCTGAACCATATCGACTGGGAGCGACTCGAGCGCGAGGGCGCGGTTACCTATCCCTGCCAGGCGGAAGGGGCACCCGGCGAGGACGTGGTGTTCTCCGAGGCCTTCCCCACCGCGAGCGGCAAGGCGCGTTTCTCGCCGGCATTGCCGCTGCCACCCGACGAACCCATCGACCGCGACTACCCGACGGTGCTGTCCACCGGGCGCCAGCTCGAGCACTGGCACACCGGTTCGATGACCCGCCGGGCCCAGGTACTCGACGATCTGGAACCCGAGGCGGTGGCCAGCCTGTCGGCGGGGGAGCTCGCCCGACTGGGGTTGCGCCCGGGCGAGCGGGTGACCATCACCACCCGGCGTGGCGCCATCACCCTGGTGGCGCGGGTTGACGACGGTATGCCTGACGGCATGGTATTCGTGCCTTTCTGCTATGTGGAGGCGGCGGTCAATCTGCTGACCAATCCGGCGCTGGACCCTTACGGCAAGATTCCGGAGTTCAAGTATGCCGCCTGTCGGTTGAGTCGCGCCGAGCCGGCCCAGGTCACCTAATCTGAAGGTAAGACACAGCAACAAGGAGTCACCCACCATGATGATTGCCGAGTTGATCGACGGTCGTGACTTTCGTGATCGGTTGGTGGCGCTGGGAGTGCGCCTGCCCGAGGATGCCTGCCCGGAGACCTGCGCCAGGATGGCCCGGCTCAAGGCCCGTGAGGTCGGTCTGCCCGGTCTTGCGGCGCTGGTACGCGAGTTGATGGACAAACAGGAGGTGCTGCTGCCGTCGGTCCAACAGGCCATCCAGGCCCACCTGATGGGGCTCGATGATAGCGGCGAATCCAGGGCTGCAGGGAAGGGCTCAGCCTAGACCGCCGGCTTGCAGCCGCTCAGTCGCAAGGCGAAGATGGCGTTTCTTCGCCAGCGGCGGCAGGTGGCCCCATGATTCTGAGCGCTGAGCTCGCACAGCAGATCATCGACAAGACCCAGGATATTCTCGACGCCAACATCAACGTGATGGACGCGCGTGGGGTGATCATCGCCAGCGGTGATCACGCTCGCCTGGGGACCCTGCACGACGGTGCGGTGCTGGCGCTTCAGCGTGGCAGCGAACTCGAGATATCCGAGCATGACGTCGATGCCTTCAAGGGGGCTCGGCCGGGCATCAATCTGCTGCTTCAGTGCGCCGGCGAGACGGTGGGGGTGCTCGGCATCACCGGTCCGCCACCGCTGGTGCGACAGGCGGCGAGGCTGGTCAAGGTGACCGCCGAGATGCTGGTCGAACAGGCCGACATGCTCAGTCAGCTTGAGTGGGCCAAGCGCCATCGGGAAGGTTTTATCCTGTCGTGGGTCAACGCCGAGCTTTCTTCCGAGCAGCTTCACGACTGGGCCGAGCGTCTGGGGATCGACGTCGCCTGTCAGCGCCTGGCGGTACTGATCGAGCTGGACAGTGGGTCGCCCAGCACAGACCTGGACGCTATGCAGCGGCTGATGGAGCTGTTGGCCCGTGACAGCCTGGTCACCCAGGTGTCACCCCATCGCGTTCTGGTGCTTCAGCCTGTGACGGATCAGGCTGGACAGCGCCAGCCGGGCGCACACCCAGGCATTGGCGAGGCTATCGATGCCCTGCTGGCGCGCCTGGCACTGCTCGCTATCCACGGGGTCAAGGTTGCCGTCGGGCGCGCCTTCGACGCACCAGGCGACCTTCACCTGTCCTTCGAAAGCGCCCGGCAGGTGCTGGCAACCGGCAAGCGCCAGTATCCCGAGCGAAAGACCTATCACTACGATGAGTTGCGCCTGCCGGTGCTGCTGTCACCGTTGAACGAGGGCTGGCAAGGCGAACAGTTGCGCGAGGCGGTCGAGCGCATCCGTGGAGCCGACAGCCAGGGGCGACTGCTGAAGACCCTGGCGATGCTGATCGCGCACGAGGGCAACCTGAGCCGCTGCGCCGATGCCCTGCATGTCCATCGCAACACCCTGCGCTATCGGCTGGATCGCATCCACGAGATCACCGGCCTTTCTCCCCATCGCTTTACCGGCCTGGTGGAGCTGTACCTCGGCCTGGAGCTGTCTTCCGGCAACAGCGCTCGCTGATACCCCAAGGCCGATCTTTCTCGCTGGTGGCGAGCGGTGGCTTATGAGCTGTCGCGAGCAGGCGATCGCGTGCGAGTTATCGCATGCGAGGTAGTGCCATGACGCCAGCCGTCCCCCTGTCGCAGGGTGGGGCATCGCGCCTGCCTGTTCTCTGTGGCCACGCTGATGGTCGCGGCTGTCCCTGTCGGCAGGTCGTTTCCGCGACCTGGAACGGTAGCCGCAGCGTTGCGGTTGTCGTTTTTTTCTTACATTAAATTACGCATTAGTTACCAAGAGTCGCCACGGCATTTTGTGCAGGATAATTAGCAGGGAGACAAATCTGTGCAGCTTTCCCCTGTGGCGGGCCGATATATGCCGTTCCCCCAGGAGGCTTGCGCCGCCCATCTGGACGCTCCTTCACCACTGAGGCCGGCCGATGAGTGACTGGAAGTCCGAGGAAGAACGGAGTCTGGGCTTCCCGCCATTGCTGCTGGTGGTGCTGACCTTCGGTGCACTGATGGCACTGCATACCCTGTTCGCCTCCTCCTCGTCTTCGTTGTTCCTGTTTGACCTTCTTACCTTCAGCCGCTCGGGAGCGGTGGCGTCGTTGCTGGCAACGCTCGGTATTCTGGCGCTGGTCATCGGCTGTGGTCGGGTCAGGCAGCTGGCCTCGCTGGCCCTGCTGGCGTTCAGCCTAGGGCAAGCCATGTGGCTGCTTGATCAAGTCAATCGTCAGGTGAGCATCGAGGCGTTGCCGGCAATGTCGTTGCTGCTGATGCTGCTGTTCGCCTTCTGTCTGTGGCACGGTCGAGGCGCCGGGCGCAGACGCTACGCTGCCCTGGGGCTAGTGTGCATGGTGGCGGGTGCGCTGGGATTTTCAATTCTGTGGACAACGGAGGATGCTCCACGCTGGCGCCTTGTGCTGTTCGAGTCTCGACCGCTTGGCACCGTCATGGTGTTTACCTATGGCGTCATCTTCTGGCTGGTCGCCCGCCAGCGTAGCTTGAGCTTCCGGCGGCTGGCGCCCAGGGTGATCAAGGTCGGGCTTATCGGCACCAGTCTCAGCATGTTGGTGGGCTTCGGGGGCTACCACCTCTATTCACTCGATCTGAAGCAGGATCTGACCACTCAGTTGGATGCCCTGGGCGAGCGCATCGTCAACTGGGAAGAGCGCTACCGCCTGGGCTGGAGCGAGTGGAGCCTTCCGCTGGCCCAGGCCGGAGGCTCCCCGGAGCCCACCGGTCCCGGGGGCCGGGAAGAGGTGCTTGCCTACGTCTGGTGGCAGGATAACGGCGCGCTGCGCTGGGACCCCTCTGATGGTCACGAATCAACCACACGCCTCGGAGAAGTGCTGGCGCTGCACGAGGTTCGAGGCTGGCTTGATCAGCGCCAGGACGAGGCCATGCGCTGGAGGATAGTGGATAAAGGCGCGGCGCTGCTGGAAGTCAACAGCTTCGGTGTTGCGGGCCCCCGGCTGGTAGTACTTGTCGACACGACGCTGTGGCTTGAGCACTTGAGTGAAGGACTGTCGGCGAACCTGTCGCTGCTGGAGCGCCGGCAAGCAGAGGTATTGGACCATGCTGCTCGCGAGGTCTGGGTAGAGCGCGGCAGGCTGGCCGGCGTGATGCGTGACGATATTCCCCTGGCCGGGGGCACCTTGCTGCGGGTTCAGGCATCGAAGACGCTGTCACTTCAATGGGTGCTGTTGCCGGCGCTGTTGCTGGCGTTGGGCCTGTTTGTGACCTATCAACTGATGACCTGGATTGCGCTGGCGCGATTGCGTCGCGAGCAGGCGATCTCGCTGGCGACGCGTGAACAGGAGTTTCAGTCCCTGTTCGGACTTAACCCCGTGCCGATGCTGCAGGTTCGACGTTCGGGCCTGGTCGGTGCGCTCAACGACTCTGCCATCGACGCGCTGGGTGACAGGGCCGGTGATGCCGTCGCTCGACCCTTCGCCGAGGTAGCCGGTCGCTTGCTGGGAAGCGGTGATGCTCCCGATGAATTGATGAAGCACTTCGACGATGTCATGTCCGGGCGACAGCGGTCCGTGATGTTCGAGTGCTCGATCGCTGACTCCACCTTCCGGCTACGCCTGCAGCAGGTCCGGGTGGGGGTGGCCTGTGTGGGGCTTTTCGCCAGTTTCGCCGATATCAGCCTGCGTCAGCGGGAGCAGGCCAGGCTGTCGATCATGGAGCACTGTCTCAGGGAGAGCAGCAATGGAGTGGTGATTTTCGACGCCCAGGCCAGGGGGGGGCCCGTGATGTACGCCAACGCTGCCCTGTGCCGCATGCTGGATATGCCGGCATCCGCGGTGACCGGGCTGCTGGCGAGTGAGCTCGCCAGGACCATGGGGCTGGACCCGGTGACGGAAGCCGAGGTCTGCCACTGGATGAAGTCCCAGCAGGCGGGGTCGGTCACTGCGCAGGCCAGCCTGGAAGGGGGAGGCGGTCGCTGGTATGACCTGACGCTCTCGCCGGTGCACGCGCTGCGCGAAGGTGTGAGTCATTACATCGGCATCGTCGATGACGTCAGCCAGCGCAAGGTTCAGGAGGAGATGCTGGCCCACCAGGCCACCCACGACGCCCTGACGGGTCTGCCCAATCGTACCTTGCTGGCCGACCGACTGGAGCACGACGTGGCCCTGGCGACACGTCATCGGCAGGGGCTGGCGGTGCTGTTCATCGATCTGGATGCGTTCAAGCCGATCAACGACAGCCTGGGGCATGAGGTCGGTGATCGCGTACTGGTCCAGGTCGCCAAGCGCCTGAGTCGAGGGCAGCGACGCTCGGATACCCTGGCGCGCCTGGGCGGGGATGAGTTCGTGCTGGTGCTGGTGGATATCGGTGGCAAGGACAAGGCCATCGCGGTGGCTGAGCGTCTGCTGGACCAATTGCGTGAACCCTGCCGCGTCGACGGTTACCAACTGCAGATATCCGCCAGTATCGGGATTGCCTTGCTGGATACCAGGACCACCCTGTCGCCACAGCGGCTGATCCAGCAGGCCGATCTCGCCATGTACCAGGCCAAGCAACGCGGGCGAAACCAGTATCAGTTATTCACACGCACCCTGGATGGTCTTCCCGGTCGTCATGTGACTCTGCGCAACGCGCTGCGTATTGCCATGGAGCAGCAGCGACTGCAGTTGTTCTATCAGCCCCAGGTGGATGGCGAGGGCAGGGTCACCGGCCTGGAGGCATTGATACGCTGGTCCCACCCCGAATTCGGCTGGGTACCACCGTCGGAGTTCATTCCGCTGGCCGAAGAAACCGGTCAGATCATCGATCTGGGTCGCTGGGTGATGCGCAGGGCCTGCTACGACGCCAAGCGGCTGTGGCGAAGCGGGCTCAAGCCAGGCCGGGTGGCGGTGAACCTGTCACCGCTGGAATTTCATCGCATGGATTTTCTCTCCAGCGTGTGCCAGACGCTGGACCAGACCCACCTGCATGCCGAATGTCTGGAGCTGGAAATCACCGAAGGCATGCTGCTGGACGACCAGGAACGCGTGGCTCGCACGCTGGAGTCCCTGGCGGCCCGCGGGGTCACCACGGCGATCGACGACTTCGGCAAGGGCTACTCGAGCTTCGATTACCTCAAGTCGCTGCCCATCGACAAGATCAAGATCGACCGTGGCTTTGTCGCCCAGTGCCTGGACAGCGAGCCCGACCTGGCGGTCTGTCGTAGCGTGATCACCCTGGCCCAGGAACTGGGCCTCGAGGTGCTGGCAGAGGGGGTCGAGACACCGCATCAATGTGCCACCCTCAAGGCCCTGGGCTGTACCACCTTCCAGGGCTATCTGTTCGCTCGACCGGTGCCTTTCCGGGAGCTTGCCGGCCTGCTGCGGCGTCCCCATCTGGCGCCGCTGCAGGAGGCCCCGATGGATCGGCAGGTACTGTCGGGGGCTGGGGCGCGCCGAGAGTGAACGACCGTCAGGTCCAGAATGCCACCCCAGCGTCGTTTCGAAGACGACGCGGGGGTGGGCTATGTCAGCAGGTCAAGACACCAGGCCGTGACAGAGATACACCCAGGGGGCCGCAACGTCGACGAGTGCAGGGGCTTTTCAGCCAGGCCCTAGCCGCTGGCCAGGCTCAGCGCCGGGCTGCTGCCCAGGTTGGCCGCCAGTGTGGTGCGGTACCAGTCGATAAAGTCGATCACCCCGTACTCGTAGGTGGGGGAGTAGGGGCCCGGGCGATAGGCCAGGGAGTTGATGCCACGCTGGTTTTCTTCGGCAAGCCGTCGGTCCTGGGCGTTGGTGGCGTCCCATACCCGGCTCAGGTTCTCGACGTCGTAGTCGACACCCTCCACCGCGTCCTTGTGCACCAGCCACTTGGTGGTGACCTGGGTACGCTGGGGGCCCAGCGGCAGCACCCGGAACACCGCAGCATGGTCGCCGACAAAGTGATTCCAGCTGTTGGGCAGATGCAGGATGCGCAGGGAGCCCATGTCCTCGATGCCCTGATGGGTCAGCGGACGGCGACAGGCGGCCCTGCCGTCCATGGTCATGGACACGGTGCCCTCGACCAACGGGGTGCGGGTCAGGCGATTGCGTTTGCCTCCCGCCCAGCGCATCTTCCAGGGGATGCCGAGGCTATCCCACTCCTGTTGCTTGCGTGCCACCAGGCTGCGGTATTCCGGCGTGGCTCGCGGGTCCTCGGTGTCGTCGAACTCGTAGAGTGACTTGATCAGCTCCGGGTGGGAGCCGTTGCAGTGGTAGCACTCGCGGTTGTTCTCGAGTACCAGCTTCCAGTTGGCCTGCTCCTCGATGGTGGTGGTCACGGCCACCTTGAGGTTGGCCATGTCGTAGAAGCTCAGATAGCTGTCGAAGATGGCCTTGAGGTCGCTCACGTCAGGTGGATTCTCGGCAAGGCTGACGAACAGGTAGCCGCCGGCCTCGGTCAGTGCGACCGGGGCGAGTCCGTAGTCCTCGAGTCGAAAGTCCTCGCCCATTTCGGTGCCGGCGAACAACAGGCGTCCGTCCAGCTCGTAGGTCCACTGGTGGTAGGGGCACACCAGCTTGGCCAGCTTGCCCTTTTCGGTGGAGCACAGGCGAGAGCCACGATGGCGGCAGGTGTTGTGGAAGGCGTGGATGGCGTCGCCATCGCCGCGCACGATGACCACTGGATTGTGGCCGATGTCGAGGGTGAGGAAGTTGCCCTTGGCCGGAATTTCGCAGCTCATGCCGGCGAAGATCCACTCGCGCTCGAAGATGGTCTGCAGGTCGAGCTGGAACAGTCGTTCATCGTTGTAGAACGGCTGCGGCAGCGAGAAGCCGTGGGGGTGGTGTGACATCGTCTCCAGGGCGAAACGGCGGGCGTCCCCCAGGGGATCCTCAAGATTGAGATGGGCGATGGGCTCCATGGTGCACTCCTCGTGATGCGATAGATGCGGTGTCGATGGGCGCGGTGGCCCATGGCAAGGGGCGCCGCTATGAATCAGGGGAAAGCATGAGCGGCGCTATCAGCTGGCGCGCGTCGCGGTTGTCATGCAGCGCAGTCTGGGGCAAGCGGTATGACGCTGGGTATCTGGCGGCGACACCAG
>DJIP01000027.1 GCA_002433675.1 Halomonas halophila
ACCGGCGGCATCGCCAAGGCCACGCTCGGCATCTACGCCCTGGGCACCCTGGTGGCGATCCTGGCCTACGGCATCGGCGGCATGGCACCGGTAGACGCGGTGGTGCACGCCATGAGCTCGGTATCCACCGGTGGCTTCGCCAATTCAGACGCCTCCTTCGGGGCCTACGCCGACCAGCCGCATCTGTTGTGGATGGGCACCTTCTTCATGTTGCTAGGGGCCTTGCCCTTCGTGCTCTACATCCGCTTTCTGCGCGGCTCGCCGCTGGCGTTGTGGCGCGACGAACAGGTCCGCGGGCTGGTGTGGCTGCTGGTGGTGGTGACGTTTATCCTCAGCCTCTATCGGGTATGGCGAGGCGAGGCGATGTTCGATGCCCTGACCCACACCGCCTTTAACGTGGTCTCGGTGGTGACCACCACCGGCTACGCCAGTGACGACTACAGCCAGTGGGGCCCGTTCGCCGCCATGGCGTTCTTCTATCTGACCTTTGTCGGCGGCTGCAGTGGTTCGACCAGCGGAGGCATGAAGATCTTTCGCTTCCAGGTGGCGATCAAGATGCTGCTGAGTCAGCTGCGCTTCCTGATCCACACCCATGGGGTCTTCGTCTCTCGCTACAACGGTGTGCCGCTGTCCGACGAGATTAGCCGGGGCGTGGTGGCCTTCTCCTTCTTCTTCTTTCTGACCATCGCCGGCCTCGCCCTGGCCCTCGGCATGCTGGGACTCGATCTGGTCACGGCGCTGACCGGGGCGGCCACGGCGGTGGCCAACGTCGGGCCCGGACTTGGCGATATCATCGGCCCCGCCGGCAACTTTTCCACCTTGCCCGACGCCGCCAAGTGGCTGTTGTGCGTGGGCATGCTGATGGGCCGCCTGGAGATCCTGACGGTGCTGGTACTGCTGACCCCGATGTTCTGGCGCAAGTAGGTCCTTGGCGACGGTGGCGGAGGCAATCGATGGTGTAGTGTGCCGGGTTGGACGGACGGCTTGGCGGCTGCCATGTTGCACGGCACCATGACAGTCGACATTGGTCGTCTCGCCGAAGGAGGCGGCGGCGGTCATTCTGAGCTGACGCCCGTCGGGAGCCCCGTGATGAAACTGTCCCCTGCCTATCGCATCGCCGCCACCATCCTGCATGGATTCGACGAGTACCGCTCGCGCTTCAAGCAGATCACCCTGGACGCCAATCGACGCTTTCGCGACGCCGCCTGGCGCGAGGCCCAGCAGGCCTCGGCGGAGCGTATCAATCTCTATCAGGAGAAGGTCGACGAGACCCTGGGGCGCCTGCAGCGCACCTTCGACGAGGACATCCTGACCCACTGCGAGCGCTGGCGTGAGGCCAAGGGGCACTATGTCGAGCTGATCGGCCAGCGACTCGACTACGAGCTGGCCGAAACCTACTTCAATTCGCTGTTCTGCTCGATCTTCCATCACCGCCATATCCGCGACGACTGGATGTTCGTCAACTCCTCCCGGGACGCCGCGTCGCATCACTCGGGCATCGAGCTGTGCCGTCACATCGCGGTGGAGGGGGACTGGACGAGGGCCATCGCCGAGGCGCTGGAGGGAGCCGAACTGGGCATGGAGTTCATCGATCTGGGCCACTGCGGGCATCTGGCCAGTGACTTTCTGGTCGAGCACCTGCCGCAGGGGCTGCGTGACGGCAGGGATACCGAAATCGAATTGCTGAAGAGCGTCTTCTACCGCAACAAGGGTGCCTACCTGGTCGGCCGCATCCACCACGATGGCGAGCAGGTGCCGCTGGTGCTGCCGGTGCTCCACGAGGAGGGCAAGGGGCTGCATCTGGATACGGTGCTGATCGAGCCCGACGAGGTGTCGATCATCTTCTCCTTCACCCGGGTCTACTTCCAGGTCGATGCCACCGTCCCCCGTGAGTTCGTGGCCTACCTGCACATGCTGATGCCGGACAAGCCGATCAGCGAGCTCTACGCCGCCATCGGTTTCTTCAAGCACGGCAAGACCGAGTTCTTCCGTGCCCTGAACCAGCAGATCGCGCGGCGCGAGGACAAGTTCATCATCGCCCCCGGGGTGCGCGGCATGGTCATGGCGGTGTTCGTGCTGCCGTCACACCGCACCGTGTTCAAGATCATCAAGGATCGTTTCGACCCTTCCAAGGCGATGAGCCGCGACAACGTGCGCGAGAAGTACGGCCTGGTCAAGCGCCATGACCGGGTCGGCCGGATGGCCGATACCCAGGAGTTTTCCTACCTGGTGTCGCGCAAGGACCACTTCGACCCCGAGTGCCTGGAGCACCTGCTGGAGGTGGCGCCGAGCAATGTCTACCTGAAGGACGACAAGGTCATCATCAAGCACTGCTACACCGAGCGCATGATGACCCCGTTGAACCTGTATCTGGAGCAGTGTGACGAGACCGAGACCCGCGCGGTGCTCAAGGACTACGGCAACGCCATCAAGCAGATGGCGGCGGCCAACATCTTCCCCGGCGACATGCTGCTGAAGAACTTCGGGGTGACCCGCCACGGGCGGGTGATCTTCTACGACTACGACGAGGTGAGCTATCTCACCGAGTGCAACTTCCGGCATATCCCGGAGCCCCTCTATCCCGAGCAGGAGCTGGCCGACGAACCCTGGTACTCGGTGGGGCCCAATGATATTTTCCCCGAGGAATTCGGTCCCTTCCTGTTCGCCAATGTGCAGTTGCGCAAGCTGTTTTACGAACTGCATCCGGAGCTGTTCGATGCCGACTACTGGAAGAGCCTGCAGGCGGCGATCACCGACGGTCAGGTGATCGACGTCTACCCTTATCGCAACAAGCAGCGCTTCGCTTCGGACCCCGGGGGCCTGACCTACTGAGTCCGTATTGGCGCTGACGGATATTCCCCAAGCTGTGGAGCGAGTTCATGTCCAAGGCCCCCCATCTGGTGGTGCTGACCGGCGCCGGGATCAGCGCCGAAAGCGGCATCCAGACCTTCCGCGCCGCCGATGGCCTGTGGGCGGATCATCCCATCGAGGATGTCGCCACCCCCGAGGGCTGGGCACGGGACCCGCAGCGCGTGCTGAGCTTTTACGACGCCCGTCGGGATCAGGTGCGCGGCGCGCGTCCCAACGCCGCCCACCGGGCGTTGGCCAACCTCGAGGCACGTGGCTTCGAGGTCAGCATCGTCACCCAGAACATCGACGATCTACACGAGCGAGCTGGCTCCCGTCGGGTACTGCACCTGCATGGCGAGATCATGATGGCGCGCTCCTCGGTGGATGAGCGCATGCGCTATCCGCTGGGGCGCCGCAATATCGCCATGGGCGATGTCTGCGACCGTGGCAGCCAGCTGCGCCCGGACGTGGTCTGGTTTGGCGAGGCGGTGCCGGCTTATCAGGACGCCTGCGAGATCGTCGCCGAGGCGGATCTGTTGCTGGTGGTCGGCACTTCGCTGGCGGTGATGCCGGCGGCGGCCCTGATCCACGAACTGCCCTTCGATGCCGACTGCGTACTGGTGGACCCCGACGAATCGCTCAGGGTGCCTGCTGGTGTGGCCCGGCTGGTGATGCCGGCAGGCGAGGGCGTGCCTGCCCTGACCCGTCACTGGCAGCGCGAAGGTCGGCTGTTCATGCCGCAATTGGGCTAGGCCCGGGTAATGGTGTTGCCGTCGAGCTGTGTGCAGGGAGAGCCATCGAGCGGCCTGTGTAGAGAGCCTTCGAGCGGGATGTCTAAAGAGCCGTCGAGCGGCCTGTGTAGAGAGCCATCGAGCGGGTTGTCTAAAGAGCCTTCGAGCGGGTTGTGTAGAGTGCCTTCGAGCGGGTTGTCTGAAGAGCCTTCGAGCGGCTTGTGTAGAGAGCCTTCGAGCGGCTTGTGTAGAGAGCCATCGAGCGGGTTGTCTGAAGAGCCTTCGAGCGGCTTGTGTAGAGAGCCATCGAGCGGGTTGTCTAAAGAGCCATCGAGCGGCTTGCGTAGAGAGCCTTCGAGCGGCTTGTATAGAGAGCCATCGAGCGGGTGGTAGAGTGAGCCATCTTTGTGGTGGCTAGCCTGACGCAGACAACGGGGCGTGGTAGATTGGGCGCCCTTTGCCGCAGCCTGCTTCCCGCCCATGTGTGACTCTCGTTTCGCCGATACCGCCCACTCCCTGCATGACGCCCACGCCGAAGATTCCGGCTCGACGCGGGACGCTTTAGCTGCACAGGAGGCGTCCGCCGAGCATCGTGCGGGTGAGCCGAGCGCTGTCGAGGAGCCGAGCCTCGGCGAGAGCCCGAACCTCGACAGAGACCCTGCCACCGGCCATCCGCGTCCCCCGCGAAGAGAGTTCAAGGCGCGTGGCAGCTTCGTCACCCGTTGCGCCGGCTGCAACTTGCCTGAACTCAACTGCCTGTGTCCCTATCAGGCCAAGGCCGACTCTCGCGTTCAGGTGTGGCTGATCACCCATCCGCTGGAGCACCACAAGCCGACCAACACTGGGCGTCTGATTGCCGACGTGCTGGCGCCCACCCGTGTCTTCACCTGGTACCGCACCACGCCCGATGAACAGCTGCTGGCGCTCCTGGCCGA
>DJIP01000083.1 GCA_002433675.1 Halomonas halophila
GTCGATGGTGACGTGACCGGCGCCACCGAAGTGGAAGATCCGCTGGCCTGGATCGAGGAGTTTCAGCGTCGCTTCAAGGTGCCGGTGCTCGACAACCAGCCGATCTTCGACGGCGGCCTGGTGGGCTACTTCGGCTACGACACCATCCGCTACATCGAGCCGCGCCTGGCCGGCGTGGAGAAGGACGACCCCATCGGGGTGCCGGACATCCTGTTGATGGTGTGCGATGAGTTGGTGGTGTTCGATAACCTTTATGGGCGTCTGACCCTGTGGACCCACGCCGATCCTTCTACCCCCTCGGCCTACAGCGCCGCCCAGGCCCGACTGAGCACTCTGGAGGACGCCTTGCGCAGTCCGCTGTCGGTGGCCTCGCGGGTGTCCGGTGATGCACGCCCGGCGGTGGAGGAGGGGCACTTCACCTCCGGCTTTACCGAAGAGGGCTTCAAGTCGGCGGTGGACAGGATCAAGGAGTACGTGCTGGCGGGCGACGTGATGCAGTGCGTGCCGTCCCAGCGCATGTCGATCGAGTTCCAGGCCGAGCCGCTGGATCTGTATCGGGCCCTTCGCAGCCTCAATCCTTCGCCCTACATGTTCTTCTTCAACCTTGACGACCACCATGTGGTGGGCGCCTCGCCGGAGATCCTGACCCGTCTGGAAGATGGCATGGTGACGGTGCGTCCCATTGCCGGCACCCGGGTGCGCGGCAAGACCGAGGCCGAGGACAAGGCGCTGGAGGAAGACCTGCTGGCGGACCCCAAGGAGGTCGCCGAGCACCTGATGCTGATCGATCTGGGGCGCAACGATGTCGGCCGCATCTCCGAGACCGGCAGCGTCGAGGTGACCGATCAGATGGCCATCGAGCGCTACTCCCACGTCATGCACATCGTCTCCAACGTCACCGGCAAGCTGAAGCCGGGCTACAGCGCCATGGACGTGCTGCGCGCCACCTTCCCGGCGGGCACCCTGTCCGGGGCGCCTAAGATCCGCGCGATGGAGATCATCGACGAGGTCGAACCGGTCAAGCGCGGCGTCTACTCCGGGGCCGTCGGCTACCTGTCCTGGCATGGCAACATGGACACCGCCATCGCCATTCGCACCGCGGTGATCAAGGACGGCCAGCTGCACGTCCAGTGTGGCGCCGGCGTGGTGGCGGACTCGGTGCCCCAGTCCGAGTGGGACGAGACGCTGAACAAGGGGCGCGCGCTGTTTCGTGCGGTGGCCATGGCCGAGCAGGGCCTGCGCTGAGTTCGGCCTGACATCCGCTTGACAGCCATGACCACGACACACACTATAAGCCCATGATGAACATGACCTCCGCACCGTCCCGTGATCGCCAGCAGTGGTGGCGCCCCTTCGACTGAAGAGGGCGGAGGAACCCTGAGCGCCGGGGTGTCGCAGACCACGGTCTGGACAACGACGGTCAGGACAGCGAAAGTGCCGCCCGCGAGGCGGCATTTTTGTGTGTGGGTCGTCTCGCTGGGTGAAGCCCAATATTGAATCCTGGAGCCACCATGATCTTGATGCTCGATAACTACGACAGCTTCACCTACAACATCGTCCAGTACCTGGGCGAATTGGGCGCAGAGGTGGTGACCCGACGCAACGACACCATCAGCCTCGACGAGATCGAGGCCATGGCGCCGAGCCATATCGTGGTGTCGCCGGGCCCCTGTACCCCCAACGAGGCCGGCATCTCGCTGGAGCTGATTCGCCACTTCGCCGGCAAGCTGCCGCTGCTCGGTGTGTGCCTCGGCCACCAGGCCATCGGCCAGGTGTTCGGCGGCAAGGTGGTCCGCGCCCCCCAGGTCATGCACGGCAAGACCTCCGACATTCGCCACGCAGGTCTTGGCGTGTTCAAGGGCCTCGATGATCCGCTCTCGGTGACCCGCTACCATTCTCTGGTGGTGGAGCGCGAGAGTCTGCCGGAGTGTCTCGAGATCACCGCCTGGACCGATGACGACGACGTCACCCCCGGCCTGATCATGGGCCTGCGCCACAAGGAGCTGCCCATCGAAGGGGTGCAGTTCCATCCGGAATCGATCCTGTCGCGCCAGGGACACGAAATGCTGGCCAACTTCCTCGAGCGCCACTGACTACCATCAGGAGACTTGCATGCAGATGACCAATGCCATCGCGGCGGTGATGCGCCGGGAGAACCTGGGCCGCGAGCAGGCCTACGCGGTGATGCGGACCATCATGACCGGCGAGGCCAGCGACGCCCAGGTCGCCGCCTTTCTGATGGGCATGGCGATGAAGGGCGAGACCGCCGAGGAAATCAGCGGCTGTGCCCAGGTGATGCGCGACCTGATGACCCCGGTAACGCTGTCCTGTGACAACGTCGTGGATATCGTCGGCACCGGGGGGGACGGCGCCAACCTGTTCAATGTGTCCACCGCCTCGAGCTTTGTCGCCGCCGCCGCCGGTGCCCATGTGGCCAAGCACGGCAACCGCGGAGTGTCGTCGTCCTCGGGCAGTGCCGATCTGTTCCAGGTGGCCGGCATCGGCCTGGATCTGGACGCCGAACAGGTGGGCCGCTGCATCGAGGAGGTCGGCGTCGGCTTCATGTTCGCGCCCAACCACCACCCGGCCATGCGCCACGCCATCGGTCCGCGCCGCGAAATGGGCGTGCGCACCCTGTTCAATATCCTGGGGCCGCTGACCAACCCCGCGAGTGCGCCCAATCAGCTGCTCGGCGTCTACCACGCCGACCTGCTGGAATTGATGGTGGAGGTGCTGCGCCAGCTCGGCAGTCGGCATGTGCTGGTGGCCCATGCCGAGGACGGCCTGGACGAAATCTCGCTGGCGGCGCCGACCCGTATCGCCGAGCTCAAGGATGGCGAGATCCACCGCTATACCCTGACGCCAGAAGATGTCGGTATCGAGCGTCAGTCGCTCGCTCCGCTCAAGGTCAAGACCGCCGAGGACAGCCTGCGTCTGGTCGAGAAGGCGCTGTCCGGTGAAGGGCCAGCGGCGGATATCGTCGCCCTCAACGCCGGCGCCGCCCTCTACGCCGCCGACGTTGCCGATTCCCTCAAGGAAGGCGTGTTGATGGCCCAGGACGCCCAGGGAACCCGGCTGGCGCTGGAAAAGATGAAGGAACTGGCTCACTTTACCCGGGTGTTCGCTCAGTAGGACCTTTCTGAAAAGAGCCCGACGGGCCGCAAGGAGAATCACAACATGGCCAATGCCACCCCGACGATCCTCGAGCGAATCCTCGAGCGCAAGGACGAGGAGGTCGCCAGCCGACGCCGCGAGGTCAGCGAGCAGGCGCTGCTCGCACGTGCCCGAGAGCAGGATGCGCCGCGCGGTTTTGTCATCTCGCTGGCCGAGCGTATCCGCGACGGCGACGCCGCGGTGATCGCCGAGGTCAAGAAGGCGTCACCCTCGAAGGGGCTGATCCGTGAGGACTTTCGCCCGGCCGAGATCGCCGCTCAGTACGCCCGGGGTGGGGCGGCCTGCCTCTCGGTGCTGACCGACGCCGACTTCTTCCAGGGCCACGAGGACTATCTGATTGCCGCCCGCGAGGCGTGCAGCCTGCCGGTGATCCGCAAGGACTTCATCGTCCACGGCTACCAGGTCAGCGAGGCCCGAGCGATCGGCGCCGACTGCATCCTGCTG
>DJIP01000090.1 GCA_002433675.1 Halomonas halophila
GGGCTGTGCCCGGGGCGAGCTGGGGGTAGCGCTCGGTCAGTGCATGTTCACTCGCCTCGGCGACCCCGACCTGGCGGCGATCGACAGTCGCCTTGCGGACTACCGTGAGCTTGAGCGCGCAGGCAGCGCCGAAGCGCTCGGCGACCTCAAGGTGTATCTGTGGCACGGTGAGGACGATGGCACCATCGATCCCGACGTCGGCCACGCCGCCGCCCGACAATGGCGTGACTGGCTCACCGACGACGACCAACTGAAGGCGGTGTTTCAGGAAGGCGCAGGGCACGGCTGGCCGGTGCTTGACGCCACCGGCGAGGTGGACCTGGCCGACTGCGAAGAGGGCGGTGCGCCCTTCCTGCTCGACTGCCGCCTGGATCTCGCCGGCGAGTCGTTGGGCTGGTGGTGGGACGATCTGGCGCCTGCCGGCGAGGCCGACGACCAGCGCCTGCTGGCCTTCGACCAGAGCGAGTTCGACGCCAAGGGACTCGCCGACACTGGCTTTGTCTATCTGCCGAAGCAGTGCGAGAGCGGCGACTGCGCACTGGTGGTGGCGCTGCATGGCTGCCAGATGGGCGTGGACGACGATGAAGGCACAGCGACGCCGTTCACCCGGGCAAGCGGCCTGAACCGTTACGCCGAGAGCAACGATCTGGTGGTGCTCTATCCCCAGGCCGAGGCCAGCCTGGCCAATCCCAAGGGATGCTGGGACTGGTGGGGCTTCAGCGAGAGCACCTGGCAGCGTGATCCTTTGCATGACAGCCGAGAGGGCCGCCAGGTCAGCGCCATGATGCGCATGGTCGACAGGCTGCAGGAAGCGCCCTGAGCGCGGCAAAGGATTTGCCAAGCGCGTGGGCAGGTTGAGCGCCTTCGGCAGGCGACAGCAGGCGCCCTGAGGCGCCTGCTTGGCGAGAAGCCCAGGCTTGGCCGGAAGTCAGTTCAATGCCCGATCCAACGCCGCCAAGAGCGGCCCCGGGGTCGGTGCGTGCAATACCCGCTCGATGATCTCGCCCTTGGCGTCCACCAGGTAGAGCGAGGCCGAGTGGTCCACCAGATACTCCACGGCGGACTCCGGCGTCTCGACCTTGCGCCAGACGACGCCATAGCGCTCGCCGATATCGGCAAGCTCGGCCTGGCTGCCGGTGGCGCCGACGAAGTCGTCACCGAAGGCCTCAAGGTACTCCGACAGCCGCTCCAGGGTGTCACGCTCGGGGTCCACCGAAATCATCAACGGCACCACCCGCCGACGCTGGTCCTCGGGAAGTGCCTGGCGCGCCTGGCGCACCACTGCCAGGCTCATGGGGCAGACGTCGGGACACCAGGTGTAGCCAAAGAAGATTACCGCCAGCTGGTCATCATCGAGATCACTCAACGAAAAGTCGCCCACGGTTGACGCCAGCTGTATTTCACCGGCGACCAGTCCGTCCTGCGCGGCGGGCTGCCAGGGCTTGAAGGTCCACAACAGGGCCGCCGCCAGCATCACCACCGCCGCCAGTACCAGCCCCAGGGTCCGTCGGTCGACGCCGAATCGTTGTTGCTGCTGTCGTTGCCGTCGTGTCATGGCAGGGTTCGCTCCACGTCCAGATCGAAGGTGCTCCCGAGACGCCCACGTGGCGCATCGAAGCTGACCCGGGCACGCCAGGTCATTCGCTCACTGGTGCAGATGCCGAGCTGCCCCGCCCCCTGAAAGCGACCCGGCTCGCCGCCTTGCACGGCGTCGAGATGGAAGCGATGCTCGCCCATGTCCATGCCGACCCCTTCGAACACCACTCGGACGTTCTGCGCTTCAACGCCGTCGACGCGCACTTCGAGGGGCAGCGTCTCCAGCGGGCGAACGTCGCCCTCCACCGGAATCGCCAGGGTCAGCCGCTCACCCTCCTCGAGACCGACGCCGCAGGGCCCCTGGTGCAGGTCGCAGCCGGACGCGGCCGGATACCAGGTCGTCTCCTGGTGATCGCCAAGCTCGTAGCGCAGCAGGTACCATAGGGCGATCAGCAAGGTGACCACGGTCACCGTGATCAGCAGGCGAAGCCGAGGACGACGGGCGCCGCGCGAGGCTGGGGACTGGCGCGAATGCATGTCGGAGGGCGGCCTCCAAAGGGAATGGGCGTAGGGTAAGCTTATCAGCAAAACTCCGACGTCCCCTGCGCGACAATGTCGCAGCCGTCAACGCGCGCTTGCTCACCCTCTACGGAGCACTATTCAGCCACCGGCCTCGCCCGGACAAGGAACGTACATGGCCTCCATCACTGCGGCCCTGGGCCCGCTTTTTCTGCTTATCCTGCTCGGCGCCGTGCTGGGTGTCGGACGCATCCCCGGAGGGGACTTCTGGGCGCGCATGGAGCGCCTGATCTACTTTTTGCTGTTTCCCGCCATGCTGGTGGCGACCCTGGCCAGGGCGGACATCAGCCAGGTACCCGTGGCCAGGCTCGCCCTGGTGCTGCTGGGCACCATGCTGGTGCTCTCCGCCCTGCTGTGGTGGCTCAAGCCCCGTCTGAAGCTCGACGCCGCCGCCTTTACCTCGGTCTTCCAGGGCGCGGTGCGCTTCAACACCTATGTCGGCGTCGCCGGTGCCGCTGCGCTGCATGGTCCCCAGGGCGCCACGGTGGCAGCGGTGGCCCTGGCGCTGATGATTCCCACGGTCAACGTGCTGTGCGTGCTGACCTTTATCGCCTCGGGCACTCTCGGCCGCTCAGGTCTATGGCGCTCACTGCTCGCCCTGGCCCAGAACCCGCTGATCCTCGCCTGCCTGATCGGCATCGGGCTCAATCTCTCGGGTATCGGCCTGCCGGGCTGGTCGGCGGGCACCCTGGAGCTGCTGGGGCGGGCGGCGCTGCCGCTGGGGCTGGTAGCGGTGGGAGTGGCGCTGCGGCCCCAGGCCCTGCTGAGGCGCGATCTTGGCCTGTGGGTCTCGAGCCTGGTCAAGCTGGTGCTGATGCCGGCGCTGGTGCTGGTGCTGGCGTGGCTACTGGGCCTCGACCCTGTCAGCCAGGATGTGGCGCTGCTGTACGCCGCCCTGCCCACCGCCACCTCTGCCTATATCCTGGCACGCCAGCTGGGCGGTGACGCAGAGCTGATGGCCGGACTGATCACCGCCCAGACCCTGGCGGCGATGATCACCCTGCCGCTGTGGATGCAGCTTACCTGAGGGGCCGGCCCAGGCGAGGCCAGGCGAGACCAGCTCAGGCTTTATTAAAAAAGATTCTCGTTTGTGTTGACGGATCAAATGAGAATGATTTACGCTGAGGTTGTCGGCGTTGATGAGTCGCCGGCGCCAGATACCAGACATTGCCAGTCGCTATCTGGTTTCTCCTCCTCATTGCTAGTCACGGTCCTTTCGCCGCTTCCCTCTGGAAGCGGCTTTTTCATGGCCGCTTGGTTCGGTCCCGCTCCGGTGTCCCTTCACCTCGTTGCTCACGACGTCCTGCCACCGCTTCATTCCGCCATCCCAATCCACCGCCTTGTTCCGCCTGCTGCCCCGGCACCGCCCCTGCATGGATTCCCCCTTGGCAGAAAGCCAGCGAGGGTGAGCGAAAACATCGCCTTAATAAAAAATATTCTCGTTACGCTTGACGAAGAAAATGAGAATGATTTACGCTGAAGTTGTCGGCGTTGATGAGCCGCCGACACCAGATACCAGACATTGCCAGTCGCTATCTGGTTTCTCCTCCTCATTGCTAGTCACGGTCCTTTCACCGCTCCCCCGGGAGCGGTTTTCTTTTGTCTGGCCATCGACGCTGCTGGCCAACCTCGCCCCCAAGGCGGTGCCTCCTGCTCGTCTCACCGCTCCCGCTCTCGTTGGTTCATCTCAGCCCAGCGCCAGCGGCCTGGCCTCGCGGTTGTTCGCAGCCCAGGGACCGGCTCCGCTCAGGCGCTGGCGCAAGAGCCCCGCCAGGGCTTCCACCGCCGGCCAGGAGGCCGCGGCGATGCGCCGGCTAAAGTACAGGCAGGCATCACTGGTACCTAGATGCGGCAATCCCTCGGCCTCATCCAGCACGCGCATGCGCGGCGTCAGCCGCTGACGATCGAGGATGCTCACGGCCAGGCCGACTTCCACGGCCTTTTCCACCGCATGGATGCTGGTACTGGTGAAGACCGCGTACCAGTCGCGGCCCTGGCTCTCCAGGGCCTCGACCCCAAGCGAGCGGAATGGGCAGTCCAGCGGATGCAGCGCCAGCGGCAACGGCGCCTCGTCGGCGACGCGAAACTCACGGGACGCCGCCCACACCGGCGAGGTCTGCCACAGCGTCTCGCCATTGGTCAGCTGATGCGGACGGTCCAGCGCCACCGCCAGTGACAGCTCACCGCGCTCCAGGCGCCGGGCCAGCTCTCCGCTGGGCGCCGTGACCGCCTCGAGCAGTACATTGGGGTGGCTGGCCAGAAAGTCAGGCAACACCTGCTCGACCAGATGCGGGGCGTACCCCTCCGGCATGCCGAAGCGCACCCGTCCGCTGAGCCCCTGTCCGGTAAGTCGCGCCACCAGGCCGTCGTGCTGGCGCAGCAGCTCACGCGCCTCCTGCAGCAAGGCCTCGCCGGCCGGCGACGGCGACACCCCGCGCGGCCCACGGATCAGCAGGCGCGCATCGAGACGCTGCTCGAGGCGCTTGATCTGCATGCTCAAGGCACTGACGGTGCGATGTCGCAACTCCGCCGCTGCCGCCAGACTGCCTTGCTGGGCCACCGTCACAAAGCTGCGCAGCGCCTCCAGATCCAGCGCCGCTCCCGTGTTCTCGGTCATCGTTGCTCCCCTATCTGGCGACAGACCAACCGACTTCAATATTATTGAAGCCTGCATGAAAAACGTTTCGCTACTCGAAAGGCTAGCACCACGGCAGACTGCTCATCCAGCACATCGTTGTCCCCGTGCTGCCGTCATCCACCCATGCTCAAGGAGGCCCCATGCAGACACTGCTGCCCCGCCTGATCCCCCTGCTCCACCAGCTTCCCCGGCAGCTCGGCAAGCACTCGGGTGCCCTGATGGTCGCCTCGGGCTTCGTCGTCTGCTGGAGCAGCGGTTTCGTCGGCAGTCGCATGGCGGTAGACCTGGACGTGCCGGTGATGGGGCTCTATGCCTGGCGCTTTGCCCTGGCGACCCTGCTGGCCTGGGTGCTGGTGGTCTGTCGTCTGGGCCATCCTGGGCATCGCCCGAGCTGGCGCCAGGCAGGCCACGAGCTGCTGACCGGTGGTCTGACGGTGGGCGTCTACCTGCTGACGATGCTGGTGGCCGTGGCCGAAGGCGTGAGCGCCTCGGTGGCGGCGCTGATCGGTGCGCTGCAGCCACTGGCGGCGGCCCTGCTGGCACGGCACCTGCTCAAGGAGCGCAGCGACAGCGCGCAATGGTGGGGCATGGGGGTAGCGACGCTCGGCGCCATGGCGATGATCGCTGGCGACATGCGCAGCGTCGGCGGCGCTCCCTGGTGGGCCTACCTGCTGCCGCTGGTGGCGGTGGCCGCGGTATCGATCGGCAGCATCCTGACGCCGCCGGCGACCGCCAGGCCCGGCGAGGAGAATGGCGGTGAGGTGCCGCTGTCACTGATCACCCGGCTGGCGCTGCAGCTGAGCGCGGCAACGCTGGTGTTCATGCTGGCGGCGGTGATGCTCGAACCGGGCCTGCCGGCGCTGCCTCCGGCGACGCTGGACGCCTGGCTGACCATCGGCTGGCTGGTGGTGCTGGCTACCTTCGGTGGCTACGGCTTCTTCGTGGCGTGCCTGGGGCGCTTCGGGGTGACCCCGACCTCGGCGCTGATCGCGCTGACCCCGGCGGTGACGCTGTTGATGACACTGGCGTTGTTCGGCGAGCGCCCGGATGGGCTTGGCCTGGCGGGACTGGTGCTGTCGCTGGGTGGCGCGCTGTGGGCACTGGCGGCCGGGCGACGCAGCCAGGGCCGCGCCGCCGATGCCGGCGTCAGTCGACGCGGCGGAAGATCAGGTCCCAGACACCGTGACCGAGCCGTTCGCCCCGCGCCTCGAACTTGGTCAGCGGACGAAAGTCGGGACGCGGCACATAGGGCGCCGTCTCCGGGGTCGCGGTATTGAGGTAGCCCGGGGCTGCCTCCATCACCTCGGCCATCCATTCGGCGTAGGCCTCCCAGTCGGTGGCCATGTGCAGGGTTCCACCGCTGGCCAGGCGAGTCCGCACCAGCTCGACGAACGCCGGCTGGACGATGCGCCGCTTG
>DJIP01000307.1 GCA_002433675.1 Halomonas halophila
TCCCCGACCGCATGGCGCGTGACGCCAAGACCGCCATTCAGGTGATGTTCGACAACGATCGCCTGGGGCAGAAGAACGCCAAGGGCTTCTACGCCTACGAAGAGGATCGCAAGGGCAAGCCCAGGAAGGTCAGCGACGAGGCCGCCATCGAGCTGGTCAAGCAGGTGGTCAGCGAGAACCGCGAGTTCTCCGACGAAGAGATCATCGCGCGGATGATGGTGCCGCTGTGCATGGAGACCGTGCGCTGTCTCGAAGATGACATCGTCGGCACCCCGGCCGAGGCCGACATGGCGCTGATCTACGGCATCGGCTTCCCTCCCTTCCGAGGTGGTGCACTGCGCTATATCGATGCCATGGGCGTGGCCGAATTCGTCGCCCTGGCCGACAGCCTGGCCGAGGAGCTCGGGCCGCTTTATGCGCCCACCGATGGCCTGCGTGGGATGGCCAACAGTGGCAAGACCTTCTACGCCGACGCCAAGTGACCCCACCAGACAGGAGAAGACAGATGAGCTTGAACCCGAGAGATGTGGTGGTGGTCGATGGTGCCCGTACCGCCATGGCCAAGGCCAAGAACGGTGGCTTCCGCCACGTGCGCGCCGAGAACCTGTCGGCGGCGGTGATGAATGCGCTGCTCGAGCGCAATGCCGCCGTTGATCCCGGCGAAGTGGATGACGTCATCTGGGGCTGCGTCAACCAGACCCTGGAGCAGGGCTTCAACGTCGCCCGCAACGCCCAGATCATGACCGCCATGCCGCGAAGTGTGCCGGCCCAGACGGTCAACCGCCTGTGTGGCTCGTCGATGAGCGCATTGCACATCGCCACCGCCAATATCAAGGCCGGCATGGGAGACGTCTACCTGGTCGGTGGTGTCGAGCACATGGAGCATATCCCGCTGACCCACGGCATCGACGTCAACCCCAGCGCCAGCAAGCATGCCGCCAAGGCGGCGATGATGATGGGCATGACCGCCGAATTGCTCGGCAAGCTGCACAGCATCTCCCGCGAGCAGCAGGACAGCTTCGGCGTACGCTCCCACCAGCGTGCCTACGAGGCCCAGCAGAGCGGCGCCTTCGACCGCGAGATCATCGGTGTGGAAGGCCACGACGCCGACGGCCGCCGGATTCTGGTCAAGCGTGACGAGGTGATTCGTCCCGAGGCCAGCCTGGACAGCATGGCCGGCCTCAAGCCGGTGTTCGATCCGCGTGGCGGCACCGTCACCGCCGGCACCTCCTCGGCGCTGTCGGTGGGCGCCAGCGGCATGCTGGTGATGAGCTACGAACGCGCCCAGGCCCTTGGTCTCTCGCCGATTGCCCGGGTGCTGTCCACCGGTGTGTCCGGCTGCGACGCCTCGATCATGGGCTACGGCCCGGTACCGGCATCCCAGAAGGCGCTCAAGGCGGCGGGACTGAGCATCGATGACATCGACACGGTGGAGCTCAACGAAGCCTTTGCCGCCCAGGCGCTGCCGGTGCTCAAGGACCTGGGGCTGCTCGACGTGATGGACGAGAAGGTCAACCTGCACGGTGGCGCCATCGCCCTGGGCCACCCGCTGGGCTGCTCCGGCACCCGTATCAGCAACAGCCTGCTGAACGTGATGCGGCGCCAGGACACCCGCCTGGGTCTCGCTACCATGTGTATCGGTATGGGGCAGGGCGTGGCGACCGTGTTCGAACGCCTCGACTGACGCACCGCGCTATCGCCCGGGCCCATGAGCAGTCTGGCAGGGTCCGGTGACGGTCACTGCTACTGCCAGACCTTGAAGCGCCGACATCCCTTAGGGGGTCGGCGCTTTTGTATGGACGCTATCTTTTTGTGTGGGGTGTCGTTGTCGCGGGTCATGACTTGCTTGGCAGAGCGTTCGAGTCGATGCTCGAATCGATTGAACGGGTCGTTGTCGCAGTTTGCGACAGTCTCCTGATCAGGCCGCTGCTTGTGCACAGCGAGTATGTGGTAATTATTTGAAAAACTGGTTTTTGCTATGCGCTGGCGCGAATGTTTCATGGCCTTTGCAGGCGAAGGAGTCCCACTCCTGTCGATATAACAACAACGCTCAAGGAGAAACTGCCGTGACGAAACTCCGTCCGAGACCAGGCCTGATGGCGCTAGTGCTGTGCGCCCTGCCGGCAAGTGGCATGGCCGCAGAGGGGGCGCAACTGGTCGATCGCTACTGTTCCGGCTGTCATCAGCCGCAGGCAGGTGAAGGAAGCTGGAGTCGCATCAGCGCCCAGCGCAAGACCCCGGAAGGCTGGGACATGACGATCGCGCGCATGGGCATCATGCATGGGGTGCAGGTGCCCGGCGAGGACCGTCGGGAGCTGGTCAAGTATCTGGCCGACAGCCGCGGTCTCGCTCCGCAGGAAAGCGCGCCGCAAAGGGCGCTGATCGAACGTCGTCTCAACCGTGTCGAGTCCTTCGACCATCCCACCTTTCAGCAGATGTGTGCCCGCTGCCACACCGGCGGTCGAGTGCTGCTGCAGCGACGCACCGAAGAGGACTGGGCCAAGCTCGTCAACTTCCACGTGGGCCAGTACCAGACTCTGGAATTCCAGTCCAACGCGCGAGATCGCGACTGGCTGGGCCTGGCATTGGACGACATCGTGCCCTGGCTTGGCGACAACTTCTCTGTGCAGTCGGATGCCTGGGATTCCTGGCAGCAAGCGACACCGGTGGACCCGACCGGACGTTTTCAGATGTGGGGAAGCTGGCCAGGCCAGGGGGCCTTCGTGGCCGCCGTCGAGATCGAAGCGGCGGAAGGCGACGACGCCTATCGCATGTCGGTGGATGGTCACTTCCTCGACGGTCGCGAACTGCAGGGGCAAGGAATGGCGACCCTGTTTACCGGTTACGAATGGCGCGCCCAGCTGAGCCTGGATGGTCAGTCGCTTTTGCAGGTGCTGGACTTCTCTCAGGACATGCCCAGCGGCCGCGTGTTCGATGCCGACGACGAAGCCATGGGCATGCAGGTGACGTTGCTGCCTGAGGCTCAGGAGACCTCCATCGAGGCGGTGTTGCCGCGCGGCCTCAAGGCCGGAGAGCGCACGACGCTGGCGGTCATCGGCACCGGTCTGGACGCAGATGCGCTGGAGGTCGGTGAAGGCCTCGAGGTGATCGAGGTGCTAAAGCAGGAGAATGGCCTGCTGCTGCTGGAGGTGGCGGTGGACGGCTCGGCGACGCCGGGATGGAGGGCCCTGCGTCAGGCAGACGCGACGCTTGAGCGTAAGCTCGCCGTCTACGACAGGGTGGATCGTCTGGAGATCTCCCCGGACTTCGCCGTGGCGCGGGTCGGTGCCGAACAGACGCCAGCGGTGAGTGGTGTCTTCCGGGTCGAAGGCTATCTGGAAGGCGAGGGTCAGCAGCCCATCGCGCTGGGCGAGGTGCCGGTTAACTGGTCGGTCAGCCCCTGGGACGAGACCGCAGAACAAGACGGTGACGTCACCTTTGCCGGGGTCATGGACAAGGCGTCCGGGATCTTCTCGCCGAGCGGGGCAGGCCCCAATCCGGAGCGCAAGTACGACACCAACAATGCCGGCAATCTGCGCGTCAGCGCAACGGCCAGGGGGCAGTCCGAGGCGGTCAGCGATGACGCCCAGCTGATCGTGACCGTGCAGCGCTGGAACAACCCGCCGCTGCGTTGAACCGGGTTCACCGACGTTTTTTCAGGAGTCGAATATGGGCATGCTCAAGACGATCCCGGACAACCTGCACCGGGTCCAGGTCGACGGGGATCCGCTGTGGTTTCACATTCCGACGACCAGCCTGTTTACCCCGGACGCGCTGTCCGAGGATATTCTGCGCCAGCTGGACGACGCCCAGGGGCTGTCGCCGGAGGCACTTGGCCAGGCGCTGGTCGACCGCGGCCATGGCCAGCTCAGCGTGGCGGAACTTGATGACCGCCTGGCCCAGCTGAAGGCCCTCAAGCTGGTCACCGAGGGCGACGTCGTGGCCTTCAACCCCCGCGTGGAGGTGGAGGAATTTCCGCTGTCCACGGTGGTGCTTAACGTCAATACCGGCTGCAACCTGGGATGCAGCTACTGCTACAAGGAAGACCTCGACAATCCGCGTGACGGCAAGAAGATGGATCTGGCGACGGCCCAGGCATCGATCGAGCTGATGCTGAAGGAGGCCCCCTGGCGGGACCGCTACAATGTGGTGTTCTTCGGCGGCGAGCCGCTGTCCAACATGCCGTTGATCCGTGAGGTGGTGGACTGGGCCGAGGCGCGCCTGCACGGCCTCGGCAAGCAGGTGGACTTCACCCTGACCACCAATGCCACCCTGCTCACCGAGGAGCGGATCGCCTACTTCGACGCCCACCGCTTCGGTCTGACCATCAGCATGGACGGCCCCAAGGCGATCCACGACAAGAACCGGATCGCGGTCAATGGGCAGGGTACCTATGACCTGGTCGCCCGGCGTATCAAGCCACTGCTTGAGAATTACCGCTCGCGGCCGATCGGCGCCAGGGTCACCCTGACCCGCGGTGTCACTGACGTGGTCGGTATCCATCACCACCTGGTCAATGAGCTGGGCTTCCATGAAGCGGGCTTCGCGCCGGTGACCTCCGGCGACATGGCCGAGTACAACCTGAGCGCTGAAGAACTCAAGCAGGTCTTCGACGGTATGGTCGAGCTTGGCGAGCGGGCGGTGGCCTGCGCCCTGGAGGGTGGAGATCTGGGCTTTGGTAATTTCAACCAGCTGTTGACCGATCTGTGGGAGGGGCGCAGCAAGGCGGTGCCCTGTGGCGCTGGCCTTGGGCTGGTGGCGGTGGATCACCAGGGCGACGTTCATCTGTGTCACCGCTTCACCGGCTCCAGCATGCCGACGTTCGGCAACGTCGAAACCGGGCTCAAGCACACTGAGCTCAAGCAGTTCGTGGAGGCGCGCAGCGATCGTAGCCAGCGCGGGTGCAGTGATTGTCGCATCCGCAACCTGTGCTCCGGGGGCTGCTACCACGAAAGCTACGCTCGCCACGGCGATCCGATGACACCGACCTATCACTACTGCGACCTGATGCGAGACTGGGTGGACTTCGGCATCCAGGCCTATGCACGCATTCAACGCGGCCGACCGGACTGGTTCGATGGTCCCCTGGCCAGGAGGCAAAGCGCATGAACGACAACAACAAGACCTCGAAATCCCTGCAGGCGCTCGGCTTGACGCCGATGAATCAGAAGGCCCGTCGCCTCGATCAGGCCGGTACCATGGCCGAACGCGACGAGGTTCAGGCGATGCAGACCATCGCCGGCTGTACCTCGAGCTTCGACCCGGGCTGGGAGGTGGACCCCTTCGGCGGCGTGGCCGCCCTGTGCCAGCCCATGGAGGCCGATCTCTATGGCTGTGCCGACCCTTGCTGGTGGCCTGCCCAGGTGCCCGACACCATGAACACCTATCCCGACTGGGACAAGGGCGCACCCAAGGCCGAACGCGACTGGCGCAAGCTGGACAGCGTCTACCCGACCGGGGAGGACTCCTGATGAGCGACTACCGATACTGGCTGGCGACGGCCGCCCTGGTGGCTGCCGCGCCATTGTACGCCCAGACCGAATCGAGTCAGACCGAGTCGAATCAGACCGAGTCGGCCGGGAGTACCGCAGACACAGGGGCTCCACGGGAATATCTGGTCACCCTGACCCGTCCCGACAAGCTCCACCTGATCGATGCCGCCAGCCGAGAGGTGGTGAGGACCTGTGCGCTGGGGGGAGCCTTTGGGCCCGGCGCCATCCAGCTGTCCCCGGATGAGCGTATTGCCTACGTGCTGCACAATCGCTGGGAAGACGTGGTCGGGGTCGACCTGACCAACTGCGAGGAGGTGTTCAGGGCCCGCCAGTCCCGCGGCAACGAGCGGGTCAAGTCGATCGCCTCGCTGGCGGTGAGCCCGGATGGTTCGCGCCTCTACACCGTGCAGAATCCGGTGGAAATGCTGATCGACGAGTACCGTGTGAAACCGCCTCGGCTAGCCGTCTTCGACACCTCGGCGGGGCTTGACGCCGAGCCTCTCGAGACCTTCGAGGTGCCTCGCCAGATCACCACCATGGCGACCGACGCCGAGGGCCAGCTGTACATGGGCGGTGCGGACATCTACCGGGTGGACCCTGCCAGCGGCGAGGTCGAGATCGCCATCGCCAACCGCCACTGGGATCGTCCTGGGTTCAGCGCACCGGACTCCCTCGCCATGTGGTCCACCGGCGAGGTGGCCGACGAGTACCTGCGACCCTACACGGTGGCCGAGCTGGATGAACAGGGGGAGCCCAGCGCCTACCACTGGGGGATCAGCCGGATTGACTTGACCACCGGCGAAACCGAGAACAAGGAGATCGGCCCGTTCGAATTCCTGATCTTCTCCATGGTGTCAGACCCGAACAGCCGCGACGATCTCTACGGTGTCTACACCCAGCTGAGCCACTTTGACGCCGCGACCCAGGAACTGAAAAAGGTGATCGATCTCGATCATACCTACTACAACATCAACTCCTCCCACGACGGCGAGACGCTCTATATTGGCGGTGCATCCAGTGACATCGCCATTTATGATAAGTCGTTCAATGATCTAGGACGTATCGAGCTGCCCGGTGACATGAGCACGGCGACCCTCAAGGTGGCCCGCTTCTGATTGCCCGGTCTTCATCCTGGGCTCGCCCCTGGACGCCGATTCCTGGCAGGAATCGGCGTCCTGCGTTTTACAAGGATGGCTTTGCCATGACGCCTGACCGACATGCCTTGCCCTGGGGCTGGCTGTACCGCCCGCTCAAGGCCCGCCGCGCATCGCTGTTGGCGCTGCTGGGAATGAGCCTGTGCGCCACGCTGCTGGCGCTGGCGCCACCGCTGCTGACGCAACGCCTTATCGACCAGGGGCTGATGGCCGGCGAATTCGACAAGGTGGTGGGTTACGCCCTGGCCATGGTGGCGGTAGGACTTGCCTCGCTGGGGCTGCAGGGAGTGATCCGACTGCGCCACGTCAAGCTGTCGGCGACGCTGTTGCTGAGCCTGCGCAGGGCGCTGCTCAGGCACCTGCTGCGGCTGCCCCGTTCGCGCTGGCAGGCGCGTGGGCGGGGCGACCTGATGAGTCGCCTGGATGGTGACCTGTCGATCCTTCAGGGCTTTGCGCTGGATAGCCTGTTGTCAGGGTTTTCCAACGCCCTGGGGCTGATCGGCGCCCTTGCCATGATCGGCGTGCTCAATGTCCAGCTGATGCTGTTGGTGGCCCTGCTGGTGCCGCTCCAGTGGTTGTGGCTGCATCTCTGGCGACCACGTCTGATGGCCCGCCAGCAGGCGCTCAGGGCGTATAGCGGTGAGGTCTCCGGGTTCTGGCAGGACACCCTGTCCCACGGCCAGTGGTGGCAGGGCCAGGCGTTGGAGGCGCCGCGTCTGAATCTGTTGCAGGCACTTGGCCACGAGCAGATGCGGCGTCTGCTGGCGGTGCGCCTGGTGGGTTACCTGAGCGATCTGGGCCCGCAACTGTTGACGGCGCTGGCGCGTGTGGCGCTGCTGCTCGGCGGTGGTTACCTGGTCATCGAAGGTCGTCTGCAGCTTGGTGAACTGGTGGCGCTGTTAAGCTATCTGGCCATGGTGATGGCGCCCATCGGTGGGCTGATCGGGCTATACGGGGGCTGGCAGAGAGCCCGGGTCAGCGCCGAGCGACTGGCCGAGTTGTTCGCCGAGCCGACCCTGTCGTCGCCCTATGAAGGACGCCCGGTGCCGTTGTCAGGTGACATCGTACTGCGCGAGGTGAGCTTTGCCTACGCCGGTCAGCCGGCGCTGTTCAGGGGGCTGGATCTTCGCCTCGGCCAGGGCGACAAGGTATTGGTGGAAGGCCCGTCCGGTGCGGGCAAGAGCACCCTGGTGGCGCTGCTGCTGGGGTTGGAGTCACCCTCGACGGGGACGGTAGAGATCGGTGAGGCCAATCTCGAGACGCTGTCGCGGCGGGCCTGGCTGAAGCAGGTCGCGTGGGTCGAGCAGCATCCGAGCCTGATCCGCGCAAGCCTTGGCGACAACCTGCGTCTGACCGCACCGGGGGCCAGCGACGAGCAAGCGATCGCCGCCCTTGATCGGGTCGGCCTGGGGAGCTGGTTCGAGGCACAGCCGCAGGGACTGGCCACGCCGATCAGCGACCACGGTCATAGCGTATCCGGCGGCCAGCGGGCTCGTCTGGCGCTGGCTCGCGCGCTGCTCTCGAAGCCTCGCCTGGTACTGCTCGACGAGCCCACCGGCGCCCTTGATCCGGCGGCTGCCAGGGCCTTCGATGCGGTGCTGGATGAGGCGCTGGGCGAGACCACGCGATTGATCATCAGTCATCAGGGGGAGCACTTCGCGTCACTGGACCGCCGCTATCGTCTGCTGGACGGTCGACTCGACGAGGTGAGCGCATGAGCCTGGACGGGTGTGGGGGCAGGCACCGGGGCCGTATCGCAGTGCTCGATAGCGGAGTCCCCGCCGACTGGCTGCACAGGCTGGCCGATTTCGCCAGCCTGTGCGACAGCGACGATGCCCTCGACCGATTGGGGCACGGCGGTGCCATCATCAGGACCCTGGACTGGTACGGAGCCCTGGCCGGGCGCGAGCTGGTGCTGATCAAGCTGTTTGACCGACGGCTGATGACGACCGCGTCGCGCCTGGCCATGGCGCTGGAACTGTTGGCTGACGAGCCCCCCGACTGGGTACTGGTCAGCGCCGGGCTATCCCG
Source organism: Halomonas halophila (assembly GCA_002433675.1). Taxonomy (GTDB): domain Bacteria; phylum Pseudomonadota; class Gammaproteobacteria; order Pseudomonadales; family Halomonadaceae; genus Halomonas; species Halomonas salina_B. The sequence goes on from DJIP01000307.1 coordinate 8,678, forward strand.
TGATGAGCCGCGACTGGCCGCAGCCGTGGCAACGCTGGTGAGTGCCGGCAGCGTGGTGGTGGCGTCGAGCGCTCGGCATGGCGCTGCGGTTTACCCGGCGTCTTGTCCCGGAGTGAAGGCGGTCAGTGGCGATGCCGGGCGTCCGCCGGGGCAATGTGGACATGACCGCCAAGGACGCGCCCTGGCATGCGCCTGGGCCGTGTCCGAGGGGGCCTGGCAACCATGGTGGATGGGACCACCGCCACCCGGGGACGCCGACCGCACCTGGCTGGCGGGGTCGAGCTTTGCCGCCGCTCATGCCTTGGGGCAGTGGATCTGTGGGGCATCCACATGATTGGACGAACCCTTTGTGGGCGGTGCCTTCACGACTATTGAGGGCGTTCTAGCTAGGCAGCGGGGGCCAGTCCGGCTGCTGCGCCCACCACTGACGTAGCCCCGTCGCCTGGGCCTGGGGCAGGTCCGCCAGACGTTCGCGCACGAGGTCGAGACGACCCGCCTTCATCGCCGCGACCAGCGGTGCCAGTGCAATGCCGGAGACTGCGTAGATGCCCAGGGGCTGGTCCGGGGTGATCACCAGTTCACGCTGGCGCAGGCGTGTGCCGATGATGGCGGGGGCCTGGCCCACGCGCACCCGAGCCCAGGCGTCGATTCCGTGCATCGGCTGATGATCCGGCCAGTGGCAGCGGCCAAGCCAGTAGGGGGCAGGGTCGTCATTCGCGGCAAGACGGAAGAAGTCCCGGCCGGCCCGGGCAAAACGCCAGTACAGCAGGTCCTGACGGCGCTGGTGAAAACGGGTCAGCGGTGCCAGGGGTTCGCCGGCCAGGGCGCCGAGGATCACCGGAGCCAGCCCATGGGCCGACGACAGGGCATTGAAGATGCCCTGGCCGGACAGCGGATCTACCGACATGGCGGCGTCGCCCAGGCGCCATAGCCGGCCCTGGCGTACCAGGGTGCGGGCCACCCGGCCAGGACGCAGGTAGTGTTGCTCCAGCGTGGTATCGCCCCAGCAGCGGGCCAGTCGAGGATGACCTTCGAGCCACGCTAGCGGAGCTTGACGGGCCGCGTTCAATTCGTCCTGGGGCAAGGCCAGTTGCAGGTAGGCATGGCCCGCCGCACGTGCCCACCAGCCCCAACCACCGCCTGGAAGTGAACTCGCCAGGCTGGCGGCGGACTTGACGTTACTACTCCCCCGCAGGACGAGTGCCGGTGTTGCCCAGGGCGCTGCGTCGCGCTGGTGGCCACGAGCCGCTTGACGTCCGCGGGCTTCTACCCCCCAGCGAGCATGACGCTGGCGGCCATCGGCCAGTTCCACTGTGATGCGGTTCTCGTGTTGGTGCCAGCCGCGCACCCGGGCTTCGCTGATGCTCACGCCGGCCTGACGCAGGTCGTCGAGCAGGGCACGATCGAAGGCAGGGCGGGGCAGCAGCCACTCCTGATTGGGGGCGCGGTCCTCGTTGCCCCAGTACACCCGACGGGCGACCGGGCCGTGGGCGGTGGCCAGGGCCCGGTTCAGTCCAAGACGAGCCATGGCGTCGCCGCTGCGACGGCTGATGCCTTCGATGGCCGGGTAGTCGCGCAGGCGGGTCACCACCTCGACCCGATGGCCGGCGCGATGCAGCAGTAGCGCCAGGGCGGCACCGGCGGGGCCTCCGCCGGCGATCAGCACGTCGATGTCGTCGCTCATGTCCTCGGCGCTGTCTGTGGAATCAGGGCGTTATCCTAGCAAAGGCGCCCAGGCGCCGTTCTCTTTGCGCTCGGCATGGGCGGCGGTGTCGTGCTAGTCGGCGTTAGACGAACAGGCGCTATCCGACTGCTCGGCGAGCGCCGTCTCCTTTCGATGGACTCTAGAGCATCATGACCACCGATTTAGTCTCGGTATAGTGTTCGATCAGGGAGTCACCCATCTCGCGGCCGATCCCGGACTGCTTGAATCCCCCAAAGGGCATGCAGGGATCCAGCAGGTT
>DJIP01000115.1:0-3313 GCA_002433675.1 Halomonas halophila
CCAGTTGGAGCGCACCTCGAGACGCCCGCCCAGGCCGACGATGGCGGGGAATACCGGGTGCCCATGCCAGCGCAGTTTGAGTTGCACCGACTTGGGGTAGGGATTGGGGTACAGCAGGTAGTGGCGCTCCGGTCGCCAGCCTTCGGCCAGCGCCAGCCGCCAGAAGTCGACCAGGTCGGCGCGCACCAGCAGGGCGTTGTCCGGCAGCCGGCCGTGGTCCCGCGACAGTCGATCGGCGCTGCGATCGACGCCGATCACGCAGTGCTCGGGAAACCGCTCGGCCAGCTTGCGGGTCGACAGCCCGACCCCGCAGCAGGCGTCGAGAATAAGCCCTCGCTCACCCTGAGCCCTGCGCCAGGTCTCGGCCTCGGCGAAGGCTTCACGGGTGTGCTCGGCCAGCGGCTTGCGCCAGACATGGGACAGACCGCGACTGACCCGACGCGGCAGGTCCTCGTGGGGGCCGGTCTGGTTCGAGGTGACGATACGGGGGGCGTCAGACATGGGCGATCTCGGGCAGTGGAAACGGCGAGGCGAAGACCTGGTCTTGCCCTGGCGTGCAGTGTATCAAGTGCCTCACGCGTAAGCAGGGACTTACACCGCAGGACTCTCCCCGCCTTCACCATCCACGTTGTCGAGCGAGTCCAGGCGCGAGCCCCGGCGCCAAGCCTTTCTCCACCTTGGCTTCACCGAAACGCGCATGACTGAGGCAAGACCAAGTGCTAACATCGCTGGCCTGAATCCCTCTCCCATGGCAATATCGAACGGCGTTTTGCTTGGGGCGCACGCGGCATCGCGCGAGGCACGACTCCTCGCCGCCAGAATGGTGAGGTTCAGGCTCCTCTCGACCGACGCTTGCAGGCGATCGTCACGACATCGCTGCAAGGCAACACGAGAGTCGAGCCGTCTTTACCTCATTCACGGGCGGCCATGCTGTCCTGGTCTGTCGCAGCGCCCTTCAATGTCGTTTCTCCGCTCCGAGAGCGAGCCTTTCACCCGCTTCAATACGAGGACTCCGGCTTGTCACACTTACCGGTGATCGTGGGCATGGGCGGCGTCAACCCGGCCGGCCGTACCTCGGGCCACCAGGCCTTCCGTCGCACCGTGCTCGACGCCCTTCCCGAGGCTGAGCAGACCTCCACCCTGCTCGGCCTGGCGGCGATGATGCGCCTGGCGCACTGCGACGCCGACCAGCGCTGGCACAACGCCCAGGGGCAGGTGCTCGATGCCTCCCAACTGGCGCTGGAGACCCGCGACCAGGTGCTCAGTCACACCCTGATTCGTCGCATCGAGGATCCCCGTTTCAATGACGAGGGGCTGCCCGCCAATCGCCGCGCCAACCTGGCGCTGGAATCGCCGTTGACCTTTCGTCTGCGCCGCAGGCAGCTGCCGGACGACCTGCCGCCCACCTGGCAGGTGCGAGAGGTCGATCGCCATCATCTGGAAGTCACGGTACCCGCCGGCCAGATGGATGTGATGCTGCCGGAGACCCGCCAGGCCCAGGTCCGTGCCGCCGGCCAGTTGCCCAGCGGCTTCGACCCGAGCCAGCTCTACCGTAGCGTGCACCACCCGCGCGGGCTGTCCATGGCGGTATTCGCCGCCAGCGACTGCCTCGGCGACAGCGGTCTCGACTGGGACTCGCTGCGCGACCGCCTGGACCCGGACGCTATCGCCGTCTATGCCGGCAACTCCATCGGTCAGCTCGACGACGAGGGCTGGGGAGGCCTGCTCAAGAGCTTCGTCTCGGGCAAGCGCGCCACCTCCAAGCAGATGCCGCTGGGCTACGGCCAGATGCCTGCTGACTTCCTCAATGCCTATGTGCTGGGTAGCGTCGGTGCCACCGGCGCCGCCCTGGGCGCCTGCGCCAGCTTCCTTTACAACCTGCGCCTGGGCATCGACGACATCAGAAGCGGCCGCCGCCGTATCGTCATGGTCGGCACCGCGGACGCCCCGATCACCCCCGAGATCATCGAGGGCTTTCGCACCATGGGGGCGCTGGCCGACGACGACAGCCTCAAGGCACTGGATGCCCTGGAGCTTCTGACCGACGCCGACTACCAGCGCGCCAGCCGTCCCTTCGCCCGCAACTGCGGCTTTACCATGGGTGAGTCCAGCCAGTTCGTGATGCTGATGGATGACAGCCTGGCACTGGAAGTGGGCGCCGATATCCTGGCCGCCGCGCCGGAGGTGTTCGTCAACGCCGACGGCTGGAAGCGTTCGATCTCGGCCCCCGGCATCGGCAACTACGTGACCCTGGGCAAGGCCTGCTCGCTGATTCGCGACATGCTCGGCGAGACCAGCCTGCGAGAGCGCAGCTATATCCACGCCCATGGCACCTCGACGCCGAAGAACCGTACCACCGAGTCCCATGTGTTCGACGCCGTGGCCAAGGCCCACGACATCACCGACTGGCCGGTGGTGGCGATCAAGGCCTACCTTGGCCACTCTCAGGGCAGCGCCGCCGGCGACCAGCTCACCAGCGCCCTGGGCAGCTTCGCCTACGGCCTGCTGCCGGGCATCTGCACCCTCGACCGGGTCGCCGACGACGTCCACGCCGAGCGTCTGAGGCTGTTCAAGGACACCCAGGCGTTCAAGGCCGACGCCAGCCTGATCAACGCCAAGGGCTTTGGTGGCAACAACGCCACCGGGGTGCTGATCTCCCCAGAGGCCACCGAACGGCTGCTGTCCAAGCGCCACGGCGACGACGCCATGGCCGCCTGGCGCGAGCGGCGCGAGGCGACCCGGGCCCATGCCGCCGCCTACCACCAACAGGCCGATGCGGGACACTTCGCCGTGCGCTATCGTTTCGGTGAAGGCGTGCTGGAAGGCCCGGAGCTAGAGGTCGGCGCCGACAGCATCCACATCCCCGGCTACCAGCAGCCGGTCTCGCTGGCCGTGGACAACCCCTTCGGCCGGCTCGATGAAGCCGGTGGCGAGGACAAGCCGTCAGTTGACGAGAGACAGGAGCAGAGGTGATGACCACCGCCATCTATCCTGGCACCTTCGATCCCATCACCAACGGCCACTACGACCTGATCGAACGCGCCTCGCGGCTGTTCGACAAGGTGGTGGTGGCCATCGCCTCGAGCCCTGGCAAGGGCCCGGCGCTGGACCTGGATACCCGCCTGGCGCTGACTCGCGAGGTGGTTGCCTCCCTCGGCAACGTCGAGGTGGTGGGCTTTTCCGGCCTGATGACGGAGTTCATGAAGGCGCAGAACGCCCGGGTGCTGCTCAGGGGACTGCGCGCCGTCTCCGACTTCGAGTACGAGCTGCAGCTGGCCAACATGAACCGCGCCCAGATGCCGGACCTGGAGAC
>DJIP01000115.1:3701-4253 GCA_002433675.1 Halomonas halophila
CTGGGCGGCGACATCTCGAAGCATGTGCACCCCAAGGTCGCACAAACCCTGCGTAGCCATTACAATACTTGACCATCACACTGGGAATTGACCTCGGCGCGCTGCGATCTGGCCGTGGTCTTCCCGTTGATCCCGAACTCCAGGGGTGGTATCGGCGACGCCGAGCCCCCGTGCAGCCTGCCCGGCCCCCTCGCGACGGCGAGATTCCGGCGGCACGCTGCCTTGGCCTTCTGGCCACGACTCTGCGCGAGGACCCCCAATGTCACTGATGATCACCGACGAGTGCATCAACTGCGACGTCTGCGAACCGGAATGCCCCAATGGCGCCATTTCCCCCGGCGAGGAGATCTACGTCATCGACCCTAACCTGTGCACCGAGTGCGTGGGCCACTATGACGAGCCCCAGTGCCAGCAGGTGTGTCCGGTGGACTGCATTCCGCTGGACCCGGAGCGGGTCGAGAGCCATGACCAGCTGATGGAAAAGTACCATATCATCACTGCTGCCTGAGTCCGGAAACGGGCCAAACCTGCAGGACGACAGACGCCACGACC
>DJIP01000344.1 GCA_002433675.1 Halomonas halophila
CGGCAGCACCCGGGCGGGGCGCCAAATCTTTCGCAGCGCCGCCGAGGAACTCAAGATCGTCCGTCTGGAGCTCGGCGGCAAGGCGCCCTTCATCGTGATGGAGGACGCCGACGTCGACGCCGCGGTGAAGGCCGCCGTCACCGCGCGCTATACCAACTGCGGCCAGATCTGCACCTGCAGCGAGCGCATCTACCTGCATCGCCAGATCGCCGACGAGTTCACCGACAAGTTCATCGCCGCCTCGCGCGCGCTGAGCATCGGCAATCCGCTGGACGACCCCGACATGGGCCCCAAGGTCAGCCGTGGCGAACGCGACAAGGTCGCCGCCATGGTCCAGCGCGGTATCGCCCAGGGCGACCGCGTACTGCTCGAAGGCGGCCCGCTCGACTCAGGCGACTACGCCAAGGGCTACTGGATCGCACCGACCATCGTCGAGACCCGGGACAATCGCTCGCCGCTGATCGACGACGAGGTGTTCGGACCGGTGGTGCCGATCCAGCGGGTCGACGACTTCGAGCAGGCCCTGGCCTTTGCCAACGACACCTCCTACGGCCTTTCGGCCTATGTCTTCACCCGCGACCTCAAGCGGCTGATGCGGCTGCCCTCGGAGCTGCGCTTCGGCGAGATCTACTTCAATCGCGCCAACGGCGAGCAGGTCCACGCCTATCACTCGGGCTGGGGCCATTCCGGTGTCGGCGGCGAGGACGGCAAGTACGGTTTTTCCGCCTACTTCAAGAAGCAGACGATGTACGTCAACTGGGGCGATTGAACGCCTCCCTGCAGCACGGAGCACTGCCGATGCGGTGTTCTTTTGACAACAAGCACAATAGCCCAGGAGCACAAGATGCCTTCGACCCACCACTCCCCGACTGCCCTTCACCCCCGTGCCCGCCGCCTGGCCGGGCTTGCCACCGCCGCCCTGCTGGGACTTTCCGCCATGCCCGGCTGGGCCCAGCAGCTGCCGCCGCTGGAACAGAAGGACAGCTACCGGGTGGGCTTCGCCCAGATGGAAAGCAACAACCCCTGGCGCATCGCCGAGACCCAGTCGTTTCGTGATATCGCCCCCGAGTGCAGCTGGCAGCTAACGGTGACCGACGCGGCCGGTTCCGCCGCCAAGCAGGTCGCCGACGTGGACAGCATGATCGCCCAGGGCGTCGATGCGATCTTCCTGCCCCCGCGCGAGGAAAAGGCGCTGATCCCGGCGGTGTTGAAGGCCCGTGCGGCAGGCATCCCGGTGTTCCTGGTCGACCGTATCGTCGATGACGAGGTCGCCAGGGCCGGTGAGCACTACGTCAGCTTCCTCGGCTCGGACTTCATCGAGCAGGGGCGCATCGCTGCCGAGTGGCTGGTCGACAACTTCGATGGCGAACAGGCCCATATCATCGAGCTCGAGGGCACCACCGGCGCCTCCTCGGCCAATGACCGCAAAGAAGGCTTCGATGCGGTCATCGCCGAACAGGACAACATGCAGATCATCGCCTCCCAGTCCGGCGACTTCGCCCGCGATACCGGCCGCCAGGTGATGGAGACACTGCTCCAGGCCCATCCTGAGGTCAACGTGGTCTATGCCCACAACGACGAGATGATCATCGGTGCCATCCAGGCGCTGGAACTGGCCGGACGCACCCCCGGCGAGGACGTGCTGCTGGTCTCGATCGACGGCACCCGCGACGCCCTGCAGGCGATCCTCGACGGCAAGCTCGGGGTCAGCGTCGAGTCGTCGCCGCGCTTTGGTCCGATGGCCTGCGACGTGCTCAACCGCTACGCCGCCGGCGAGACCATCGAGCCCTGGGTACGCGTCGACGACCGTGTCTTCACCCAAGACAACGCCGCCGAGCATATCGACGACGCCTATTGAGCCACGCCGGTTGATCCCGACCTGACATTCCAACCAGGTACCACGTCATGACAGCGCTTATCGACATGCGCGACATCCACAAGCGGTTTGGAGGCACCGTCGCCCTCGACGGCGCCTCGCTCACGATCGCGCCGGGTGAGGTGCACGCACTGATCGGCCAGAACGGGGCGGGCAAGTCCACCCTGATCAAGGTACTCACCGGGGTCTATACGCCCACCAGCGGCCAGATCCTCCTCGACGGCAAGCCTGTGGCCTTCTCCGGCCCGCGCCGGGCGCAGCAGGCTGGCGTTGCCACCATCTACCAGGAGCTCAACCTGGTGCCGCTGCGCTCGGTCACCGAGAACATGATGATGGGCTTCGAGCCGCTTCACTGGTGGGGCGGGATCGACTGGCCCCAGGCCCATCGACGGGCCCGCGCGGTGCTCGAGGAGCTGGGGCTGGATATCGACGTCCGCCGTCCGCTCAGCGAGTACTCCACCGCCATCCAGCAGCTGGTAGCCATCGGCCGGGCGGTGTCCCAGCAGGTCAGGCTGGTGATCATGGACGAGCCGACCAGCTCGCTGGACGAACGCGAGGTACAGCGGCTGTTCGAGGTCATCCGGCTGCTCAAGTCCCAGGGCACCTCGGTGCTGTTCGTCTCGCACTTCCTCGAGGAGCTCTACGCTGTGTGCGACTGCGCCACCATCATGCGCAACGGCGCCACGGTAGAACAGCGCCCCCTCAGCGAGACACCGCGCCTGGAGCTGGTGGCCTCCATGCTTGGCCGCAAGGCCTCGGATATCCAGGCCAGCGGCACCACCAGCTTTCGCGAGATGGAACTCGATACCAACGAGACACTGCTCGAGGTCGAGTCTCTGGCCACCGACAAGGGCCTGCGAGGCGCCTCGCTGGAGGTGCATCAGGGCGAGATGGTGGGCCTCGGGGGGCTGCTCGGCGCCGGTCGCAGCGAGCTCGCCCGCGCCCTGTTCGGGCTCGATCGCAGCACCCGGGGCAGCATGCGGCTGGCCGGCCAGCACTACGCCCCCCGCCACAGCCGCGACGCCATCGCCGCCGGGGTGGCGCTGCTCAGCGAAGATCGCAAGGTCGAGGGCATCATCCCCGAGATGAGCGTGCGCGAGAACATGACCCTGCCCCTGCTCGGCACGCTGAGCCGTCGCGGCGTCATTCAAAGGCGACGCGAGCGCGAACTCGCTGCGCACTATATCGAGGCGCTCAAGATCAAGACCGCCTCCATGGAACAACCCATCGGCCAGTTGTCCGGCGGCAACCAGCAGAAGGTACTGCTGGCGCGTTGGCTGGCGACCCAGCCGCGACTGCTGATCCTCGACGAGCCGACCCGTGGCGTCGATATCGGCGCCAAGCGCGAGATCCAGCGCATCGTTCAGGACTATCAGGCCCAGGGCGGCGCGGTGCTGATGATCAGCTCGGAATTCGAGGAACTCGCCGAGGGCGCCCAGCGGGTGGTGATCATGCACGAAGGCCACTCGACCCGGGTGCTCGACAACCCCGGGCTCAGCGAAGACGCCCTGGTCACCGCCATCGCCACCGCCCAGCACGACCGCGCCGACAGCGCGGCGCGTGACGACGGGACATCCGCCGCTACCGCCACCGACCACCAGGAGACCGCACCATGACGTCGCTCCACTCCTCCCGTCAGGCGTCGCCCCGGTCGGCCAGCCCGCGATGGCGCCGGGCCATGCCGGTGAACCCCCGCAGCCTGGCGCTGCTCGTCGCCCTGCTGGCGCTGATCCTGTTCAATGTCGCGATCACCCCCAACTTTCTCGAGTGGCAGACGCTGTCGGTCAACGTCTCCCAGGTGTCGACCATCGCCATCGTCGCCATCGGCATGACCCTGGTCATCGCCACCGGTGGCATCGACCTGTCGGTGGGCGCGGTGATGGCCCTGGCCGGCGCCCTGGCGCCACTGATCTTTCTGTCGGAGTTCGGCCAGCAGGCGCCGCTGGCGATGACCCTGATGGCGATCGTCGTGGCCCTGGCCGTCGCCGTGGCCTGTGGGCTGTTCAATGGCGTGCTGGTCAGTCGCTTCGGCGTGCAGCCGATCATCGCCACCCTGGTGCTGTTCATCTCCGGTCGCGGTCTGGCCCAGGTGCTGACCAACGGCAACCTGCAGACCTTCGACAATCCCGCCTTCGAGTTCCTCGGCGCCGGTCGGCTACTCGGCCTGCCCTTCCAGGGCTGGCTGGTGGTGGTCATCGCCCTGGTGGTGGCCTGGGTCATCGCCCGCACCCGCTACGGCCGCTACCTGCTGGCCACCGGCGGCAATCCCCAGGCCGCGCGCATGGCCGGAGTCCCGGTGACCCGAGTCAAGCTCGCGGCCTACACCAGCTGCGCCCTGCTCGCCGGCCTCGCCGGGCTGATCACCGTGGCCATCAATTCCGCCTCGGACGCGGCCAAGAACGGCAACCTGATGGAACTCGACGCCATCGCCGCGGCGGTGGTCGGCGGCGCCCTGCTCAAGGGCGGCAAGGCCCCCATCGCCGGGGTCATCCTCGGCGCCGCGATCATCCAGCTGGTGCGCTACACCCTGCTCGCCAACGGCGTCGCCGACGAGGTGGCGCTGGTGGTGAAGGCCGCCATCATCGTGCTGGCGGTGTATCTCCAGACGCCCAGAGGAGCCCACTGACATGACCACCGTCTCCTGGCGCCAGCGCCTTGCCGACAATGGCCAGGCCACCGGGGTCTGCGTGATCCTGCTGGCACTGATCTGCCTCGGCCTGATCCGCTACGACAATTTCGGCAGCGCCTACAATCTTTCGTCCTTTCTCAACTACAACGCCATGTTCGTGCTGATCAGCCTGGGCATGTGCCTGGTGATCATCACCGGCGGCATCGATCTGTCGGTGGGCACGGTGGCGGCGCTGTCCTCGGTCACCGCCGCCTACGCAAGCCCCTACGGCCTGGTCCCGGCGCTCCTGGCCGGGCTTGCCACCGGACTGGCGGCGGGTCTGGTCAATGCCGTGATGATCACGCGCCTGCATATCCCTCCCTTTATCGCCACCCTGGCGAGCCTGCTGGCGGCCAAGGGCACCGCCCTGATCATCAGCGGCAACCAGACGGTGCCGGTGG
>DJIP01000195.1 GCA_002433675.1 Halomonas halophila
CCATGCCGGCGATGGCGGCCTCCATGGTGAGGTGATTGCGGTTGAAGGTGTAGCCACGCTCCAGATTGATCGAAGGGGCGCCGATGGCGGACAAGTAGTGGCGCCACTCGCCGTACTCCTGGCTGCCGCGCCAGGCCGTGATGTCGTGCAGCAGCGGGTACCAGGCCAGGTCTTCGGGGCGTCTGAGCGGTGGGCGGCCCTTCAGCAGGCCGGGTGAGCAGACCGGGAAGATGCGTTCCTGCATCAGCGGGGTGATGGTAAGTCCCGGATAGTGGCCGTCGTTGAGGTCGAGCGCGAGGTCGAAGTCGCCGTCGCGCAACGAGATGTTGCTGTCTTCGGCGGTGATGTGCAGTTCGATATCGGGAAACCTGGCCTGCAGACGCGGCAATCGGGGCATCAGCCATTTGTTGAGGAACGAAGGCACCGAGCGCAGGCGGATGACCCCGCTCATCACCCCGCTGCGCAGGCGACTCACCTCGAGTCCCACCGCCTGGTAGGCGTCGTCCACCACGGCGGCCAGGCGCTTGCCTTCCTCGGTCAGCTCCAGACGACGCGGCAGCCGGCGAAACAGCTTGAAGCCCAGCCGGTCCTCCAGCTGCTTGATCTGCTGGCTGACGGCGCCGGTGGTGACGTGCAGTTCCTCTGCCGCTCGAGTGAAGGACAGGTGGCGGGCGCTGACGGCGAAACCCTTCAGCCAGGCGTGGGTCTGGGCGTTGAGCAGTCGACTCATTGCGATGTGTTCCGACAAGAGGTCATGGTCTGGCCGTGGTATGGCGGTGGTTTAGATATGGTTTAGCTGAGCTATAGTGAAGGCAAGATATTCTGCCTTGTCCATCGAAGCGATGGCAGCCAGCATAACGATATCCCGGAGGAACGAAAGCCCTCGCTTTAGCGAAATTGACCTCGCAGGTCTCGGACCTCCGCCCCTCATGCCCCACACTTCGCGTCATTCGTACAAGAGGCAGCGCCATGGCTATCAGCGTATTCGACCTGTTCAAGATCGGGATCGGGCCGTCCAGCTCCCACACCGTGGGGCCGATGAAGGCCGCCTACGACTTCGTCGAGGCGCTGCGTTCACAGGATCTGCTGGAGCGCGTCGCGGGGATCGAGATCCACCTCTACGGTTCGCTGTCGGCCACCGGCAAGGGCCACGCCACCGATCGCGCCTGCGTGATGGGACTGATGGGTGAACGTCCTGATCGTATCGACCCGGCGATGGTCGGCCCCTGCATCGAAGAGCTGCTCGAGAGCCAGACCCTGATGCTCGGTGGACAGGTGGCGGTGCCTTTCCTGTGGGCCAGAGACCTGCAGTGGCACGAGGAGAGCCTGCCCTATCACCCCAACGCCATGACGCTTGTGGCCAAGGGGCACAGCGAGGAGGTCAAGCGCGAGACCTACTACTCGGTCGGGGGCGGCTTCGTCGTCGACGAGGCCCAGGCACGGGACGGAGCGCTGGATTCCGACACCACCCCCTTGCCTTACGACTTCAACAGCGGCGCGGAACTGATGGCGCTGTGTCGTCTGCATGGCATGAGCATCAGCGAACTGATGCTGGAAAACGAGAAGGCCTGGCGCAGCGAAGCCGAGGTGCGCTCCGGTCTGTGGGATATCTGGCAAGCCATGCAGGCCTGCGTCAACCGGGGCGTCGAGGGGGAAGGGGTGTTGCCTGGCGGGCTCAACGTCAAGCGTCGCGCCGCGTCACTGTACCGCCGTCTCGAGGCGATGGGCGATGACGCCGGGCTGATCGCCACGACGTTTTCGGCGATGGACTGGGTCAACGTCTACGCCCTGGCGGTCAACGAGGAAAATGCCGCCGGTGGGCGAATGGTCACCGCGCCCACCAATGGCGCCGCGGGGATCATTCCCGCAGTGCTGCACTACTACATGAAGTTCCAGCCCGGTGCCTGCGAGAAGGACGTGGTCAACTTCCTGCTGACCGCCGGCGCCGTCGGTATCCTGTGCAAGAAGAATGCCTCCATCTCCGGCGCCGAGGTGGGCTGTCAGGGTGAGGTGGGCTCGGCCTGCGCCATGGCCGCAGCCGGACTCGCCGAAGTCATGGGGGCCAGCGTCGCCCAGGTCGAGAACGCCGCCGAGATCGGCCTCGAACACAACCTGGGGCTGACCTGCGATCCGGTCGGTGGTCTGGTGCAGGTACCCTGCATCGAGCGCAACGCCATCGCCTCGGTCAAGGCCATCAACGCCGCCCTGATGGCCTGTCGCGGTGACGGTGAACACTTCATCTCGCTGGACAAGGCCATCCGTACCATGCGCGACACCGGCGCCGACATGCAGGAGAAGTACAAGGAAACCTCCAAGGGGGGGCTCGCCGTCAACGCCATCGAGTGCTGAGCAGGACGCGGGCGCTGGCCGTGGTGGCTGGCCAGTCGCTCGACGAGGATCGAACCATTGGAGCCTCTTCTTTCAGGCCCCCGTCGCGCCAGCGCGACGGGGGCCTTGCGCTTTTCAGGAGGAAAACCTCGCGGGGCCAAGGTGTTGCCGGTTTGTCGTAAGCAACCTATTGAAATGCGGAGAATACATCTTTGGTCTTGTTCAACGCTTGGCCAATTGCGTCGGGCCTTTGACTCTTCTAGCTTACGTAAACGTAAAGTAGAGCGTCGCCATCGCGGCATCAAACAACCATAACAACCTCAAGCCAGGGACCCCGGTCCCGCAGAGGACGCCACATGACCCAGCAGTACGTGCTAGAGACCCGTGGCCTGACCAAGTCGTTTCGTGGCTTTACCGCCGTGGACGGTGTGGATCTCAAGATCACGGAAGGGCATATCCACGCCCTGATCGGCCCCAACGGCGCCGGCAAGACCACGGTCTTCAA
>DJIP01000170.1:0-2375 GCA_002433675.1 Halomonas halophila
GCTCACAGGCTCTTTCACAGGGACGCTCACAGGCTCTTTCACAGGGACACCCCGCGCTTCCAGGGAATGAAGTCGTGCTGGGCCAGCCCCACGGCGCGGGTGGTGTAGCGCCCAGATGCGGTCTCGATGCACAGCGCCAGCAGGTCATCGGCGAGCTCGTCGATGGAGGCCTCGCCCCGGATCACCGCTCCGCTATCGAAGTCGATGATGTCGGCCATGCGGCGGGCCAGGTCCGAGTTGCTGGCGACCTTGAGGGTTGGTGCAACGGGGTTACCCGTGGGCGTGCCGAGCCCGGTGGTGAAGATCACCAGGTTGGCGCCGGAGCCGACCAGAGCGGTAGTGGACTCGACATCGTTGCCCGGGCTGCACAGCAGCGCCAGCCCGGGTTGCTTGGCTGTCTCGGTGTAGTCGAGGACCTCGACCACCGGGCTGTCGCCGCCTTTCTTGGCGGCCCCGGCGGACTTCATGGCATCGGTGATCAGACCATCGCGGATATTGCCCGGCGAGGGGTTCATCGAGAAACTCGCGCCGACGGAGTCGGCGTGGCGCTGGTAGGCCTGCATCAGTGACGAGAAACGTTCGGCGGTGGCGTCGTCGACGCAGCGCGACAGCAGTTCGTGCTCGACTCCGCAGAGCTCGGGAAATTCGCTGAGGATGCCGCTGCCGCCGAGGGCAACCAGGCGATCGATGACACCGCCCACCACCGGGTTGGCCGAAAGACCCGAGAAACCGTCGGACCCGCCGCACTCCACCCCGATACGTAGGGCCGATAGCGGCGCCGGCTGGCGTGTCACCTGGTTGGCCTCGCGCAGGCCATCGAAGATGGTGCCCAGGGCCTGTTCGATCAAGGCGTCTTCACTGGTGCTGGCCTGTTGCTCCAGATAGTGCACCGGGCGCAGGCCCTGCGGGTCCTTGCGTGCCACCGCCTGCTTGAGCATGGCGATCTGAGCCTTCTGGCAGCCCAGGCTCAGCACCGTGGCGCCGGCCACGTTGGGGTGGGTGATGTAGCCTGCCAGCAGGTTGCACAGCGCCTGGGCGTCGTCGTCGGTGCCACCGCAGCCCAGGGTATGGGTCAGAAAACGCACCCCATCCACGTTGGGAAAGGGCGAGGAAGGCGGCTCGGCCACGCTGCTCTGGCTATCGCCATGAAGCATCTGGCGTGCCATCTGCTTGTAGTCGCGGAAGGGGTCGTCACCCAAGGCGTCCGCCACGCACTGGCGCAGCACCTCGATATTGCGGTTCTCGCAGAACACCAGCGGCACCACCAGCCACAGGTTGGCGGTACCGACGCCACCGTCCGGACGATGGAAGCCGTCGAAGGTGTGATCCTCGAAGGCGGAGACGTCCGGTGCCTGCCAGTGTTCCCGTCGAGTGACCGGGGTATCCGAGTGGGTGAAGTGCTCGAGGTTGTCGGTGCGGATCGCGCTGCCACGGGCGATCGGCCGGGTGGCCCGGCCGACGGTGACGCCGTACATGGTGACGGTGTCGCCGATGGCCAGATCCACCAGGGCGAACTTGTGCTTGTGGCGCACTGCCTCGACCAGGGTCAGGATGTCGTCTCCCTCGCCGATGCGATACCCCTGGGGCAGGTCGCGCAGGGCGACGCGTACATTGTCGGCGGAATGGACCCGCAGGCTCTCCCGGACGGGCTGATCACTGGCGATGGTCGCGCTGGACAGCGCTTCCTTGTTCGATGACGTGGTAGTCGAAGACGCGGTGGTCGATGACGTGGTGGTCGATGAAGGAGTGGACATGGGGACGGTCCTCGGCAAAGGCGTTGACGTTGTTATCGTGGCGGCCTGGTGATCGGGTGCACCAGATGACGGTGGGTACCGTACGTCGTGTGGCCGCAGGGTGCGGTGCCCGTCGGCGGGAGCTCTCCGGTCGGAGGGCGCGCGCCGCAGCGGGTGCGCTGCGACGCACTCCTGTCCCGGCGCCGACTTATCGGTCGAGGTGAATCATTGCCTTGATTACGCCGGCCTCACCACCGCACCACACCGGCATGGTTTCGGGCAGGGCCCCAAGCTCTGCGCGGTGGGTGATCATCGGGCGCACCTGGATACGGCCTTCTTCCAGCAGTTTGGTGACGCAGTCGAAGTCTTCGCGGGTGGCGTTTCGGCTGGCGAGCAGGGTCAGTTCACGGCCGTGGAAGCTCGGGTCGTCAAAGTGAATGTCAGACTTGACGATGCTGACCAGCACGTAGCGGCCACCGTGTCCGGCCAGGCCAAAGCCGGCCTCCATGGCCTTCGGATTGCCGGTGGCGTCGAACACCACATCGGCCAGGGCGCCGTCGTTGAGACTGGCCAGGCGCGCCTGCGGATCGTCCTCGCCCACTACCAGGGTCTGCTCGAAGCCGAGCGCTTCGCGGCAGAAGG
>DJIP01000170.1:2762-9987 GCA_002433675.1 Halomonas halophila
GCGACCTGGGCGACGCCGATGCCGATGGGGCCGGCGCCGACCACCGCCACCAGTTCATCCGCTTCCACCGCGGCCCGGCGCACCGCGTGGGCACCGATGGCCTGGCACTCGATCAGTGCCAGCTCGTCCGGTTCCAGTGCCGGGCAGGCCACCAGATGATCGACCGGAACCTTCAGCCACTCGGCCATGCCGCCATCGCGGTGGACGCCGATCACCTGCATCGCCTGACAGCAGTTGGTCTTGCCGCCTCGGCAGGCACGACACTCGCCACAGTGCAGGTAGGGGATCACGTACACCGGCTGGTGCTCGAGGCGGGCACGGGCCGCCTCGTCTACGTCGTCGGCCAGAGCCTCCACCGTGCCGGCCAGTTCATGCCCCAGCACCCGAGGGTAGTCGAAGTAGGGCTGGTTGCCGCCGAAGGCGTGGATATCGGTGCCGCAGACCCCGATGCGCGAAATGCGCACCAGGGCCTCGCCGCCGGCAAGCTCGGGGCGGGGGCGCTGTTCCAGGGCCATCTGCCCTGGTTCGACGCAGACCGCCACGGTCATTGGCTGGTCGGACTGGCTCATGCGTCGGAATCCGCCACGACCTTCTGGGTCTGTACCCCGAGGCCCTCGATGCCCAGACGCATGGTCTGGCCGGGACGCAGGAACACCGGCGGATTCTGGCCCAGGCCGACACCAGGCGGCGTGCCGGTGGAGATGACGTCACCAGGCTGCAGGCTCATGAAGCGGCTCAGGTAGCTGATCAGGTAGGCCACCTGATAGACCATGGTGCGGGTATTGCCGTCCTGGTAGCGCTTGCCGTCGACCTCGAGCCACAGGTTCAGCGCCTGGGGATCTTCCACCTCATCCGGGGTCACCAGCCAGGGGCCGAGGGGCCCGAAGGTGTCGCAACCCTTGCCCTTGTCCCAGGTGCCGCTGCGCTCAAGCTGGAATTCCCGCTCGGATACGTCGTTGATCACACAGTAGCCCGCCACGTGCTCGAGGGCGTCGGCTTCGTCGATATAGCGGCCGCCCTTGCCGATGACCACGCCGAGTTCGACCTCCCAGTCGGTCTTGGTGGAATCGCGGGGGATGATGACGTCGTCGTCGGGGCCGCAGATGGCGCTGGTCCACTTGTTGAAGATCACCGGCTCTGGCGGCACCTCGGCGCCACTCTCGGCGGCGTGATCGGCGTAGTTGAGGCCGATGCAGATGAACTTTCCGACCTGGCCGACGCAGGGGCCGATACGGGTGTCGGCGGGAACCTCGGGCAGGCTTTCCAGATCGAGGCCGGCGATGCGCGCCAGGCTGTCACGTCCGAGGGCCTCTCCGGCAACGTCGTCGATGACGCCGGAGAGGTCACGGACACGTCCGTTGGCGTCGAGAATACCGGGAGCTTCCTGGCCGAGGGCGCCGAATCGCAGCAGTTTCATGGGGTGTCCTTTGTCGTTGATTGGATGAATGTTTTTGCTGAGTTGATGGTGTTATATCGCGCCGATGTCATCGCTTTGCGTCGATCAGTGTGTTCATGCCAGCCAGCCGCCGTCGATGATCTGGCTGGTACCGGTGCCGTTATATCGCGCCGATGTCATCGCTTTGCGTCGATCAGTGTCTTCACGTAAGCCAGCCGCCGTCGATGATCTGGCTGGTACCGGTGACGTTATATCGCGCCGATGTCATCGCTTTGCGTCGATCAGTGTCTTCACGCCAGCCAGCCGCCGTCGATGATCTGGCTTGTACCGGTGGTATACGCCGATTCATCGGAGGCCAGATAGACGGCCAGCGCCGCGATCTCCTCGGGCCTGCCCAGCCGTCCCATGGGCTGACGGTCGAGGAAGGCCTGGCGCACCTGGGCCTCATCCTGCCCCTGAGCCTCGGCCTGGGCGCGAATACGCTGGGCCAGGGAGGGCGACTCCACGGTACCTGGACAGATGGCGTTGCAGCGGATGCCCTGAGTCACGTAGTCCGCCGCCACCGAGCGCGTCAGGCCGATGACGGCAGCCTTGCTGGTGCCGTAGGCAAAGCGTCCGGCAACACCTTTCAGGCTGCTGGCGACCGACGCCATATTGATGATGCTGCCACCACCGGCCTCCAGCATACCGGGAAGAAAGGTCGAGATGGTGTGGTACATGGCGGTGACGTTGATCGCCATGGAGCGATCGAAGTCCTCGATGGAGCACTCCAGCAGGCTGCCGCTATGCACGTAACCGGCACAGTTGAACAGGATGGTCGGTGTCGGAATCTTGGCCCCCAGCTCGGCGATCGCCGCAGGGTCGGTCACATCCAGGGTGTGGCAGCGGACTCCTCGGCGATCTGCCAGATCCTCGAGCTTGGTAGGATCGAGATCGGTGGCGTGGACCTCCGCGCCTTCGGCGATAAAACGCTCGACGGTGGCGCGACCGATGCCCTGTCCGGCGGCGGTGATCAAGGCGGTCTTTCCTGACAGACGCATGATGTCTCCTGTTGGCAGGGGCGACAGGGTTGTTGTTATGGCGGCGGAACATCAGGTGTCGTAGTGACGAAGGCCTGGTGCTCTCCCTCTAACTGAAGCCAGCTGGTGTCGTGGGTTTTCGCTAACTGGTATGACAGGCTGCTAGCATGATGTTATCCGTAGTATGGCGCAGGTTGGCTGGATTGCAATTGGCGCCAAGGGCCGACTTTGGTCGCAAAGGATTGAGAGAGCCGGGGTAGCGGAAGATTGCTGATATCAAAGAGCGGGGATGGATAACGCTGGTCCGCGGGAGGAGGGCGCCGAGAACATAAAAAAAGGCGGCCGGGGAGGGCCGCCAGGAGGGCAGGGAACGCAAGAAGCATGGCGGATATTGCTGCCGAGAGACATCCTTCTCTCGGGGCAGCGCCTATGCCACTTCTGGACTCCGGGGCGAATCCAGTGGCTTGCCGGAAAACGTACCCGCCAAGGCCATAGGGTGACGCAGG
The DNA here is from genome assembly GCA_002433675.1 of Halomonas halophila. Lineage (GTDB taxonomy): Bacteria > Pseudomonadota > Gammaproteobacteria > Pseudomonadales > Halomonadaceae > Halomonas > Halomonas salina_B. The sequence continues at coordinate 5,684 of DJIP01000170.1, forward strand.
GTCACCGCCATCGCTTCATGCTCGGTGGTGCCAGGTGCTTGTCTTGCTTTACGTCGCGCTGCTGTGCATCTGGCTTTTATGTCGCTGGCGATCGCAGAACGCTCTATTCGCGCCGCTGGCTCTGGCTATCGCTATTGCATTGCAACCGATCGCGCTGCAAGTTGCTCGCCCAGCGTTTGCCAACCTTTCTCTTGATCGCTTGGTAATAGTGGGTGATACGGCACGCCCTTCGGCAGCTTGCGCCAGACGCCCCATCGATTGCGGGCGTCGGGCGTACACCAGGAAACGTTTCTACATGGCGCTTGCTTGGGCGTTCTCACGGGCGCCGTCACAGCCGCCGTCACAGCCACTTGCATAGGCGCCTTTACAGTCGCCTTCATCGGCGCTGGGTTGCCGATGGTCCCCGTTCCTGACAATGACTTCCTGCTTCCTGGCCGATGGTTCAGGCCCTGGACTGTCGGAACGGGGCCAGACAGGCGATTAGCCGTCGTTGCCAAGCTGGGACTGGGTGCCGCCACCGGCGTCGTCTCCGGCGCCCTTGCCGGCGGTCAATACCGGGTAGTACTGGGTAAAGACGAAGTCGTCGGCAGCCGCCGCCGCGTGGCAGGCGTTGCAGGCGGCGGTGGGGAAGGGCGCCGCTGTCTCCTTGAGGCTCGAGTGGTCCGGCGTCGAGAAGCTGTAGTAGGCCCAGTTGCCGGGCTCGTCCGGGAAGTGCTCGCTGCTCTTGATGGTCGCCTCGAGGCCGATGTACTCGCCCATGAAGTAGCCGTTGCCGCTGGCTGCCTGCTTGCTGCCGACGCTGATCAGCTCCTTGATCATGATGGTGCCATCGCGGAATTCACCGGTCTCCTTCCAGTGATCCCAGCTTTCCGGATCAATGTAGACAGCGTGGAACTCGGGAAAAGGTGCCTTGCCGTTGTTCATGTCATTGGGCGTGAGCGGGGTGCCGACGAATACCCATTCGCGGAAGCCGGTGGGGCGCTTGAGCTCCCCGTCGGTGATTTCGAAGTAGGTCTCGGCGACCGCGTCAAAGGCAATCAGGCTGGCGCCCATGGCGGCGGCGATGGCGGTGAGACGGGAAATCCTGAGCATGGTCTGTCCTCCTTGGTCACCGAGGCGCACCTGGATGTATCCATCCACGGGTGCTGCGCTGACGGCGACGAGTCACGGCAAGGGCGGCGCAGGCTTCTTGGGTGGCCTTTGGCTTGCTCCCTGTCCTTTATCCGGGCCTTGAGGCCCTTGTCTGATGATGGTCGATGTTCGTTGGTCCCCTCGCTCGCGTGAGTGCAGCGATGTCGTTTCTGGTCGTGTTCCTGACCCTGCGTTGTTCCTGACCTTGCGTTGTTTCTGACCTTGCGTTCGCTATGCAACACGCCTTGGGCAGGAAAGGCTCCATAAGCAAGAACAACCGTCATATGTCGATACACTGACTGACATCGGCGGGAGGGGTCCTGAAGGTATATGTCAGGGCCATGTCACTCGCCATGTCCGGCGCGGGAACTCGCATACCGCATGCGCGAATGCTTGAGTAGCAGCGCGTAATGGCACAGTCGCGAGTCTGAAACAAAAAAAGCCTCGCCGAGGGCGAGGCAGAAGGGAGATGTCGGTTCGTGCGGGTCTTGCGTGGTGTCAGCCGCGCTGGTGGGCGAGCCAGGCGCGGATACCGTAGGTCCATGGGGGCAGCTGGTCGGAGCGTTCGACGCGATTGACCAGAGCGCCAAGGCGTGGGGTGGAGATGGTGACCAGGTCGCCCAGGTGATGGGTAAAGCCCTGACCGGGCCCGTCGCGGTCCTGAATCGGTGAGAACATGGTGCCGAGGAACAGCATGAAACCATCGGGGTACTGGTGGTGTGCGCCGATGGTCTGGCCGACCAGGTCCAGCGGGTCGCGGCTGATCTCGCGCATGTCGCTCTGATCTTCCAGCAGGAAGTCGTCGTCGCTGCCTTCGATGCGCAGGCTGACCATGGCCGAGCGCACGTCGTCGATCGTGAAGTGGTCATCGAACAGGCGAATGAAGGGCCCGATGGCACAGGAGGCGTTGTTATCCTTGGCCTTGCCCAGCAGCAGGGCGCTGCGTCCTTCCACATCGCGCAGGTTGACGTCGTTGCCCAGTGTTGCGCCGCGGGCGTTGCCTTGTGCATCCACCGCCAGCACGATCTCGGGCTCGGGGTTGTTCCAGCGCGATGACGGGTGCAGGCCCACCGCCGCGCCCTGGCCTACCGCAGACAGCGGCTGCGACTTGGTGAAGACCTCGGCGTCGGGGCCGATGCCGACCTCCATGTACTGGGACCAGGCGCCACGGGATTGAAGCTCGGCCTTGAGCGCCATGGCCTCGTCGGAGCCGGGACGGATCTTCGACAGGTCACCGCCGATCACGCGCTTGAGTTCCTCGCGCAGCTCGCCGGCGCGGGTGGCGTCGCCACCGGCCTGCTCCTCGATGACGCGTTCCAGCAGGCTGACCGCGAAGGTCACCCCACAAGCCTTGATCGCCTGGACGTCGCAGGGCGCGAGCAGGTGGGGCGCGCGCTGGGGTGTCTGGCAGGAATTCTCCAGCAGGCTGTCCAGGCTACCCAGGGACTCGCCCTCGGCGTTGGCGACCAGCTCGGCGGCGTCGTCGCGTTCGAGCAGGTCGGCCATGACATTGATGGTGGCCGACAGATCGATAAGCTGGCCATCGCGAACGGTCACCAGGACGGGGCCTCGCTGGTCGTCGCGCCACACTCGGCCGACCAGCAGGGCACGGTCGGCGTCGTCGGGCAGGATGTTGCGGGCGGTAAGGCGGGGACTCATGTTAGGGCCTCTATCTGTTGAAAAGGGGAAGTCGATGGTTCAGCGCTGCATTCTCGGCAGGATGCGCCCGGGGCTCATCAGGCCGCGGGGGTCCAGGAGGCGCTTCAGGCCACGCATGATGTCGTGCCCCGGCGCCGACAGGCTTTCGAGAAAGTAGGGCTGCTTGATGCGACCGATGCCGTGCTCGGCGCTGATGCTGCCGTCGAACTCGGCGACAATGGCAAACAGCTGCTCTTCCAGTTCATGCAGCAGGCTGCGCTTGTCGTCGTCGCCCAGGTGCGCCGGCGGCAGGATATTGAAGTGCAGGTTGCCATCGCCGACGTGGCCGTAGGCGATGACCTGAGAGTCGGGCGAGGCCTTGGTGATCGCCGCCTCCGCCTGGTCATGGAAGGCGGTAAGCTGCGAGATCGGCAGCGAGACGTCGGTACGCAGGTGCTCGCCACGGCGCTGCTGGCCTTCCAGCATGGCCTCTCGCAGCTGCCATAGCTGGGCTGCCTGGGTGTCGCTTGTGGCCAGCACACCATCCTCCAGCAGGCCGTCCTCGAGTCCACGCTCGAACAAGGCCTCGATCATGCTGTCGAGATCCGCAGGACCGCTGGCGGCGACTTCCATCAGCACGTACACCGGGTGGGGTGCATCCAGCGGGTCCGGCAGTGAGGGATCAGCTTCCAGGGCAAGTTCCATGCAGGCCCGCGGAATCAGCTCGAAGGCGGTCAGCAGGTCGCAGCAGCTGCGTCTTGCCTGGGCGTAGAGCTTCAGCACCGAGGCCACGTCGGGGCAGCCGATCAGCGCCGTGCGTGTCACCTGGGGACGAGGGTAGAGCTTGAGTACCGCGCCGGTGACGATGCCCAGGGTACCCTCGGCACCGATGAACAGCTGCTTCAGGTCGTAGCCGGTGTTGTTCTTGTGCAGTGCCTTCATGTCGTCGAGCAGGCGGCCGTCCGGCAGCGCCACCTCGATACCCAGTACCAGCTGGCGCATCATGCCGTAGCGCAGCACGTTCAGGCCGCCGGCGTTGGTGGCGATATTGCCGCCGATCTGGCAGCTGCCCTGGGCGCCGAGGGCCAGCGGAAAGGTGCAATCCTCGGCCTCGGCGGCGTCCTTGATGGTCTGCAGTACGCAGCCGGCGTCGACGCTCACGGTGAAGTTGATCGGATCGATGGAGCGAATTTTATTAAGCCGCTCCAGGCTGATGACCAGCTCCGGTGTCTGGCTGTCCGGCAGGGCGCCTTCGACCAGGCCGCTGCCGCCACCCTGGGGGACCACCGGAATATCGTGGCGATGGCAGTAGCCGAGTACCTGCGCCACCTGCTCAGAGGTCGCCGGGCGAGCCACCGCCAACGGCAGACCGCCGCGGGCGCCGGCCCAGTCGACCCGATAGCGCTCGAGGTCGTCTGTCAGCACGCCGGTGCTGCCCAGGGTCTCTCGCAGAAAGGTCAGCAGGTCGTCGTTGGCGCTCATCGGGGGCTTCTCCGCTCGGCGGGCGGCCAGGGGCCGCCCAGGTTGTTCAAGTT
>DJIP01000340.1 GCA_002433675.1 Halomonas halophila
AGAAACAAGGACAAGGTCATGGCAGGTGAGATCGCTTGTAACGGAAAAGTTCGGCTGATCGCAAGGCTCTCACATGTAGCCGCCCATGTCGCGGGTGCCGATCTGTGTGGACGCTGGTGTGGTGGCAATGGCGTTCATTGCATATTGTTACATTATGGATGGATGAGAGGCAGCGTGACCTCGAGATCGTCGGCGGGACGATAGCCAGCTCCAGGCCCCGGAGCGACAGCGGGCCTGGAAGCCTGCTCGGACATCCGCTCCGGTGCCGGGTCTATCGCCAGCTCCCCAACAATGAGGGAAGCCGAGGGTAAAGACGGACACCGGCCAGTAGCACAGCTGGCCTGCCACTGATGCACCAACATCACCGGTCATGATCGTCAGGTAGTGTTCCGCTCTTTTAGTTACGGAACCGAGGAAACAAGGAGATGTGATGGCTCTGTTGGTCTCCCTGCTGCTGGCTGTCGCGCTGGGGTGGCTCGCCCAGCGTACCGGTCTTTGCATGGTGCGGGCGGTTCAGGGGATACGCATGTGGCGGCCGGGTCTGCTGTTGACCATCGTCGGCTGCGGCGTCTGGTTCTGGCTTGCCAGCCCCCTGTTCATCCATTTCCCTCTTGGCGAGGTGCTAAGACGTCACGCGATAGGCTGGCCTTTCGCCGTCGGTGGGCTGCTGTTTGGCCTGGCTGCGGCGGTCAATCATGGCTGTTCGATCTCGACCCTTTCCGCCCTGGCGCGGGGGCAATGGCACATGCTCGCCACTATTCTTGGCTGGGTGCTGGGTTGGTGGGTGCTGTATCTGGGCGCCCCAGATATCTCCTACACCCGTCTGTCGACGATCTTCACGCCGGCCTGGTGGCTGGTACTGAGCATCATCGCAGTCTCGCTGCTGGCGATCTGGCGGCTGTCGCCGGCTCACCGCCGTATCTACGCGGGTGTCGTGGTGTTCGGCGCGGTAGGTGGTCTGTTGGGCGTGCTGGAACCACTGTGGTCGCCGAGTCAGTTGATTCGAGACGTCACCGAGCGGCCTCTGGCGATGGACATGGCCGTCGCCTGGCCTAGTCTCGGACGCGTCCTTATCAGCGTCGCGATCCTGGCGGGAATGCTGGTAGCGGCGCGAGCCCACTTCCGACCGGGCGAGTATCAGGGGACCCTGGGGCGCTGGATGAAGCATCTGCTGGCCGGAATCGTGATGGGCATCGGTGCCTCGCTTGCGCTGGGAGGCAACGATCTGCAGCTATTGATCGCGCTGCCGGCAGGCTCGCCGGGAGCGGTCGTCGCCCTGGCCTGCATGATCGCCGGCATCTGGATAGGGCTCGCCATCGAGGAACGTTGGGAGCGACGCCAAGACCAAGACTAGGCGAGGCCAATGGCGGTCGTCAGACACTTCGACAGTGGATTGTCTGACCATTGTCAGACTGGCGGCGCGACCAGCGCTTGACGCTCTGCGGCTGGCACTGTCCCTCGAATGGCAGCCGTACAAGGTTCAACTGGCCGACGGCAACAGCACCTTGAGCGCGGCGATGCGAGCGTTGAGCATCTCGATGGCAACCTCGAGAGCCTCGCGTTTACGCGTTATCTGGCCGATATCACCCTCATCGAAGGCTTCGTTCAATTCCTGCTGGCGCTGTTCCACCATCTGCTGACCCTCACGTACGCGTGACTCTGCCTCGCTGAGTACGTCTTCGCTGGTGCAGCCGCTTCGGACGCCATCCAGGGCGAGTTCCAGTTCATTCACCCTTGCGGTGTCCTCGGCATGACGCGCGAAGGCGAGGTCATGCTCGAGTGCCTGCGCGCGCTGGTCGCAGCTATCCCTCGAGCCATCGGCCATGGCCAGGGTGCTCAGCAGCAGCCAGACAGGCGTCAGCAGCAGGGTGTGGCGGTTAAAAGGCATACGGCGTCCCCACGACTTTATGATTGTGGCGCCAGCCTAGCGTGTGAAAACCGAGCTTGAACAGGGTCTCTGCTGAGGGGATTGTAATACTTAAGTGGGAAGCGAAGTCAGCGGTAGCGATAGCAAAGGCGCCATGCCGGGGCTCGCTATGACCGAGGCGCCGATCAGCCACGGCCAAACGACGAGACAGAGCTCGAAAATGGCGCATTATTGCAGGATGGGGGAGGTCTGGATCGCGCAGCGGGTGGAAGTGCTGTGAAAGGCAGAACGCAGCGAAGCAAGAGCGCTGTGACCAGGAAAGGGGAGGGCCTGGAGCGGGTGAAGGGAATCGAACCCTCGTCTTAAGCTTGGGAAGCTTCTGCTCTACCATTGAGCTACACCCGCAAGGCGGTTTTGATAGTAAACTCAATTGGTTGAGCTAGGCAAGCTGTCTCGCGTCTGTTCTTTAGATGTGAGCGTAAGTGGCTGTTTTTTCGTCACAGCACTGTGCCGTGAGAGATACCCTGTCGAGTGACCTGAGCACTGAGTGTTCTGAGGAGTCTCCGTCGCCGTATTCTTCAGGTCGGAAAATTCCCTTGTCGTAACTCTCTACCGCATTGTTCTGGACCGCTGGTTGAGGACTTCTGGAGAGAAAGGCTTCCATCTTTTCCTGCAGAATAAAAGGCACGCATCCTTGCGTGCCGTCAAGACAATATCCCTGAAGCATCTACTTTAGCAGCATCATGCGGCTCTACTGGCCAGTGGGAGGATCTTGAAGCTGCTCTAGTACCTTATCCAGGCTAAAGCTGGCTGCTTCCATGCGGGGCGGGAACTCTTTAAAAGTCTCCAGGAACTGCGCCACATACTGCTGAGCTGGTACGAGCATGAAGGCATGATCCAACTGCCAGTCATAGAACGTATTCGATGTCAGCTGGGAGCGCTCGTACGGATCTCTGCGAAGATTGAACATCAGCGGAACACGAAGTGGGGTGAAGGGGTTTGCCCAGACCTTGAAGGTTCCCTGAGCACGCTGTTCCATGAAGATGAGCTTCCAGTCATCATAACGCATGGCAGTGAGGTCGCCGTCGTCAGAGAAGTAGAAAATCTCGTGTCTGGGCGTTTCTTCAGATTCACCGGTCAAGAATGGCAGGAAGTTATAGCCATCAAGGTGGACATTGTATTCTCTACCGATGGCTTGCACGCCACCTTCCAGCAAATCTTCTTTCACTGAGTCGTTGCCAGCTGCTGCGAGTAGAGTCGGCATCCAATCCATGTGGTGCATGACGCGGTTCGAGATTGAACCCTCTTCGATGTGGCCCGGCCAGCGGACCATGGCCGGCACTCGCCATCCACCTTCCCAGTTGGTGTTCTTTTCACCGCGGAATGGTGTCATACCCGCGTCAGGCCAGGTATTCATGTGAGGGCCGTTATCGGTCGAGTAAAAGACGATAGTGTTCTCGGAGATTCCGAGTTCATCGAGTTTTTCAAGGAACTGGCCGACATGCATGTCGTGCTCGACCATGCCATCCGAGTACTCATCCTGGCCAGACACTCCCCGCATTTCGTCCTTCACGTGAGTTCTGAAGTGCATGCGCGTAGCGTTCCACCACACAAACCAGGGCGTTCCCTCAGCAGTCTTCCGCTCTATGAAATCCAGCGCCGCTGCGGATGACTCCTCGTCAATGGTTTCCATACGTTCTTTGGTGAGAGGACCTGTATCTTCTATTTCTCCGTCAGCAGAGGAACGAATGACACCTCTAGGTCCAAAGGCTTCTCGGAAAGTCTCTCCATTGGCCAGTTCCATATCGCCTGGATAGTCAGGAAGCTCAGGTTCTTCTTCTGCGTTGAGGTGGTACAGGTTTCCAAAGAACTCGTCAAAGCCATGGTTGGTCGGCAGGTGTTCATCGCGGTCGCCTAGATGGTTTTTGCCGAATTGGCCTGTGGCGTAACCCTCAGCTTTAAGAAGGCCGGCAATCGTCGGGTCTTCAACACTTATACCTTCTTGGGCACCTGGCATGCCTACCTTGGATAAACCAGATCTGAAGACACTTTGTCCAAGAATAAAAGAGGATCGACCGGCAGTACAGGATTGCTCACCGTAGTAGTCAGTGAACATCATCCCTTCGTCAGCGATACTGTCAATATTCGGAGTTTGGTATCCCATTAATCCATGAGTATAGGCGGATACGTTTGACTGCCCGATGTCATCGCCCCACAGTACCAGGATGTTGGGCTTTCCGGCTGCTTCTTGATGAGTGTCCTGCGCTGCATTATCACTTGTGTCTGTGCTTTGTTGGGCAAAAGCCTGCGAGCTTATTGAGCTCACCAAGACAGCGGCTATGGGAACAGTGCTCCATCTGGCGAGTGAAGTTAACTTTGGTTTAGCCACGACATACCTCCCTGGTACCCATAGGATGAAACGCTCGGAATCGCCTTGGTTTTGGCGATCGATTTAGTATAGTTTTTTCCAAGAATCACGCCAGTATTACTAATGTTAAATATTTGTGTATTGTAAAATCTTTGAAAGCATTTGTTTTCTCTGGGTTTTCGGGCTAGGGGAAGATTTCGGAGCGTTGGTGTCAACGTTGTTTCTCGAGCCATGCAGGCCCTGATTTACTGCTCGCGTAGTCAGTTTTTCGTTCTGTGACTTTGTTTTTTTGTTATTTTTCGAAACGCGTTCGTGGTTCAATTCCTATGAAACGAGACCTTGTTAGTTTTTCTTGTTTATTACATGATTGGTAATCGCGTTATATAATTTTAAATATGCTACTTTTTATTGCAGGAGGCATTTGTGATCGCGGTGATAGCGATCTATATGGTCTATCCAATGATCTGGGTTTTATACGTAAAGTCGACGAGCGCTGGTTAGGCAAGTCAAGAATCGGTGAGGAAGTGAAGTCTACGAAGTGTTAATGGACATTTGACCGAGTTGGCGCACCAGCTGATTTTTAACACCGTATTACCGAGCGCTGGCACTTTTCATGCACGCCCTGGTTGGAGCGTCTCGGTGGTTGGTTCCTGCAAGCCGCAATCCAGGCACAGGGCTCGCCAGGCGCGGTGGGCGGCAACCGGGCGGTTCTTGCAGCCATCGGCGCGTGGTGGCGCCAATGGCTACGATGTGACCGCGACAATCGCGGGTGTTGCTCAGAGCTTACGAATCGCCGCCGAGACGTTGTGGGCACCGTCCAGGATCTCGCGTATGACCAGTTGCGCCTCACCTACCCGCTGCTGACTGAGCTCGCTGCGGGTGGCCACCTCGGTAATCTTCTGGTTGGCCAGTCGAATACGTTCGTTGTTGTCGTTAAGTACCTGGGTGATCTGCTCGGCGGCGCGGGTAGAGCCCTGAGACAGTTCGCGAACCTCCTGGGCCACCACCGCAAATCCGCGGCCATGCTCGCCGGCGCGCGCCGCTTCGACCGCCGCGTTCAGCGCCAGCAGGTTGGTCTGCTGTGCAATCCGTGAGATGGAGTCGGTGATGTTGTTGATCGCTCGCGTTTGCTCCTCCAGGGCGGCCACGATGGCTTGGGTCGCCTTGATCTCGTCGGCGGCCTGGCGCGACGACTCGACAGCCTCTTCGAGCTGGACCAGGCCATTGTCGGCGATGGTCTCGGTCTGCTCCGCGGTGACTCGCGCAGACTCCACGGCACCGCGAGCGGCGTCTTCAGCCTCGACGGAGCGGGTGATGTCGGTGGCGAACTTGACCACCCGTGTCACCTTGCCGGTTTCGTCGATCACCGGGTTGTAGGTGGCCTCGAGCCAGACGGTGCGTCCACTGGCGGTTATGCGTCTGAAGCGTCCCTGCTTGAAGGTGTTGGCGGCCAGCTCTTGCCAGAAGTCGGGGTGATCCCGGTAGAAAGCGTCGTCGCAGAACATCCTGTGGTGACGTCCCCGAATGTCGTCGAGACGATAGCCCATGGTGGCCATGAAGTTGCCGTTGGCGCGCAGTATTTCGCCTTCCGGTGAGAATTCGATCACCGCCATGGACGCGTCGAGGGCGCTGAGCACAGCATCCTGACCGGACGCCGCAAGGCGATCGTCGGTGACGTCATTGGCAATCTTGAGAATGTAGTGAACCTTGCCACGTGCGGAGCGCACAGGAAGGTAGGTCGCCTCCAGCCATAGCGGATTGCCATTGGCGTCGATGCGGCGAAAGGTGCCGGTTTTCGATTGGCCGTCCGCCAGTCCCCGCCAGAATGCCTCGTAGGCGGGATCCTGATGAACCTCTGGCGGGCAGAACATGCGGTGGTGTTGACCGCGAATCTGATCGATCCGATAGCCGACGGTGGCCAGAAAGGCATCACTGGCTTCGCGGATAGTGCCGTCGGGACGAAAGACAATACAGGCGGTGTGGCTATTCAGTGCGCGATACAGGGCGCTTATTCTTCTGGCCGATACCATCAAGTTACCTCGGGAGTGGAAGGTGCTGGGAGCAAGGTCGAAGCAGGTTCTTGTTTTTTCTTTTTAAAATGCCTTTTCCATCCTGGAGCCGGCACTGGAGCCGAACGGGTATCGGCCGATATCGGCCAAGCTTTAGTATCTTGCGAGCACTAATGAGGGAGAGCGCCCGGCCGCCGCGCGGAGAGCCGGCGGGTCAAGCGACGGAACACGGCGAGGCGGGGGCAGGAGGGGGGGCGACAAGGACTTGATGAGGTGGCGGCGAGAGGGGGGCCGGCTGACCGGCGAAACAGGCAGGCATCCGCAGGGCAGGCATCGGCAGCAAGGCAGCGGCCCGCCACCATTCGGTGCGGGCCTGACGGTAATAGGAAAAGGCAAGATCGCCTGAGTGGCGGACAGTAATGCCCGCTAGGCTTTCTAGCGTCAGAGCCAGCGTCAGCGTCAACTTGGCGTCAGAACGAACCGGCCAATACCAGCGTGAGTCCGTAGGCGGCCACGCCGGCGGCGACCGGCCAGCCCAGCGATCGCGTTCGATACCATACCGCCAGCGTCGCCAGCACCCCCACACCAGTGGCGCTCCAGCTGGCGATGCTCGGCTGGGCCGGTACCAACGAGACACCCAGGACCGCGGCGATCATCAGAGGCCCCAAGACCGACAGCCACTGCGGCATCGGTTCGACGCTGTCCTCCGTGTTGCGCTCGGCGAGACGGCGGCGCATCCATATCAGCGGCGCCATGCGCATCAGCAGGGTGCCCAGGGTTGTCGCTATCACGGCCATCCACAGCGTAGTGCTCATGATCGACTCCTTGTGACCGGTGAGCGTTTGACGATAAAGAAGCACAGCGCGCCGCACAGGGCCGCCAGGGGGATACCGGCATTTGCCACTCCCAGCACCGCCAGCAGGGCGCCTGCGGCGATGGTCACCAGGGTCGCCAGGCCCCAGCGGAAGCTGGACAGGCGAGGCACTACCAGCACCAGAAACAGCGCGGGCAGGGCAAAGGGCATCACCTCACCCAGCAGCGGCCAGCGTTCCACCACCCATTCGCCGCCCAGTGCGCCCACCGCGGTACCGGCGATCCAGGCGAGCCAGGCCAGCAGCGCGGCGCCGGTGTACCAGCCAAGCCGAGCCGCCTTTGGCAGTTGCGGCAGACGCGTCAGCGCCAGGGCGAAGACCTGGTCGGTCAGGCCGTGCATCAGTGCAGGCCACCAGCGGCTCGTGGTCATCGAGGCGGCAAGGTTCGGGGCGTAGACCACGTGGCGAACATTGATCAACAGGGTCATGGCGACCACCAGCCACAGAGGCGCTCCACCTGCCACCATGCCAACGAACACGAACTGGGAGGCGCCGGCATAGATCAGGGTAGAGATGGCGACGGCTTCCCAGGCACTGAAGCCCGCCTGGACGGCGACCAGGCCAAAGGAGATGGCGATGGGGATATAGCCGCCGAGCAGCGGGATCGCCTCGCGGACGCCGGTCACCCAGGGGCTGGCACTCAAAGGAGTCGTCGTGGTGGTCATCGAGAGGTTTCCGGTGGATGGTAGACGATGGTCAGGGTGGCGGAAGTGGCCTGGTTGCCAGACGCATAGAGGTGTGGACGATCCGCGGCGAAGGTAATGGTCTGGCCGGGGCCCAGGGTGTAGCTCTCGTGCTCGGGGCCGGTGGTCAATCGGCCAGAGATCACCGTGACGGTCTCTTGCACGCCTGCGGGGTGGGCTTCGCTGAGCCGATAGACATCAGGGTCCAGACGCATCCAGTAGACGTCGACGGCCGGCTGGCTATCACCCTGATCGATCAACTGGACCTGCACGCCCTGGTCATCCAGCGCGGTGGTCACGGGCTTTATCAGGGTGCCAAAAGGCACCTCGAGGCAGCTCGCCAGGCGCCACAGGGTGTCCAGGGTAGGGTTGCCGTTACCCTGTTCCAGCCGAGACAGGTTCGACTTGGCGACGCCGGCGTCGCTGGCCAGGCGGGACAGTGACCAGCCGCGCAATTGTCGAAGGTGTTGAAGATGCCGGCCGAGCGCTTCGGCATGCAGCGTGTCATCGCTTGAGAAGCTAGCTTGGGAGAAGGGCTCGATCATGAGGTCACTGTTCGGTTGAGCTGTTGTTCCATTTATCGAACGTTCTGTAAAAGGAACATAGGACGAATGTGGCGATGGCGTCAAGCCTGAGCCCGCACTGAGGGCAGGAGAAGACTCATGCGCTGTATCCGTCATGGACCCAACTACGTGGGGCGCGACTACGTCGTCGGTGATGTGCACGGCCAATACGCCCAGTTGATGGAGGCGCTGCAGGCGGTCGACTTCGATGTCGCCCGGGACCGGCTGTTCTGCGTCGGTGATCTGGTCGACAGGGGAGAGGCATCGCTCGCCTGTCTGGCGCTGGCGCTCGAGCCCTGGTGCTTTGCGGTGATGGGCAATCACGAACAGATGGTGATCACCGCCCTGGCCGAAGGCGGGGGAATGGCCTGGGATCTGTGGCAGCGCAATGGCGGCAACTGGGTCTTTCTCGATGGCGTCGACGAGGCCCGCAGAACCATGGACGCTGTCCGCCCGCATCTTCCTCTGGCTAGGGAAATCATCGCGGGACAGCGTCGCCTGGGCGTGGTGCACGCCGATCCACCCGACGACTGGGGGCAGATCGAGCAGACCCAGGCCGAGCACCTGCTGTGGTCACGGCGCAGGTTCCAACGTAACAGCGATGGCAGCTTGGGCTCGGCCCGCGTCGAGGGTGTCGATGCGGTGGTGGTGGGGCACACCATCGTCAAGGCTCCGCTGTGGCTTGGCAATGTGCTGCACCTGGATACCGGTGCCTGTGCCGGTGGGCGCCTCTCCCTTGCTGCTGTCGACGACATCCTTGATGGCATTCCCTGATCGACCTGGCCGGCGGTGCCCGTTGATGGCCGTCGTAGTGCACGGTCGAGCTCTTGCCACAGACCTTGGAACCGACGCAGAACGCTGTGGTCAGTAGGGCGCTTCTCTTACCGCTGTGCACCGCCGGGCCTGAGGGAGGAAAAAAAATTTTCGATGAAAGGAGAACTTTTCTGGTGACGACTGTCATATGTGGTACAGACAGCATGCGCGATGGCAGTCGTTAGCAGTGTTGATCTGGTTTGCTAAATCGATCGTTGCGCCCCATGACTTCCATGGGGCGTTTTTTTTGCGTCGACAAAGGCGCTCCCGCCTTGCCCCGTTCGGTGGGCACGGGCATGTCAGGCATGCTTCAGCCTCGACGCCTCGACGCCTCGACGCCTCGACGCCTCGACGCCACGACGGGCACAAGCGTCTCAAGACCTCTGGGTGGTCGGAGAGACCGATGCAAGGCGATAGGTCAAGCGTTGGCGATCTGGCGGCAGGTGGCGTCAATCTCGAGCCGCCGTCGAGTGGTAGGTGCTGCGTGCAGCATGCACAGCGCCGGCATCGTGATGCCGGCGCTGTGATCGACAGAGCGTATCGAATAACAGGAGCGGTCAGGCGCTGCGCTGATGGCGTCGCATGGTGAGCACGGCGGTAAGCACGTCGCGGCGGGTGACGATGCCCACCAGTCGGCCCTGTTCGGTGACCGGGTACACCTTGGGCTTCGCGCCCAGCATTTCCTGGGCCAGGTCGACGATACTCTTGGTGGGAGATACCGACAGGACTTCGTTACGCATCATCTCATGGACCAGCGGTGCCTCGTGATCCAGATAGAGGCTCTCGATCACCTTGCCCAGCACGTCCTGCTCGGAGATGAAGCCGATCAGGTGATCGCCGTTGTCCACCACCGGGGCCCCTGGCAATCGGTGCAGAGCGAGACCTTCCGCCAGGGTGGAAATGGAGGTCTTGCCGCTGACGCGGTAGCAGTCCTTGGACATGATGTCCCGGACGATCGATGGAGGTGCCTTGTGTGGCATAACCGCTCTCCTTTGATGCGGCCCGGCGCCATGCGCCGGGCCCTTGACCGTCAAGCACCTGGACCGCACTCCAGGCAGCGCTCGGTGATTGCCGGACCCCGCCGCAGGTTCACGTTGAGGTCCCTCAGTGCTGTTCTCAGGCCTTCTTCGACCACCGGGTGGTAGAAGGGCATTTCCAGCAGGCGATCCACGGTCAAGCGTTGGTCGATGGACCAGGCCAACAGGTGGCCCAGGTGTTCCGCCCTGGGGCCGAACATTTCCGCGCCGAGAAGAATTCCCGAGCCGTGCTCCGCGTAGAGCCTCAGCATGCCTCGGTTCTGCCGCATCACCGTGGACCGTCCCTGATCCTCGAACGAGACCTCGCCGATGGCCACGTTGGTCAGCTGTTCATCCCGACGCTTGAGTTCAGCGTAGCCTACTCCAGCGCTTGCCATCTGCGGATCGGTAAACACTACCGCCAACGGCGTACGTCTGCGGCCGGCGCGAATATCCGGATAGCGGCCTGCGTTTTCGCCAGCGATGCGTCCTTCGTCCGAGGCTTCGTGCAGCAGGGGAAGATCCTGGTTGGCATCACCGGCGATAAAGATTGGCGCGGGCGAACCGTCATCGAAACGACACTGCATGGTCAGCCGGTCGAACACCGGTACACCGCGGTCGTTGAGTTCGAGTCCTGTCTTCGGCAGGTCCAGCTTGTCCACGTTGGGCCGGCGACCGGTGGCCGCCAGCAGGTAGTCGAAACGCTCGGTCTTCTCGGTGTTGCTGTCGCGACAGTGGAAGGTCACCACCACCTGATCGCCGTCCCGGTCGACCTTGTTGACGGTGGCGTCGGGGTCCAGCGGAAAGCCTGTGTTGAACTCCTTGTCGGCGAGCGCCTTGAGGTCGGGGTCGCCGAGAGGACCGATGGCGCCGCCGACGCCGAACATGCGCACTCGCACGCCCAGATGGTGCAGCGCCTGACCGAGTTCGAGACCGATGACGCCGGGACCGAACACCACCACCGACTCGGGCAGGTCATCCCAGTCGAACAGGTCGTCGTTGATGATCAGGCGATCCCCGGCGGCATTGAGAAAGTCGGGCCAGGAGGGTCGGGAACCGGTGGCGATGACGATGCGCTTGGCCTTGATACGCGTATGGTCGCCCACCACCAGGGTGTTGGCATCTTCGAAGCGAGCGGCGCCGACGATGCGGTCGTCTTCCTCGATGCGGGCCATCGAATTCAGTACGCTGCCGACGAAACGATCCCGCTCCCGCTTGAGACGCTCCATCACTGCGGGGCCGTCGACGCTGACGCCGCTGACCTTGACCCCGAAGCCCTCGGAGTCACGTGCCTGCTGGGCCACGTCGGCGGCGGAAATCAGCAGCTTGGAAGGCATGCAGCCGACCCGTGCGCAGGTGGTACCGTAGGCGCCGGATTCGATCAGCACCAGCTTGTCGGTATGTTGTCGCGCCGCGTGCCAGGCACCAAGGCCGGCGCTTCCTGCTCCGATGATGGCGATCTCGACCTGTCTTTCCTGCATGATGTCTCTCCTGGGAGCTGAACATGGCGCTGTGGGGAACCCGTGGGGGTGACCTCTATCAAAACAGTAGGACAGTTGAGGCGGGTTTCTCTATCAATCAGGCGTTGCTGTTACATCAAAGCCTGTATTGGCACACTGAAATGGGCCATCGGAGATACCGGTGGCGTCATTCGACCCTGGAGGTAAGTTCTCTGATGGACGCGCGAGAGTATCTGGCCCGCAAGGGGCTCGACGGTGAGCGAGACAAGGAAAGGCCCAACACCCTCGAGGAAAAGGCCTGGGACCGAGCGCGGGAGTCCCACGACCATCGTCCCAGGGCCGGGACACCCCACGATTGGGAAGACTGGGAGCGTTACCACGATGTTCTTGCCGACGGCGCAGAAAGCCTGGAGCAGAAGATCGATACCGAAGCCCATCGCCAGGCCCAGGAGCAGGCACAGCGTGACGCGCAGTCGCAGCGTACGCAGCCTGGCGCGATGGATAGCTCTGCAGATAGCGCTGCGCATACCCCGGCGGATAGCCCTGCGCATAGTCCGGAAAATAGCCCGGCAAATCGTTCGGAAAATACCCCGGCAAATAGCCCGGCGGTGGAGCACTTCACGCCACCGCCTGTGCCCGAGTCGCAAGAGGGCGCCGATGCGCAAGCGTCCCGGAGCGATGCCGAGCCCGAGACATCCGCGCCCAAGGTGGCGTCTGCGCTGATGGCGTCGCCAGCGGCCCGGCTCGCCTTGATGGTGCTGGTGCTGCTGATGCCGCCGCTGGCGGTGGCGGTGGCCGAAGGTGGTTCGCGCCGGGTCGCGATTGCCTTCTTGCTGACCCTGCTGGGCTGGTTGCCTGGGGTGGCGTACGGGGCCTGGTGGCTGAAGCAGGTCAATCACTGAGGCGAGCAGGGCTCAGCGGGCGTGGCGGGCGTTGGGCCGGCGAGGGTGTTCGCGTATACTGCCGTAAACCTTTTTGACTGATGGGAGTTTACGGTGGGCTATCTGGTGGTGGTCACCGCCCTGTGGGCGTTCTCGTTTTCGCTGATCGGTGTCTATCTGGCCGGTCAGGTGGACAGCTATTTTGCGGTGATCATGCGGGTGGGGCTGGCGGCACTGGTGTTCCTGCCGTTGTTGAAGCCCGGTCTGCTCGATCTGCGCCATAAGCTTGCGCTGATGGCGCTTGGTGCCGTCCAGCTCGGCATCATGTACATCTTCTTCTACCAGTCCTTCGTGCTCTTGTCGGTGCCGGAGGTGCTGCTGTTTACCATCTTCACGCCGCTGTACATCACCATTCTGGATGACCTGGCGTTTGGTCGTTTCACTCCCTTCCATCTGGTCACCGCTGGGCTTGCGGTGATCGGTGCGGCGGTCATTCGTTACAAGGGCGTCAACGACGACTTCTGGCTGGGATTCCTGGTGGTGCAGGGGGCCAACCTCTGTTTCGCCATGGGACAGGTCGGCTATCGGCGCCTGTCGGCGGCGCTGCCCCCCTCGCTGCCTCGCCACCATGTGTTTGCCTGGTTCTACCTGGGCGCGGCGTGCATCGCGCTGCCGGCCTTCGCCCTGTTGGGCAGCACCTCTGGGCTGCCGACGACGCCCTTGCAGTGGGGGGTGCTGCTGTGGCTGGGACTGGCCGCCTCGGGGCTCGGCTACTTTCTGTGGAACCTGGGCGCCGTGCGGGTGGATGCCGGGGCCCTGGCGATCATGAACAACATGCTGATCCCTGCCGGCCTTGCGGTAAATCTGGTGATCTGGAACCGTGAGGCTGATCTGGTGCGTCTGGCCATGGGAGGCGCCATCATCGCCGGCTCGCTGTGGCTCAACGCCTGGTGGCAGCGGCGGCGCCAGACCGCGCCAGTCTAATTTGTCGTCAGTCTGGGCCATCGTCGATCTGGGCCATGCGTTGGCCTGAGGCGCCGGGCGCGGTTTGCTCCGCCAGGCGCCCCTCGCCATAATGAGCGGTCGCCAAGGGAAGGATGCGTGGATGCAATCGTTCAAGAACATCGGACTGATCGGGCGCCTGGGCAGCGCCAAGGTGGTCGAGACCCTCAAGCGGCTGATTCGTTTTCTGGATGACGCCGGCTACCACGTGATCGTGGAAGACCGCACCGCCTCGGCCTTGCTGGAACGTGGCCACGCCGAGGCCAGTCGCCGCATGCTCGGCGAACTGTGTGATCTGGTGATCGTGGTGGGGGGCGACGGCAGCCTGCTGGGCGCGGCCCGCACCCTGTGTCGTAGCGGAACCCTGGTACTGGGGGTCAATCGCGGACGGCTGGGCTTCTTGACCGATATCTCGCCGGATGAGCTCGAGGCTCGTGTCGGTGAGGTGCTGGCGGGGCAGTATGAGGTCGAACAGCGCTTTCTGCTCGACGCCGAGCTCTACCGCGGGGACTCCCTGGTGGGCAGCGGCGATGCCCTCAATGAAGTGGTACTGCACCCGGGCAAGGCGGTGCGGATGATCGAGTTCGAACTGTTCATCGATGGCCAGTTCGTCTACAGCCAGCGCAGCGATGGCCTGATCATCGCCACGCCGACCGGTTCCACCGCCTACGCCATGTCCGGCGGTGGCCCGATCATGCATCCCAAGCTCGATGTGGTGACGCTGGTGCCGATGTTCCCGCATACCCTGTCGAGCCGGCCCATCGTGATCGACGCTGGCTGCGAGATCCGCTGTCATATCGGTGAGACCAACCAGACCTACCCCCACATCAGCTGTGACGGCCAGACCCGTGCCGTGGCCAAGCCCGATGATGTTCTGGTGATCCGGCGCAAGCCCCAGAACGTTCAACTGGTGCACCCTCTGGGTCACAACTTCTACGACGTCCTGCGCAGCAAGCTGGGCTGGAGCAACAGGCTGGGAGATTGACGTGAGCAGGCGACTGGACGGCTACGACCTGATCGGTGACGTTCATGGCTGCGGCGCCACCCTGGCGGCGCTGCTGGAACGGCTGGGATATCACCTGCGCGGCGGTGTCTATCGTCACCCCCAGCGTAAGGTGATCTTCCTCGGGGACCTGATCGACCGTGGCCCGCGTATTCGCCTGGCGGTCTCCATCGCCAGGCGCATGGTAGAAGAGGGCGAGGCCTATATCGTGCTGGGCAACCACGAGATCAATGCCCTGACGTACACCCAGAAGGCCCCGCCCGATCACGGCAGGGAATGGCTGCGCCCGCACACGCCGCGCCACAATCGCATCATTCGCGAAACCCTCGAGCAGTACCATGACCACCCCCAAGAGTGGGATGATGCCCTGGCGTGGTTTCGCCAGATTCCCCTGTGTCTCGAGATCGACGGCATCCGGGTGGTTCACGCCTGCTGGGACGACCGCCTGATCGAATCTTTCAGGCAGCTTCGGCCCGACGGCTGTCTGGACCATGACTTCCTGCTCCAGGCCTCGAGCCCGGGTACCGACGAGTCGAGGATCCTCGAGCGTCTGACCCGCGGTGGTTCCATTGACCTGCCCGGGGACACGGTGATCCATTCCGGCGACGGCTTCACTCGACGAAGCTTTCGTACCCACTTCTGGGCACGAGACCCCCGCACCTGGGGTGACGTGGTGTTCCAGCCGGACAATCTACCGGGAGACCTCGAGGATCGGCCGTTGAGCGACAGCG
Source organism: Halomonas halophila (assembly GCA_002433675.1). GTDB lineage: Bacteria > Pseudomonadota > Gammaproteobacteria > Pseudomonadales > Halomonadaceae > Halomonas > Halomonas salina_B. The sequence continues at coordinate 15,269 of DJIP01000340.1, forward strand.
AGCGGGCCAGCCTCAGCTACTATGGTCCCGACCAGCCCCCGCTGTTCATCGGCCACTACTGGTGCGAAGGCGTCCCGGCCCTGCCGGCACCGAATATTGCCTGTCTCGACTACAGCGCGGTGAAGTTCGGTCGACTGGTGGCCTATCGCTACAGCTTTGAATCCCGCCTCGACGCCAACCACTTTGTCTGGGTGCCGGTGCCCCGGGATGTGCGCGCGAGACCCTTGCCCCGAGAGATCGTCTTCGATTGATACAAAATGTTACATTAAAGTCGGTCACCCGGCTGAACCCTTTGTCAAAAGCGGCGTCTGAGTAGGTGTTCCCTTGAATGATCCCTTGCTCTTGTCCGGCGGCCCCCTCCGCCGGACTTTTTCTGTGTGGATGATAAAGCCTCCCTGCCATGCCGGCTTGCCCTCGGCCCTTGCGCCCAGCTGAGCCGCCTGTGACCGCTGCCCCTACCGGCCAGCGTCATTTCAGGCCATCATCTCTGGGCCGCCACCTTTTTTTCGCGCTGGAGACGCCATGTTCCGGGTCATGTTGATCCCCCACGATATCGATACTCGCGAGCTGCGACAGGCGCTCTGGTCGCACCGCATCGGACACCGTATCACCGACGAGGACGACGGCCAGGTGCTGTGGCTGATGGACCCGAAACAGCAGGACGCCCTGGCCGAGGTAATCACTCGCTGGCAGCGGGGGGAGGCGATACCCGCGCCCAGGGCCTCGAAGCCGAGACCGGCACGTCACTGGTGGCCGCTGCTGCGCCAGCATCCGGTCACGCTGTCGGTGCTCGGGCTGTGTCTTCTGGTATTTGGTGCCATCGCCATCTGGGGAGACATGGTGCTGGCGTGGCTGGCGATCGTACCGGTGGGCATCCGTGGCGGGGCGCTGGCCGTCGGCAGCATCCCCGATGCGCTGGCGGCGGGGCAGGTGTGGCGCCCGCTGTCGCCGATCTTTCTGCACTTCGGCTGGATGCACCTGATCTTCAACATGATGTGGCTGTGGTATTTTGGCCGCCAGGTGGAGACCCTGCACGGTCCATTGCGCATGCTGACGCTGGTGGTGGTGGCGGGGCTTGCCGGCAACCTGGCCCAGTACGCCACCGGCACGGTGCTGTTCGGTGGCATGTCGGGCGTCGACTTTGCGTTGCTCGGCTACGTCTGGTTGATGTCCCGTCGGGCGCCGGCCAGCGGCTTCTTCGTGCCGCAGATGCTGGTGCTGTTCATGCTCGGCTGGATGGTCTTCACCATGACCGACGTCGCCGGGCTGGTGGGCTTTGGCAATGTGGCCAACGAGGCGCACCTGGGCGGCCTGCTCGTGGGGCTGGTGCTGGGCTGGTATCATTCCCGCAAATCACGTCTTCACTAGAGCGATGCCATGAGCGACATGACCTTCGAGCGAATGATTTCCCAGATGACGCCGTCGATCTACCAGAACCTCAGGCAGGCGGTGTCGCTGCGCAAGTGGCCAGATGGCCGAATGCTGACGGCCGAACAGATCGAACTGTGCATGGAAGCCGTGATGCGCTACGAGCACGACAACAAGGTGCCCGAGGAGAGCCGCATCGGCTACCTCGAGCAACGCACCTGCGGCGCTGGGCCCGGCGGGCCATCGAGCAGTGCCGGGGTTTCCGAAGACATGGCGGGACTCGCCCGGGATGCCAGTCGTGACTGAAGTCCTTGCCCACGGATGTCTGTCCAAGATGGGGGTCGAACCCGACTCCCCCGCGCGCTACACCCTCAAGGCCGGCGAGAACCGTCTGCCGCTCAACGATTACCTGGGCCGCACCCTGCGACTCGAGTGGAGCGGGGCGATCGCCTGTACCCACTGTGGACGTGCGACCAAGAAGAGCTTCGGGCAAGGCCACTGCTATCCCTGCTTCAAGCGCCTGGCCCAGTGCGATAGCTGCATCATGAAGCCTGAGCTTTGCCACTTCTTCGAGGGTACCTGCCGCGAGCCTGAGTGGGGCGAGCGGTTCTGCTTCCAGCCCCACGTCGTCTACCTGTCCAACGCTTCCGGGCTCAAGGTCGGGATCACCCGCAATACCCAGATGCCGACGCGCTGGCTCGACCAGGGCGCGATCCAGGCGTTGCCGATCCTCGAGGTGGACAGTCGTCAGCAGTCTGGTTTCGTCGAGGTGCTGTTCAAGAACGAGGTGTCGGATCGCACCAACTGGCGAGCGATGCTCAAGGGCCAGGTCGAGGAGCTGGATCTGGCCGCAGAGCGCGACCGTCTGCTGCAGAAGCTGTCGGCGGGGCTGGGTGATCTTCTCGAGCGCTTCGGCGCCGATGCCATCCGTCCCCTGGACGGCAGCCCAAGACGCTTCGACTACCCGGTGCTTGAGTACCCTACCAAGGTCACGTCTCACAACCTCGACAAGAATCCGCGAGTCGAGGGCACACTGATGGGGATCAAGGGCCAGTACCTGATCTTCGATACCGGCGTGATCAATCTTCGCAAGTACACCGGCTACGAGATGTCGCTGGCGGCTTGAATCCCGTCACCGGCAGCGACAGGCGCTGTCGGCAACCCAGGGAGAGCGGTCATGTACGTGCTGCATATCGCCAATCGACAGACGTCGTCGTGGTCGCTGAGGGCCTGGCTCACCTTGCGCCAGCTCGAGATTCCCTTCGAGCTGGCCTTTCACCCCTTCGATGAGCAGGGCAACAGTCATGCCGACTTTCGTCGGTTTTCGCCCTCGGGGCGAGTGCCCTGTCTGCATCATGACCAACGGGTGGTGTGGGACTCGCTGGCTATCATCGAATACCTGGCCGAGCGTCATCCGCAGATCCTCAGCAGCGGCACTGTAATCAAGGACCCGCGCGAGGGCATCTGACCGCATCCATCGGTGAGCGAGCCGCCTGATCCCGCTGTTGCGGAATCCGGCGGCTCAGAATGTGAACGGTGTCACGCGACTCAACCTTCTGCGCTGGCCTCGCTGGCCTGTGGTGTCGGCGGCATCAGATGCTTGGGCAGATTCTGCCGTCTGGCATCGGTCCTCGGGCCGTAGTGGGTCGACAGATAGTCGAGGATGGTGTCCTCCATCTCGGGATTGAACTGCCACAGGCCCTGGGTCTCCTGCATCCAGTCGATCAGGTAGGCCCAGTG
>DJIP01000018.1 GCA_002433675.1 Halomonas halophila
GGACGACGGCGACATCGACGCGGCGCGAGGCCTTTTGCCGATCCTCGAGCGGCGTGCTGGCCGGGTGATGGCCAACGGCTGGCCCACCGGGGTCGAGGTGTGCCACGCCATGGTCCACGGTGGCCCCTATCCGGCCACCTCTGACTCGCGCACCACCTCGGTCGGCAGCGCCGCCATCTACCGCTTCCTGCGCCCGGTGTGCTATCAGAACCTGCCGGACGCCCTGCTGCCGCAGGCGCTCAAGGACGGCAACCCGCTGAACGTCAGCCGCCTGGTGGATGGCAAGCGCGAGGCGTAAACCGCCTGGCACACGCCTTCAACCTAAGGTCTCGAACCGACGTCGTTGAAGACGTAGCTGAAGCGTATGGACGGAGGCGCCGATCATCGGCGCCTCCTGTCTCGTCTTTTTGTCATTGCCCTTCTGTCCCGGTATTTCTGTCCTGGTCTTTCTGTTCCTGGTCTATCTGTCCCTTCTTTCTGGCCCCGACTTTCTGGCCTCATCCTCCGGTCCGAATCGCCTGATAAAGAGCTCAAGGGAGCGATGGCCTTGGGTCATGATTCCTTGCCGACTATCGGCGCACCTACCTCGGCATCACGTCGCTTATCGTGACACCCGCCTACCACTGCCTCCCCCTATCTTTTACAGGGACATCCGATCCACTGTCGGTGACGCTTCACGCTGCTTTAGCGGACGTTTTCGTCATGTTTTCAGTCATGACTCCCCCACCGCATTCGCTCGAATAGCCGCGCAACATTCTTTCTCGACCACGATCTTTCCTGCCTGCGATATTGCTTACGGCGCATCCTCTTCTCTGACCAGGCTGGCGACAAACTCGGTCAGCAGCTCAGGCCAGGGCTCGCCCTTGCGGGTCAGCACGCCGTAGTAGCCCAGCGGCTCGCCGATGGTCAGCGGCAGTACCGCGAAACGGCCTTGAGAGAAGGTGGTCTTGACCACCGAGCTAGGCAGCAGCGACAACGTATCGGTACTCGCCACCAGTTGGAGTGATGCCTGGGTGGAGGTGGTCTCGATGACGTTGCGCGGCGAGGCGACGCCGGCCTCGGCCAGGGCCGCCTCGAACAACCCGCGCATGGGACTCGCCATGGGGTGCAGCACCCAGGGCCAGCGCACCACCTCGGCCAGAACGGGCGACCCCTGACACAGCGGGTGGTCGGGTCGCGCCACCACCGACACCGGCTCCTCCTTGAGCGGCAGAAAGTCGAACAGATGTCGCTGAGACGGTTCGGTATAGCGCCCGATGACGGCGTCGAGCAGCTTGTATTCGAGATCCACCAGCAGTCGATCGCTGGAGTTTTCGATCAACGAGATGGCGAGCCGCGGTCGGCGTGACTTCAGCTCCGCCATGGCCCTTGGCAACATCACCGGGGCAGCGCCGGGAACCGAGCCCAGCGCCAGCCGACCGTGCCCACCTTCGCGCAGTGAAGCCAGTTCTTCGACCAGCCGATCGGTGTCATTGAGCAGACGCCGTGCATAGCGTAATACCGTGACGCCAGCCTCGGTGGGTTCCATCCGCCCGGGCTCACGCAGAAACAACGGTATTCCGAGAAATCCCTCGATGTCCTTGAGCATCTTGCTGGCCGCCGGCTGACTGATGTTCAGCTGCCTTGCGGCCGCGTGCATGTTACGACTTTCGTCCAAGGCGACCAGCAATACCATATGCCTGATCCGCAGCCACGTCTTGGCGTGAATACCGCTGTCATGGGGCATGTAGCGCATCATCCAGGTGATTGAAAAACACATGATAACCTGAGGTTATCAAATGGCCAAAAACTTGGATTGGCTGTTCTTTTGGCGCTCTGTTTAGACTGCGTCCACTGACAATAGATCGACGAGACAGCAGCACCAAACCGCAGCAATAGGTCAGCGAGATAGCAACCAGAGAGGCAGGCTATTTCCGCAAGGAGCCAACCGCCGCTCGAAGCCAAAAAGGCTTTCCCTGGCCACTCGTCGGACAACCAACAATATTCACCACAAGGCCGCCAGCATGACCACCATCACTCGGGTCGACGCCCGCGATATCCGCTTCCCCACCTCGCGCCAGCTCGATGGCTCCGATGCCATGAACGAGGCACCGGACTACTCGGCCACCTACGTCATCCTGCACACCGACCAGGAAGACGAGGGTCACGGCCTGAGCTTTACCATCGGCCGCGGCAATGACCTCTGCGTCGCCGCCGTCAACGCCCTGGCACCCACCCTGGTGGGCCGCAAGCTCGAGGACATCACCGCCGACATGGGCACCTTCTGGCGCGAGCTGACCAGTGGCGATAGCCAGCTGCGCTGGCTGGGTCCGGAAAAGGGCGTGATGCACCTGGCCAGCGCCGCCCTGGTCAATGCTATCTGGGACCTGTGGGCCAAGCGTGAAGGCAAGCCGATCTGGAAGCTGCTTACCGACATGAGCCCGGAACAGCTGGTGCGCTGCCTGGACTTCCGCTTCGTCACCGACGCCATCACCCCCGAGGAGGCCATCGCGCTGCTGCGTCGCAAGGCTGGCACCAAGGCCGACCGCGAGGCCGAGATGAAAGCCGAGGGCTACCCCGGCTATACCACCTCCGCGGGCTGGCTTGGCTATTCCGAGGAAAAGATGCGTCGCCTGTGCCGCGAAGCCCTGGCCGAGGGTTGGCAGCACTTCAAGCAGAAGGTCGGCGGCGACGTCGAGGAGGATCGCCGGCGCGCCGCGATCCTGCGCGAGGAGATCGGCGAAGAACGCACCCTGATGATGGACGCCAACCAGATGTGGGATGTAGACGAGACCATCGTCAACATGCGCCGCCTGGCCGAGTTCAACCCTCACTGGATCGAGGAGCCCACCAGCCCCGATGACATCCTCGGCCATGCCGAGATCCGTCGTCGCCTCAGGGGCGGCCAGGAGGGTGGCATCGGCGTCGCCACCGGCGAGCACTGCCATAACCGGGTGATGTTCAAGCAGTTGCTGCAGGCCGGCGCCATCGACTTCTGTCAGCTCGACGCGGCGCGTCTGGGGGGGCTCAACGAGGTCATCATCGTGGTCCTGCTGGCGGCCAAGTACGGCGTTCCGATCTGCCCCCACGGCGGTGGCGTGGGCCTGTGCGAATACACCCAGCACATTTCCCTGTTCGACTACATCGCCGTCTCCGGTTCGCTGGAAGGCCGCCTGCTGGAGTACGTCGACCACCTGCACGAGCACTTTGTCGACCCGGTACGTATCCGTCAGGGTCGCTACCTGGTGCCCGAGGCGCCGGGCTACAGCATCACCATGAAGCCCGAGTCCCTCGAGATGCATCGCTACCCCGAAGGCGCGGCCTGGCAAGACGCCTGAGCCGCTCCACCGGCCACGTGGCCCCGGGATGAAACGCTTCCCGGGGCCGCTGGCCAGCACGCCAAGCAAGGGCCTGCGCATTACGCCATGGCCAGCACGCCACGCAAATTGGAGAGAAGCATGACAACAATCACAACGTCCGTCGCCCCCTTCACCCGTCGCCGCCTGGGCGCGGCCATCGCCGCCCTGACCATCGGCAGCCTGACGCTGGGTGGTGTTGCCACCGCCCAGGCCGCCAGCGAGATGCCGCCGATCCCCGAAGTCGACGGACCCGTGGCCGAAGGTGACGGCAACGACTACACCCTCAAGTTCAGCATCGGCACCACCCAGTCCGGCGCCCAGTACCGAGGCCTCGAGTACTTCGAGGACATCGTCGAGGCGCGCAGCGACGGCCATATCCAGGTCGAGCTGTTCCACAGCGCACAGCTGGGCGATGACCTCCAGGCGGTCAGCGCGCTGCAGTCCGGCACCCTGGAGATGACCTCGCCGTCCACATCGCCGCTGGTCAACATGTTCCCGGAATTCGCGGTCTTCGACCTGCCGTTCCTGTTCCCCACCCCGGAAGTGGCCGACGAGGTGCTCGACGGCGAGATCGGTGATCGCATGCTGGAAACCGCCAGCACCAATGGCCTCAAGGCCCTCGGCTGGGCCGAGAACGGCTATCGCCAGCTGACCAACAGCCAGAACGCGGTGGCCTCGCCCGAGGATCTGGATGGCCTCAAGGTCAGGACCATGCAGAACCCGATCCACCTGGATATCTGGAAGACCCTGGGCGCCAACCCGACGCCGATGTCCTTCGCCGAGCTGTTCACCGCCCTCGAGCAGGGCGTGGTCGACGGCCAGGAGAACCCCTGGATCACCATTCAGTCGTCCAAGTTCAACGAAGTGCAGGACTACGCCACCGAGTCCAACCACGTCTACACGCCCTTTATCACGCTGGTCTCCGAGCGTTTCTGGAGCCGTCTGCCCGAGGGCTATCAGGAGCTGCTGTCTGACGCTACCAAGCAGATGGGCGACTACCAGCGTGAGGTCAGCCGCACCCTCAACGACCAGATCAAGCAGGAGCTGATGGACGAGGGCATGAACATCACCGAGCTGACCCCGGAACAGGTGGCCACCTTCCAGGAGACCCTGTCGCCGGTCTATGACGAGTGGCGCGAGAAGATCGGTGGAGAACTGATCGACGATATCCGCGCTGTTTCCCAGTAAGCCCTAGCCCGACCCCGCCGCTGTCGGCGGCGGGGTCGTCGTCACCACGGAGGTGACCCATGACCACCCTATCCTCCACTTCCACCCCGGGACTCCTGGGGTGGTTGATAACCACGCTGCGCATCGCCGTCGGATTGCTGGTGCTCGGCGTGGTGTTCTGCGTGACCGCCAATGTCTTCGGTCGCTTCGTGCTCAATACCTCCTACGCCTGGGCCGAGGAGCTGTCCCGGGTGCTGTTCATCTGGCTGGTGCTGCTTGGCGCCGGGCTCGGCAGCCTCGAGAAGGAACACGTGGCGGTGACCTACTTCAAGGACCTGGCCCCAGCCGGGCTGCGCCGCGTGCTGGGATTGACCGCCGTGGCGGTGATCTACCTCGTCTGCATCTGCATCCTGCTCGGCTTCAAGGAGCTGATCTCCGGCTATACCAGCGCCACCCCCATGCTCGGCATCCCCAAGACCTGGCTCTATAGCGCCATGCCGGTGATGGCAGGGCTGACCCTGATCGCCAACACCCTGGCCCTGGTGGCCCTGCTCAGGAGGTCCGAACCATGATTCTGTGGAGCATCCTCATCGGGCTTGCCATCTGCATCGTCATTGGCATGCCGATCTCGTTTGGCCTCGGCGCCATCAGCCTGTTCATCTTCTTCTATTCCGACTATTCGCTGTCGCCCATCGTCGCCCAGGCAGTCAACGGCCTGGACTCCTTTCCGCTATTGGCCATTCCACTGTTCATCTTGGTCGGCGAGGTGATGAGCGAGGGCGGCATCGCCACCCGCCTGGTCCGACTGGCCAGCGCCATGGTCGGCTTCGTCGCCGGCGGCCTGGGTCAGGTGGCGGTGATGACCTCGATGTTCTTCGGCGGCATCAGCGGCTCCGCCGTGGCCGACGCCTCGGCGGTCGGCAGCATGATGATCGAGCCGATGAAACAGCATCGCTACAGCGCGCCCATGGCCACCGCCATCGTGGTCGCGGCCTCGGTGGTCGGCATCATCATCCCGCCGTCGATCCCGATGATCCTGTTCGGCGTGGTCACCAACACCTCGATCTCCCAGCTCTTCCTGGCCGGCATCGTGCCCGGCATCCTGATCACCCTGGGACTGGCGGCCACCACCTACGTGCAGTCACGCAAGAACGGCAAGGGCCAGGCCTTCTCCTTCCCGGAGCTCACCAGTGCCCTCAAGGACGCCATCCTGGCGCTGCTGCTGCCGGTAATCATCGTCGGTGGCATCCTCACCGGGGTCTTCACCCCCACCGAGAGCGCCGCCATCGCGCTGGTCTATGCCTTCGCGGTGTCCTTCTTCGTCTATCGCAGCCTGTCGCTCAAGCGCTTCTTCGAGCTGTGCGTGAGCACCGGTCGACTGACCGGGGTGGTCATGCTACTGCTGGCCTTCGCCAGCGTCCTGGCCTGGCTGTTGACCGCCAACATGATTCCCCAGCAACTGGTGGTGAGCCTGTCGGCGATCACCGAGAACAAGCTGCTGCTGCTGCTGATCCTGTCGGCCTTCCTGCTGGTGGTGGGCTTCTTCATGGACCTGACCCCGGCCATGGTGATCCTGGCACCGCTGATGACGCCGGTGGTGGTGAAGCTTGGCATCGACCCGGTGTACTTCGGCGTGCTGATGTCCTTCATCCTGGGTATCGGCCTGATCAC
>DJIP01000192.1 GCA_002433675.1 Halomonas halophila
AGGCACTTTTCAGACAAGCCCTAACGCACGGCCTCTCTCTCGGAGGTTGACGCCAGCGCCAACGGCAAGCGGATGATCACCTCGAGTCCACCGCTGGGCGCCGCCTGAAAGCCGACCTCTCCCCGGTACTGCTCGACCAGTTCAAGCAGAATCGACAGGCCAATGCCGTTGCCTGGCCGCCCTTCATCCAGCCTCTGCCCTCGCCGGCCCAACAACGGCAGCAACTCCGCCGCCACTCCGGGGCCATCATCCTGGATCTTCAGCTCTAGACATCGCCCCAACGTCAGCGCGAGCCACACCGACTGGTTGGCCCACTTGCCCGCGTTGTCGAGCACGATGCCGATCATTTCCAGGAAGTCCTGTCGCTCCATCTCGATGCAGGCATCCTCGGCGTCCCCGAGGGCCATGACGAAGCGCTTGTCGGGGTACAGGCTTCGAAACATGTCAAAAAGCTGGTCGAGTTCCCGCTTGACCCGGGTGTGCTGGCCGCCACCGGGGCCTGCCAGACGCGCCTGACGCAGATGGGACTCCATCAACTCCTGCATCAGCGTCAACCGCTCCAGCAGACGCTCACGGCGGGATTGATCAAGCTCACGCTTGCTGCGCAGCGCCTGCATCACCGCGGTCAGAGGGGTCTTCAGTGCATGGGACAGGTCGGCAACGGCGTTACGCGAACGCACCAATCGGCGCTCCTGGCTGTCCATCAGACGATTGAGCTGCGAGACCAGAGGGCGGAACTCCTGCGGCACCTTCATTCTGAGGCGCTGTCGCTGACCACTTCGCAGCTCGGCCAGCTGGCGCTGCAACAGATCCAGTGGCCGCAGGGCGGCATTGACCGCCAACCCGTTAAGCAGCGAAAGAGCCAGCAGCACCAGACCTGCGATGGCGCCAATCCACCAGTGCAGTGCCGCAAGGCCTTCCTCGACGCTGTCGAAGGATTCTCCGATGAGCAGCACCCCAGGCCTGCCGTCCACCGTAAAGGTTCGCCTCAACACCAGCAGGTGACGCCCCTCCAGGTGCACATCCAGCAGCGACCTGTCAGGCCCATCCAGATGGGGCGTCAGCGCCGACAACCAGGTCGGATGGGAGGTGGTGACGATCTCGCCGCGCTTGAGCACGTAAAGATGATGAAAGACCTCGGCCGACAGGCTCGAGGGCAAGGTGGGGGCCGGTACCGGGTCTGCGGCTTGACGCAGTTGCGCCAGGCGATACTCCGCCTCCTGCCGCAGTCGATCACCCAGAAAGTCCCGCGCGGTCTCGCGCAGCAGCAGGCCATGCATAAACCAGGTCAATCCCATGACCAGCAGGGACACCGCCCCGAGGCTGACCAGCAGGCGCAGACGGAGACTATTGCGTCTAATGCGAAACAAGCACGTACCCCTGGCCTCGGCGGGTCTGGATGACATGCTTGCCCAGCAGACGCCTCAGGCGCGCGATATAGACCTCCACCAGGTTGGGCGCCGGGGCATCCTGCTCCAGGGCGTAGAGCTGATCGAGCAGCTTCGTCTTGGAGTGCACCCGGTCAGGGTGGTGCATCAGGTAGCGCAGCAGGCAGAACTCGGTGGCGGTAAGCGTCTGCCATGGGCCTCCCGCGCAACTGACCTGGCGCTGCTCCTCGTCAAGGCGGATGCCATTGACGATCAGCCGCGCCGTCAATTCCGTACGCCGCCGCAGCAACGCCTGTATCCGCGCCAGCAGTTCCTGTTCGTGAAAGGGCTTGGTGAGGTAGTCATCAGCCCCCCGACGAAGGCCGTCCACCTTGTCCTGCCAGGCATCGCGAGCCGTCAGGATCAGCACCGGAAGGCCTAGGCCGTGTTCACGCTGGAATTCGAGCCAGTCGAGCCCCGAACCATCGGGCAGGCCGATATCCAGGATCATCAGTGCATACTCTTCGCTGTGCAACAGCGCCTTTGCCACGCTCAGTCGCTCGGCAACGTCGACGCGATAGCCATGATCATCCAGCGTATCCTTCAGACTCTCGCAGAGCAGGTCATCGTCCTCGACCAGCAACAGCTTCATCACCATCATCTCCCTGCCAGCGGGCCCCGGCATGCCACGCCTCACTCGAGCCGGACGGGGTGGCCCCGTCCCAGGCTTGCCGCCTATTCTCCCACACTCAGGGTGCCATGCATGCCCGCTTCAAAATGTCCGGGTACATTGCAGGCGAAGGTCAGCGATGCCCCCTGCTCCGGCGCCTGCCAGACAAGCGTCCTGGTCTCTCCCGGCGCCAGAGTCACCGCTGGCATGTCCATCGCGCCGTGCATCTGACTCATGTCGTGGCCGTCACCGTGCATGCCATGCCCTCCTCCCGAGGCCATCTCACGCATCATCTTGCGGTGTTCGTTCTGAGCCTCGGCCGAGCCGATCACGAACTCGTGCTCGAGTTGACCGCTGTTGGTGACCTCGAAGGCCACCACCTCCCCGGGGGCAACGCTCAAGCTTTCCGGGTCGAACCAGATATCGCCGGCCTCGACGGCGATGGTGCGATCCGCCTGATCGGGGTCCATGGCCTCCGATTGAGCGTGGCCGGGACCTGCCAGTGCCTGGGTCGACAACAGGCCAAGAGCGACCACCATCAGTGTGCTGCGCATGACGTCATCCTTCCGTTTTGGGTGTCTCCCTATGTTTGTAGCGCAAGAACCTGAATCCATACTGAATCGGCACCTACCGGCTTTCTTTTCAAGACGCCACGCCGCTACGACCCCTTCTGGACATGACCGCCGCACCCCGGCTAGCTTCACAATAGGTCGCCTGCGCTCGGAGCTGCGTTTGCACGCACTATTTCCTGTCAGGCCTCTCGCACGACACGGCCACGAGAGCACCACCAGCATGTTCGGGCAGGAGAGGTTGAATGCCTACAATTTCAATGTTTTATGGCATCATCATTCGGATGTACTATGCTCCGAAAGAGCACCCGCCGCCGCATTTCCATGTCTACTACGGCGAACACAAGGGAACGATCAATATCCGTACATGTGAGATTATTCAAGGAGATCTGCCAAGGAAGCAAACCAAGCTTGTCCTGGCATGGGCCGAGCTTCACCAGGACGAATTGATGGCAGACTGGCGACTTGTCATGAACGGTGAAGAACCCTTCAAGATCCAGCCGTTACAGTGAGGGGGAAATCATGTACCCATCTGTGAAAAAGGTTACACCGATTGACGACTATCGCCTCTCGATCGATTTTGACAATGGAGAGAATGGCGTCCTGGATATGAAACCCTACCTGGATTTTGGAGTATTTCAGAAACTACAGGATCGCAAGACATTTGATCGCGTTCGGGTATCATTTGACACCATCGAATGGGAGTCAGGAATCGATCTTGACCCAGAGTTTGTCTATGCCAACAGCCAGCGTACTGACGTGCCGCATGGAGAGACAAGCGAAGAACAGGGCACACACAGCTAAGCGCGCCACCAGGCCAGACAGCTGGGTTGTCCATGCGCAGATAAAGAACACTCACTCGGGAATAGCTTCCTAATCTTCTGAGTCCCGAGCCACTCAGCGACCCACTTGAAAAATATCCTGGCGGGCCGCGCTCAGGCACGCCAGCAGGCCCCCGCGCCCTTATTGGCTCCCCTCGAACATGCGATGCCGGGCGTTGTCGATATGGGCGCGCATGGCGGCTTCGGCGCGCTCGCCATCCTTGTCGCTGATCGCCTCGACGATCGCCAGGTGCTCATCCTGGACCAGCTTCAAGCGCTCCTGAGAAGCCATCAGTGACAGCCCCCGGGTCAGGTTCATGCCTTCCTTGATGCTCTCGTTGAGCGACTTCAGCACGGTGATGTAGTAGTGGTTGCTGGCCGCCTCGGTGATCGCCAGGTGAAAGCGATAGTCCTCGTCGGTGGCCAGATCATGGCGGGCGTTGGCCTCATCGATGATGTCGTAGCAGCGACGGATCTGGTCGAGTTGCTCCTGGGTCCTTCGCACAGCCGCCAGGTGCGCCGCCCGCGCCTCGACATTGGTGCGAAACTCGAAGCAGCGCTGGATATCGGCAATGCTCGAGATCGGTGCGAACTTGAGCACCGCACTGTCGGGCTGACGGATCACGAAACTGCCGGAGCCCCGCCGGGACACCACCAGCTCGTCTTCCTTGAGCCGAGCCAGGGCATCGCGCAGCACCGGCCGGGACACTTCGTAGCGCTGGCACAGTTGCGCTTCGGTCGGCAGCTTCTTGTTGACCGGGTACTGGCCCTCGATGATCGCTTCCAGAATCTTTTCGTAGACCGCCGAAGCCAGTGAAAATTTTTCGTCTTGTGCCATCTTGCCTTGCTCCGGTTCTTTGTTCCCTGGAAGCCGCCTGACTTACACCATCAGGCGCCACCTCCCTTTTACCACTGCAAAAGGCGCCCTGCATTGGACCTTTAGGCCACACAGGGCGCCTCTCGCGTCTTCTTGCCCTGTCCGGGCGGATCACCACTACTCGCTGTTCAGGATGCCTCGGTAGAGACTCCGCCGCCCTTGCCGGCCTTGCGGCCCTTCCACACGCCGTTGGCGATGATCAGGGTCCAGGTCAGGATCGCCAGCCCCGCCAGCACCATGGCGATGGGCCGGTCGACGAAGGCCATCAGGTCGCCGTCTGACTTGAGGATCGAGCGCATGAAGTTGCTCTCGATGATCGGGCCGAGAATAAAGGCCAGAATCAGCGGGCCCAGCGGGAAATCGTTCTCCATCAGGAATACGCCGACCAGCCCCAGGCCGAGCATCACCCAGACATCGAACATGCTGTTGTTGGCGGAGAAGGCCCCCACGATACAAAACATCAGGATTAATGGGTAGAGAACGCCAGTGGGCACGGCCAGCAGCCTGCCGGCACCCTTGATCGCCATCAGCCCCAGCGGCAGCAGCAACAGGTTGGCCAGCACGAACACCATGAAGATGGCGTTGACCAGAGCCCCCTGCTCGGTGAAGACGTCGGGGCCCGGGGTGATGCCCTTGGTGGTCAGCACACCGATGATGATGGCGGTGACGGTATCACCCGGAATGCCGAACACCAGGGCCGGGATATAGGCGCCGGACAGGGCCGCGTTGTTGGCAGCGCTGGCCGAGACCAGCCCTTCCGGATGGCCGGTGCCGTACTTCTGCGGCTCCCTCGACAGCTTGCGACTGATGGCGTAGCTGATCCAGGAGGCGATGTCGGCGCCGGCGCCCGGCAGTGCACCGATCATGGTGCCGAGCAGTCCGCCACGGGCGACGCCGCCCTTGTAGCGCCAGGTGGTACGGGCCACGCCGTCGAGCAGCTTGCCCTTGGGCGTTTCTACCCTTGAGGCGCGCTGCCCGGCGTTGGGCAGGCTGCGCAGCAGCTCGGTAATGGCGAACAGGCCGATCAGCACCGGCAGCAACGAGATCCCCGCGAGCAGGTCATAGCTGCCCATGGTGAAGCGCATCTGGCCGGACACACTGTCCATGCCGATCATCGCCAGCGACAGGCCGATCAGCATCGAGATGGCACCCTTGAGCGGATCACCGCCGGCGACCAGAATCGCACAGGACAACCCCAGCAGCGCCAGCCAGAAGTACTCGTCGCTGGTGAACTGCAGCGCAAATTCGGCGATCCGCGGGGCAAACAGCGCCAGCACCGCGACCCCGATGATGCCACCGAGCATCGAGCAGGTGACGTTGATACCAAGCGCCAGGCCAAGCTTGCCCTTCTTGCCCATCAGGTAGGCTTCGTCGGCGTAGACCGCCGACGCTGGCGTCCCCGGCATGCGCAGCAAGGCACCGGGAATGTCACCGGCGACAATCGCCATGGCGGTGGCGGAGACGATGGCGGCGATGGCCGGCAGCGGCTCCATGAAAAAGGTCACCGGCACCAGCAAGGCGGTTGCCATGGTGGCGGTGAGACCAGGGATAGCCCCCATGAAGAGTCCGAACAACGAGGCGGCGACAATCACCAGCAGTACTTCGCCGTCGAGCACCATGGCAGCGGCTTGCATCAATTCATTCATCAGTAGAGCACCCGTTCAAGCAGTCCTGCCTCCAGCGGCACGTGCAGAAGCTGTGCGAACAGCATCCAGATCACGGTCGTGGCAATCACCGCGATCAACAGCGCACGCCCCCAACCACGACGGTGATAGGCGCGAAACAACAGCGTCAGAAGCGCCACTGCAACGATCGGAAAACCCAGCAGCGGCGTGAGCACCACGTAGGCGATGACACTGGCGACCACCGCCGCCAGCGCCAGCACAAACGCACGGCCCGACACCTTGGAGGTCCAGCGCGCCCAGGGCTGGCGTTGGCGCAGGCCCTTGAGCACCAATAGCCCTCCCATCAACAACAGCAGGGCCCCCACCACCTTGGGGAAGGTGCCGGCGCCATAGACCTGGCGCGGCAGCGGACTCAAGTCCGCGGAAGCGACGATGAGGGCGGCCCCGAGGGCCGCCGCCATGGTTCCCGATACCGCGTCACTGGTACGCATGATGACGATCTCCCGGGCGTTTCCGCGCCTTTGTCAGTGCGCCGCGAAGGCGGCGCTCAATCGGGTGAATTGCAGACAGTGCCAGTCGACCGCTCGGTGAGCTTTGTGTCACCGAGCGGTCTGTCACTGGGCCCTCGTTTACTGGGCTCTCGGTTACTGGGCTAAGCCAAGCTTGTCGATGATGGAGGCGTTGTTGGCATCCTGTTCGGCCATGAATGCCTCGAAGCCTTCCGGACCTTCCCACACGGTGCCGAAGCCACGACCGTCCATGAACGACTGGAAGTCCTCGGAGTTCCACACCGTCTCGGCGGCGCTCAACAGACGCTCGGAGATCTCTTCAGGCAGTCCCTCGGGGCCGACCAGGCCACGCCAGGAACCGTGGGACCAGTCATCACCGGTCACCTCGCCGGCCGCCGGGATATCCGGGAAGGCCTCCTCGCGCTCGCTGGACAGCACCGCCAGGGTGCGGACGCGGTCGGATTCACGCATGGACTCGGTCTCCGGCAGCGACGAGAAGACGATGTCGACACCGCCCGCCGCCAGCTCTTGCAGGCCCGGCGCGGCGCCTTCGCTGGGTACCAGATTGACGGTGTTCGGATCGATGCCCTGCTGATCGAGGAAGCCGGCGAACGACAGGTGGTAGGCTGCACCTGGCGCAGAACCCGATACGGTGTACTCGTTGGGCGACTCGGCCAGGTCGGACAGGGCGTCTTCCAGGTTCTGCCAGGGCGACTCGGCGTTGACAGTGAAGGCCGCATAATCGAGGTTGAGCAGCGCGATCGGGGTAAAGTCCTCGTAGGACAGGTCGGCGGTGCCGATATGGCGATAGGTCGCGATCTCGGCGGTGCCCAGGCCCAGGGTATAGCCATCGGGACGCGCCATTTTCATCGCCATGTGGCCGACCACACCGGAGCCACCGGTACGGTTGACCACGTTGACCGGCTGCCCCAGCTCTTCCTGCAGCCCGGCGGCAAACTGCCGACCGACGGCGTCGGTGCCGCCACCGGCGGACCAGGGCACGATCAGGGTGATCGGCTTGGAGGGATAGTCGTCACCGACGGCAACCGTGGAGGTGGCCACCAGCAGGGAAGCGCAAAGCAGGCGTGGGAGCGTTCGCATGAGTTATCTCTCTTGTCGTCGAGCGTCTGGGGTCCGGTCAAGGTCGTGGCGACCCACCGGAAAGAACGCTTGCAAGAGTGCCGCCACGGCGCCAACTAGACAAGTTATTACAACTTATACTTTATGCTAACGGGCCCCGTGGACGAACCGTCGCTGCCACCTGACGAGAGGAAAAACCGATTGCCAAAACCCCACTAAAACTCTTTTATTACAACAATTTAAATAAAACGAACATCGTAAGCACCGGGCTTTCCAAAGTTCTCTTTGACAGTAGCTCCATGCCCACAAGACCAAAGTACCATGCCCACTTGTTAGTATTTGTTTGAAGTCCACCAGACGCTAGGCTAAGGTTTATCCCACTATCCCAGGCTGGTCGCGCTGCGTCCTCCTTTCTCCTATCACCATCCATGATGCGGCCTGTTGCAGGCCAGATTCGTTCAGGAGCACTTCATGTTCGCCGATCTCAACGACAAAACCGTCCTTATCACCGGCTCCACCAAGGGCATCGGTCGTGCCGCCGCGGTGGCCTTCGCCCGCCAGGGTGCCATCGTCGGCATCAACAGCAGCCAGAAGGACAGCGCCGCCGAGGAGTTGATTGCCCAGCTGGAGTCCGAGGGTGCGCGCTTCGCCTACTATGAGCGCGACCTGACCAAGAGCGGCGAGTGCGAGACCCTGGTCAACGAATTTGTCGATCAGTTCGGCAGCCTTGACGTGCTGGTGAACAACGCCGGCGGCCTCGGCGTGCGCAAGGGCCTCGAGTCCCTCGAGGACGACGACTTCAACCTGGTGATGGACCTGAACCTGCGCTCGGTGATCATGACCACCCGCTTCGCCATGCCGCACCTGAAGGCCTCCGCCGAGAAGCGCGGCGAGACCGCCAGCGTCATCAGTACCGGTTCCATTGC
Source organism: Halomonas halophila (assembly GCA_002433675.1). Lineage (GTDB taxonomy): Bacteria > Pseudomonadota > Gammaproteobacteria > Pseudomonadales > Halomonadaceae > Halomonas > Halomonas salina_B. The sequence goes on from DJIP01000192.1 coordinate 8,445, forward strand.
CGGTCGCGAAGGCGGTGGCCTCGGCGCCTCTCTGTACGGCGGCTCCAAGGCCATGCTGCACAACCTGCATCGCAACTGGGTGAAGGAATTCACCAAGGACAAGGTGCGCTTCAACATCGTCGCACCGGGCACCATCGACACCGCCTTCCACGCCGACAAGAGCGCTGAGGTGAAAGAGAAGATCGCCTCCACTATCGCCATGGGCCGCCTTGGCACTTCCGAGGAGGTTGCACCGTCCTTCCTGTTCCTGGCCTCCCACGCTGCCAGCGGCTACATCAC
>DJIP01000042.1 GCA_002433675.1 Halomonas halophila
ACTGGCTGGCGGGGACCGCGCCGGAAGGTTTTGCCCGGCTTTGGCCAGAGGCAGACGAGAGCAGCGGTCTCGACAGCAGTGGCGCGGATGCAAGCAGCAGTGACAGGGAACGCCGATGAGACGTATTGGCATGCTGGGCATGAGTCCCGGCAATGGTCACCCATTTTCGTTTTCCGCCATCATCAATGGCTACTGCGATGAGGCCATGACCGAGGCGGGCTGGCCGGTGATCCATGGCTATCTGGCACGGCGACATCGCTCGGAATTCGGCGTCGGTGATCTGCGTGTCACCCACGCCTGGACCCAGGATCGAGCCGTGACCGAGCGGCTGTGTCGCGCCTGCCTGATCGATGAAGCCGTGGCCGAGCCCGGTGACATGCTGGGGCAGGTGGATGCGGTCATCATCGCCCGTGACGATCCCGCCAGCCACCGTGAGCTGGCGGCACCCTTTCTCGAAGCGGGCCTGGCGGTGTTCATCGACAAGCCGCTGACCCTGGATCCGCAGGATCTGGCCTATTTTTCCCCCTACCTGGCGGCCGGGCGCCTGATGTCATGCTCAGGCATGCGCTTTGCCACCGAGCTCGACGCCCTGCGTGCGGCGCCGGGGGCGCTGGGGAGCTGGCGCCTGGCCAGGGGGGCCATCGTCAAGGACTGGGAGCGTTACGGGGTTCACCTGCTGGACGCTCTCCTGCCGTTGACCGCGGCGACGCCGGTGTCCGTCAGAGCGCTTGGGGCAGGCCACCAGTCCTTCGCCATCGCTATGAGTGACGGCAGCCTGATGAGCATCGATGCGCTCGGCGAGGTGCCGCCGGTATTTCGCATCGAGGTGTTTGGTGATGCCGGCCAGACCAGTGCCGACATCCGCGACAACTTTGGCATGTTTCGACGCACCCTGTGGGAGTTCTGGCGGATGCTTGAGCAGGGGCCAGATCGGCATCAATACGAGACCACGCTCGCGGTGATCAGGACGTTGATCGCCGGGCGCCTCGCGGCCGAACGGGGAGGGGAGGTACGTCTCGATGCGCTCTGACAACGAGGGTGCCGGCCTTGTGCCCGCGCAGGCTTGCGCGATATCGGCGCTGTTCGACCTGAGCGGTCGGGTAGCACTGGTCACCGGGGCCCTGGGCATCCTGGGGCGGCACTTCTGTCGCGGACTCGCCGAATGCGGCGCCTCGCTGGTGGTGGCGGATCTCGACGGCGGCGAGGCCGAGCGTTTCGCCGCCGAGCTTCAGGCCGACTTCGGTCGTCCGTGCCTGGGGCTTGGTTGTGACGTCAGCGACGAGGCCTCGGTCGAGGCCATGGTGGCGCACGCGGTCGAGACCCTGGGAGGCATCGACATCCTGCACAACAATGCAGCCACCAAGGCTCGGGACCTGGAGGCCTTCTTTGCTCCGGCCGAAGACTACACCCTGGCCCAGTGGCGTGACGTCATGGCGGTCAATCTCGACGGCGTCTTTCTGGTGTCGCGAGCGGTAGGCCGGCAGATGATCGAGCAGGGTCGAGGCGGCAGCATCATCCATACCGGTTCCATCTACGGCGAGATGGGCTGCGATCCGCGTATCTACGAGGGCTCGCAGTACCTGGGGGTGGCGATCAACACGCCTCCGGTCTACGCCGCCTCCAAGGCCGGGGTGTCTGGACTGGCGCGTTATCTCGCCACGCTCTGGGCAGGGCACGGTATCCGCGTCAATACTCTGGTACCGGGTGGCATCGAGAGTGGCCAGAACGCTGCCTTCGTCGAGCGCTATTCGGCCAGGGTGCCGCTGGGGCGCATGGGAACTCCGACCGATCTGGTCGGCGCGCTGATCTTTCTGGCCTCGGATGCCTCCGGCTACGTGACGGGGCAGACGCTTCACGTGGATGGTGGCTTGAGTGCCTGGTAGCACGGCGTCGATTGACGCTAGCCGATGAACGGCAGCGAAGGGATTGCCAGAGGCGCGGCAAGGCGGCCCCTCGGACCGCTGCAACACGCGCAGGGAAGGAGTTTCACTCGATGTTGACCATCGTGATGTACCACTATGTCCGACCGCTGGCCGGGTCGCGCTACCCGCGCCTCAAGGCGCTGGAGCTTGCCGCCTTTCGCGCGCAGCTCGACCATCTCGAGCGGCACTATCGGCCGGTGACCATGGAACAGGTGATCGCCGCCTGGCGCGGCCAGCACACGTTGCCTGAGCAGGCGGTGCTGTTGAGCTTCGACGACGGCTATCGTGATCACCTCGACCATGTGTTGCCGGAGCTCGAGCGACGCGGTCTTCAGGGGAGCTTCTTTCCCTGCACCGGTACCCTGCGCGACGGCCTGATCCTCGACGTCAACAAGATTCAGTTCGTACTGGCCAGCGTCGCTTCCACCGCAGAGCTGCTGCCGGCCCTGGCCACGGCACTGGATAAGCGTCGCGAGCGTCATGGCCTGGGGACCTACGAGGATATCCATCGCAGGGTCTATCAGCGGCTGTCGCGCCAGGGGCGATTCGATGACCCCGATACCCTGTTCTTCAAGCGCCTGCTGCAGCGAGAGTTACCCTTCGAGGTCCGCCACGACGTCATTGATGAGCTGTTCGCGTGCTTCGTCAGCACCGACCAGCGAGCCTTCGCCGAAACGCTTTATCTAGGCGATGCCGAGGTCCGCCAGCTGCACGACGCCGGCATGCATATCGGCAGCCATGGGGATCAGCACTTCTGGTTCGACAGCCTGACCCCCGAGGAGCAGGGCCGGGACCTCGAGGCAAGCCTTGCTTATCTTCGAAGCCTGGGGGTGCTCGGCGACGACTGGGTGATGTGCTACCCCTACGGTGGCGTCGACCAGGCGCTGCTCGGTCGTCTGCGCCAGCTTGGCTGTGCCGCCGGACTGACCGTGGTGTCGCGGCCGGCCGACCCGGCCCGGGACGACCCCTTGTTGTTACCGCGCCTGGACACCAATGATTTGCCCAGCCAGGCCGCTGCCTGCGTCTTGGACCCGGCGACCGTCCAGGTGTGATGCCTGACCACAACCTCGTCCACCTCCACGTCTTCCCCATTTGCGCCGAGCCTGGCGCGGCCCCGGCGGTTTGCCGCCAGCCTACCCACCATGCACAGGGATATTGTCATGACAGCGTGCACGCAGAGCGCGACGACAGCGTCTGTCGCCGCCGGCGACGCCATGATGGCCATGTTGGCCGACCTCACTCCGCTGAATCGGGTGATCTGCTCGAGCGACTACGACGCCACGGTGGCGTACCTGGCCGAGCGCTGGCCGCTCAGGGAACATCGCTTCGAGGCCACTGACGTCCATAATGGCTGGGTGATACCGCCCAGGTGGGACGTGCTGGAGGCGACCATCCACAAGGATGGCGAGTGTCTCTATGATGGTCGCTGGCATCCCATGGCGGTGATGGCGCTGTCGCTGCCGTTCCGCGGCACGGTCTCGCGAGAAGAACTCAGGTCCCACCTGCATTTTGATCATCGCTACGAGGAGCGCATCCCGTTTCACTTTCGCCAGCTATTCACCAGCTGGCAGCGTGACTGGGGGTTCTGCGTGCCACGTCGCCTTGTCGAGAGCCTCGAGCCTGGTGACTACGAGGTGGTGATCGAGACCCGTGAGGCGCCGGGGTATCTGCGCTGCCTGGACTATCACCTGCCGGGTCAGCTAGAGCAGACCATCGTGCTGGGGGCCAACCTGGATCATCCCGGCGTCGCCAACGATGGACTGTCCGGCGTGGCGGTGGGGCTCGCCGTGTTCGAGGCGCTTGCCGCGCGACCCAGGCGCTTCAGCTACCGACTGGTGCTGGCACCCGGCATCATGGGCACCGAGTACTACCTGGGGCGGCTTCCCGCCGCAGAGCGCGCTTTACTGTTCGAGGGGCTGATGCTCGAGATGCTGGGCTCGCCCACCATCCTCAATCTGCAGCGCTCACGTGGCGCCGGATCGAACATCGAGCAAGCGTTGTCTCGCGTGCTCAACGAAGGCGGGCACGAGTATCGCGAGGGCGCCTTCGAGAGCCTGCTGCTCAACGACGAGTATCTGTGGGAAGCCTATGGCATCCCCATGGCTTCGCTATCGCGCTACCCCTATCCCGAGTATCACACCGACGCCGACAACCTTGACTTGATGTCGTCTCAGCGCCTGCTTGAGGCGCGTGACGTGGTGCTCGCTGCCATCGATGACATCGAGTCCTCGCCGCTGATCAAGAAGCGCTTCGAAGGCAACGTCTGCCTGTCGCATCCCCGCCATGATCTGTATGTGGATCCTGGCCAGGTCGCCTTCGGCGATGTGCCGGACGAGTCACGACGGCGCATGCGTCTGTTGATGGACTCGATTCCGACCTTGACGCGCCCGACCACTGTGCGCCAACTGGCCAGGGAGGTCGGCCTCGAGGAGAGCGTGGTTCACGACTATCTCAAGCGCTGGCGCGACTGTGGCCTGGTGGAGCTGGTATGAACCGGGCGAGGGGGAAGGTAAGTGACGAGCGCGCGCATCCGCCGGGCGGGGCAGCAACAGCGCCTCCGGAGGGCACCGACACATGGGGAACCGCGGCGGCGCCAAGCACGCAGGCGTCGTTTGGCCGAAGCGTCTTTATCTGCTGCAAGCCGCTGCAGTTTCTGACCTGTGCCTCGATCGTTCGTCACTACCGAATCGAGCAGGCGCTGGTGCTGCTGGTGGCCGAAAGCATCGCCGAGTATGACGCCTTCTACGCCTTTGTCGAAGCGAGCCGCCATCGATCACTTTTTAACGAGATACGCCGCGTGCCGACCCAGGCCGCGGCACGCGAAGCGCTGGGCACCTTGCACTACGACAGTCTGTTCATCGACAACGATCGCACCAGCAAGTACCTGCTGCTGGCGCCGATGAAGACCCGCCATCTGTGCCTTTACGAGGAGGGGGTCAGCACCTACTTCAGCTCCTATCTCTACGAGATGCCTCTGTCCAGGCGATTGAAGTGGAGCCTGGTGGCCCTGGTGCGCGGTTGCGGACTGCGTTTCGGAGGCGGTCGCAGGACCGACCAGGTGTTCGTGTCACGGCCGCGGACCTACGCCCGATTGAATCCACGCCTGGCGCACAAGGCGCGCTATTGTCCGGGGCTCGTCGGTGAGCTGGAGCAAGGCTGGGAGGACTGGCAGGCACTGCTGTCGCCCTGGCTCGACCGGCTGACGTCGGCAACGCCAGCGCTGGTACTGGGTACCTGGGGGGGCGGTGATATCTCCGCCGAGAGGCTTGCGGAGCTCAAGCGACGTCATCCGCTGTTGCTGTTCAAGCCCCATCCCCACGATGGCTGTGCCTGGCTCGATGCAGATATCCAGGTGCTCGATAAGCCGTGGATTCCTGCCGAGGTGTGGATTCGCCTGCTGGCTAGCCGGGTCGACGAACTGGTGGTGTATCACTATTCCTCGTCTTCTGAACTCTACTGCCTGGATCTGCTCGACAGGGTGACCTTCATCGATCTCAAGGGCGACGTTTATATCCGACGCGTCTGCGATCTGGCCGTGGGCGATCCCGGTCACGACGACATCGACCATGTGGCGATCGCCTGAGAAGGACGCTATCCGTCCAGCGCCTGGGCCCCCGTGGTAGTCGAACGGCATGCCCGCACGTCAATTATCTGAGCTTACCGCCGATGGTTCCCATCCCTTATGTCACCTCCGCCTGGGACGTGTACTCCGCGCTCGCCGTGTTCGTGCTCGGCCTGTGGCTGGCCCGGTCGCTGGGACGAGCCTTCGGGCTGACCTACACGCTGTGTCTACCGCTCTATCTCTGGCACACGGCCTTCTGCGTGCTCTACGCCTGGTTCGTCAACGGCGACGGCGGAGATTCCTTGATGTACTACCGGGCGTCGTTGAACGACGGCGTCGAGTTCTCCTTCGGCACTGCGGGGGTTGTCGTGTTCACCTCGCTGTTTACCCAGGGCCTGGGGCTGTCGTTTCTGGGGACCTTTCTGGTGTTCAATCTGGCCGGCTATGTCGGGCTGCTGGCCTTCGCCGGCAGTCTGCATCAGGCCATTGCCAAGCGCGCCTTGAGTATTCGCCTGTTGGCGCTGGCCGTGCTCTTTCTGCCCTCGATGCACTACTGGGGCTCCGCCATCGGCAAGGATGCGCTGTCGTTTCTGTCCATGGGGCTTTCGCTGTGGGCGGCGCTGGATTTAAGACGCCGACATCTGTTGATGGTGGTGGCGGTACTGATCATGCTGGTGGTGCGACCGCATATGGCCGGGATCCAGCTGATCGCCTTGGCGGCTGCCTTTTGTCTGCAGCCCGGGGTCGTGCTGTGGCAACGGCTGCTGCTGGGGACTGCGGCGCTTGCCGGGGCGGCGATCATCGTACCCCTGGCCCTGGATTACGCCGGGGTCGGCAGCGGTTCCGATGCCGATCAGGTGATGAGCTACATCGAATTGCGTCAGAGCTACAACCAGACCGGCGGCGGTGCGGTGGACATCGCCTCCATGAGCCTGCCGATGCAGCTTTTTACCTATATGTTCAGGCCGCTGCCCATGGAAGCCCGCAGCGTCTTCCAGCTGGCGTCCTCGGTGGATAACGTCATCCTGCTGTATCTGATGGTGGTCGGTGGCATCGCCGCCATCACCGGGCGCAATGCGCCTCCCGCCAATCGACTGTTTCTGTGGTTTTACCTGTTGCTGGCCTGGACCATCCTGGCGATGACCACCGCCAATCTGGGTATCGCTGCACGTCAGAAATGGATGTTTACCCCGGTGCTTATCTATCTGTTGATGTCCGTCATGGGGCGCCCGCGACAGATAACCACCGACGCCGAGTCGACCGGGGGCGCTTCGCCGCCTGCCGGGAACACGCCAAATGGAGTGGCGAGATGATCAAGCGAGTGTTGATGGTAGCGAGCTACCCCGAGTCCATCGTCGGGTTTCGCGGTGAGCTGATCAGGGAGATGGTCGCTCGCGGGATCGAGGTCCATGTCGCCGCACCCGTGGGAGGGAAGGGCGCTACCGGCGCCACCGGCGGTGAGAGTGACGCCGATCGTTCGGCGGCTTCGTCGCGTCTGAAAGCCAGTCTCGAGGCCCTCGGCGCGACGCTGCACGATATCCCGCTTTCGCGCACCGGCATGAACCCGTTGGACGATCTGAAGACCCTGGCGGCTCTGATGAGATTGATGCTGCGGATACGCCCCGATGGGCTTTTCGCCTATACGATCAAACCGGTGGTCTACGGGTCGCTGGCTGCCTGGGTGTTGGGGGTGCACCAGCGGACCCTGCTGGTCACCGGGCTGGGGTATGCCTTTACCGGCACCCAGGGTGGCACCAAGCGACGCTTGATCAAGGCGCTGGTGCGGCGGTTGTATCGCATCGCCCTGGGGCGGGCTCATATGGTGCTGTTCCAGAATCCAGATGATCGTCGGCTGTTTATCGAGGAGGGGATTCTCCTTGATACCACGGCGTCTCGGGTGATCAACGGTTCCGGAGTGGACCTGGCGCATTTTTCGCCGGTAGCACCACCGGCGCAGCCGGTCAGCTTCCTGCTGATCGCGCGGTTGTTGGGCGACAAGGGGGTGCGCGAGTTCGCCGAGGCGGCGAAGCGTATCCGCCAGCGCCATCCCCAGGTGCGCTTTCGCCTGGCGGGTTGGCTGGACGACAACCCCGACAGCATCGCGGAACATGAGCTTCAGGCATGGATCGATGACGGCGCCATCGACTATCTCGGTCGACTCGATGATGTCCGTCCGGCCATCGCCGAATGCAGCGTCTATGTGCTGCCGTCCTATCGCGAGGGGACCCCGAGAACGGTGCTCGAGGCCATGGCCCTGGGACGTGCGGTGGTGACCACCGACGCGCCGGGATGCCGCGAGACCGTCGCGTCAGGGGTCAACGGTTTTCTGGTGGAGGTAAAAAATGTCGACGCCCTGTGCCAGGCGTTGCAACGTTATCTGGAAGCACCGGCACTGATCGCCCAGCACGGCGAGGCCTCGCGTGCTCGCGCCGAGGAGCGCTACGACGTGCACCGCGTCAATCGCAGCATCCTCGACGCCATGGGGGTCGATAGGCCGTCGTCCTGCCCGGCACGGCTCGGCCCCAGCGTGGTGAGATGATCATGGCCAAGCGCTGTGTGGATGTGCTGGTGGCCGCCTCGTTGCTGGTCCTGCTATCCCCTTTGATGCTCGGCATCTGGGGGCTCGTCCGGCTGAGGCTTGGCAAG
>DJIP01000335.1:0-3253 GCA_002433675.1 Halomonas halophila
TACTCCACCTCGGAGTGGTAGGCGAAGCCGAAGGTGGTGTGCTCCCAGGGCTTGTACATGGCGCCGAAGGTAAAGCCCCAGGCGTTATCGTCACCCTCGATGTCCACATCCCCCTCGCCTGCGACTCCGGTAGGAGTGAAGGCACCGGTTTGGTCAAAGAAGCCCACCGGGCCTCCCTGAGTATTGGCGGTCAGCTCGCCATCGATCTGGTTGTAGGTCAGGCCAAAGCCCGCCGAGAACTGCTCGCTGAACTTCACCGAGATGGTCGGCTGAACGGTGACCACTTCGACCTTGCTGCGATCGCCGAAGAAACGGCCCTGGAACTGGCCTTCGTAGTCGGTGATCAGACCGAAGGGCGCATAGACGCCGAGGCCAAAGTGCAGGTTCTCGTTGATCGGCTGGACGTAGAAGCCGAAGGGAATAAAGGTGTCCGGCACCATATCGCCTTCGTTGGAGCCCGTGGCGCTGCCGTCGGCATTCTTGATGTCGGTGTCCACGGTCAGGAAGGCGGTACCTGCGGTGACCTGGGCACGATCGAGAAACGACATGCCGGCCGGGTTGCCGAACACGATGGTGGCGTCGGTCACGGTGGAGGCACGTCCTGCATTGGAGGTGCCCTGGCCGCTTACGCCCTGCTCGTTGAGCTGAAAGGCGCCGGCCATTGCCTGGCCGGAAAGAGCAGCGGTGGCTACGGCAACCGCCAGGGTCAAAGGCTTGAAGTTGTTGTGCATCATTTCGGCGTCCTTATTATCAGCAAGCGTGTCGGCGTACTTGTTATGGCGTAACGGTTATTGTGCAGTTGCGTCCGCGCACTTGTTCGGGCGCAGTTCCTTTCGAGCACTCTTTGCAATTTGGTTGATCTGAATTGCTTGGCCCTGTCGACGGGCCTGCTCGCAGTGTTTGCGAAGGCGCCAAAGAGTTCAAGGCCAAACGTTCGTTTTAATGCTCAAATTACTCATACTTTGGTCAAAGTACATTTGCCAATTCAGTCATTTCAAAGGCTTAGACAAGCTAAACAAAACGCTTCCTGCATACTTCAGGCGCCCTTGACCTTTGTGCAACACACAGGTTTTACACTATTCCCATCGTTCTCCCATGCGCAGCGCCGATGGGCGCCCAGGAGTGCACATGAAGGTCAGTGAACTGGCAAGAATCACCGGTGTGACCGCCGAGACGGTGCGCCACTACACCCGCGAGGGTTTGCTGTCGCCCGATCGAGACCCTGACAACGGCTATCACCTCTATGGCGACCGCGATCGCGAGCGTCTGGACTTTATCCAGCGCGCCCGAACCCTGGGATTCAGCCTGGCCGAGATTCGCGACATCCTGTCCCACGCCGATCAGGGGGATTCACCCTGCCCCATGGTGCGCGACCTGCTGGCCGAACGGCTGCCGAAGATCCGCAGGCGCATCGCCGAGCTCGAGGCCCTGGCGGCGCGCATGGAAGACGCCATGCAGAGCTGGCAACACTTGCCCGACGGCGTCCCCGACGGACACAGCCTGTGCCGCCTGATCGAAAGCGTGCCGACAGCGTCCGTACCAGAATCCGCCACGGCCACACAGCGGGAGTCGTCATGAATCGCCTCGAGGAGCACCAGTTTCAGGTGACCGGAATGTCCTGCCAGGGCTGCGTCGGGCGCATGCGCCGGGCCATCCAGGAGCACGACGCCGAAGCGCAGGTCGAAGGCGACCCAGGACGCGGTACGCTGTCGGTTGCCTCATGCCTCGGCGCCGACGAATTGGCAGCCCTGCTGTCTCAAGCCGGCTACCCCGCCGAGGCAAGCGGCAGCGACGAGCAGATAGCCAGCGACAGCACGACAACGCCACTAGCGCCCGTCGAGGCAAGCGGCACCGACGAGCAATTCGCCAGCGACAACACGACCGTGCTGCAAGAATCCACCGAGGCGCCGACACAGGAAGAAGAGCCCTCAGCGTCATTTCACGAATCGCCCTCAGCGCCTTCGCAGCGTCTGGCGATCCAGGGCATGACCTGCGCCGGCTGCGTGGCCAGCGTGCAGAAGGCCCTGGCCGCCACCCCCGGCGTCGAGCGCGCCGAGGTCAACTTCGCCTCCCATACCGCGAGGGTCCATGGCGACGTCGACGCCGAGGCGCTGGTTCAGGCGGTGGAATCCGTGGGCTACGGCGCCGAACCCATCGTCGATCTGCGCCAGGCCGAGCGCCAGCGTGCCGAACGCAACCAGCGCGAATACCAGCGCAAGCTCAAGGGCAGCCTGGCCTCGCTGGCGCTGGCGGTTCCGTTGATGGTGATGATGCTGATCCACCACCCTGAGCCGACCGGTCTTGCCCGCCTTGGCTGGGGTCTGGTGGGCCTGGCGACGCTGGCCGTGCTGGCCTTTCCTGGACGCGCCTTCTTCGTCGGCGCCTGGAAGGCACTGCGTCACCACCAGGCCAACATGGACACCCTGATCGCACTGGGCACCGGCACCGCCTGGCTCTACTCCATGGCGGTGGTGGTGGCTGCCCCTTGGCTGCCACAGGCCGCCCGAGGGCTCTACTTCGAGGCCTCAAGCATGATCATCGGCCTGGTATTGCTGGGCAAGGCGCTGGAACTGCGGGCCCAGGGCAGAACCTCGGACGCCCTGCATCGCCTGCTCGACCTGCAGAGCCAGAGCGCTCGAGTGGTGCGTAAAGAGGGCGAGCTGGACCTGCCCATCGACGAGGTTCGCCAGGGCGATCGGATCCGGGTGCGGCCCGGCGAGCGCCTTCCCGTGGACGGCGAGGTGGTCGAAGGCAACAGCCATATCGACGAATCGATGCTCTCGGGTGAGCCCGCGCCGGTCGCCCGAGGCCCGGGCGACGAGGTCAGCGCCGGCACGGTCAACGGCCGGGGGTCGTTGGTGTTCCGCGCGACCCGCGTCGGTGCCGATACCCGCCTGGGGCGCATCACCGAACAGGTGGCCAACGCCCAGGGGTCAAAGCCGCCCATCGGCAACCTGGCCGATCGCGTCTCGGCGGTATTCGTACCCAGCGTGATGATCATCGCCGTGCTCACCGCCCTGGCCTGGTACCACTTCGGCCCCGAGCCGCGGGTCATCCATATGCTGGTGACTGCCACCACGGTACTGATCATCGCCTGCCCCTGCGCACTGGGCCTGGCTACACCGCTGTCGACCATGATCGGGGTGGGCAAGGCCGCCGAGCACGGCGTGCTGATACGCTCGGGCGAAGCGCTGCAGACGGCCAGTCGACTGACCACCCTGGTGGTGGACAAGACCGGCACCCTGACCGAAGG
>DJIP01000335.1:3551-6733 GCA_002433675.1 Halomonas halophila
CAAGACCGGCACCCTGACCGAAGGTCGTCCCCGGGTCACCGACTGCCGCTGGTTCGCTAGCGAAGCCAGCGCCAGCGACGACCGCACCCGGCTGCTGGACCTCGTCGCCGCCATCGAGGCCCGTTCCGAACACCCCCTGGCCGAGGCCCTGGGCCGCTATGCCCACGACCATGGCCATGCTCAAGCCCCTGACGATGCCGACACGCACGCCAGCGACGAACTTGGCAACAGCGCCGATAGCGCTTCTTCTTTAACCAACAGCACCATCGAGGCCTTCGAAAGCCTGACCGGACGCGGCGTGCGTGCCCGGGACGCCGAGGGACGACGCCTGGCCATCGGCAACGCGGCGATGATGCAGGAGGAAGGGATCGAGCTTGCTGACCATGACCTCGACCACTGGCAGGCCCAGGCCCGCACCCTGGTCTATCTATCACTGGATGGCGTCTTGGCGGCGGGCTTCGCCATCGAGGACCCGCTGCGCGAGGACAGCCGTGACGCTGTGGCGCGGCTGCAGGCCGACGGACTCAAGGTGGTGATGCTGACCGGCGACAACGCCGCCACCGCCCGCGCGATCGGGGACGAAGTCGGCATCGATGAGGTTCACGCCGAGCTGTCGCCGGAAGACAAGCACGCCGAGATCGAGCGCCTTCAGGCCGAGGGCGAAGTCGTCGGCATGGTTGGCGACGGCATCAACGACGCCCCCGCCCTGGCCCGCGCCGACGTTGGCTTCGCCATCGGCCAGGGCACCGACGTGGCGATCGAGAGCGCCGGGGTGACGCTGATGCGCTCATCGCTTCACGGCGTCGCCGCCGCCATCGAGATCAGCCAGGCGACCCTGGCCAATATCCGCCAGAACCTGTGGGGCGCACTGGGCTACAACGCCCTGTGCATCCCCATCGCGGCCGGCCTTCTCTACCCGCTCACCGGCACCCTGCTGTCACCGATGATCGCTGGCGCCGCCATGTCGGCCTCGTCGATCACCGTGGTGGCCAACGCCAATCGGCTGCGGCTCAAGCGCCTGCGTCCCCAGAACGTGCAGGCATCACGCCCCAGCAGCGCGCCAGCGCAGGAGGTGCGGTCATGAGCATCGTGGTAACCCTGGCGGGACTGGGACTGATTGGCCTGATTGTGTGGTGGTTCTGGCTATCCTGAACAGAACTCGTCCGAAAGGATGGCGCAACCCTGGCCGACCTTCATGACGGAGTTTCTGTTACCCCACCTCAACAAGGACAGCCCCATGAGCGCATTAGAATCGAGCTCCTCTCCCCGCCTAAATTCGGTGCTGGAAACCGTCCTGTACGTGGCCGACATGGCGCGGGCCCGAACCTTCTTCAAGGAGGTGATGGGGCTCGAGCCCTTCAACGCCGACCATCGCTTCACCGCCTACCAGGTCGGTCCTTCGGTGCTGCTGCTGTTTCTCGAGGGCGAGACCCTGGAGACGGTGGTGCTACCGGATGACATGGGCACCATCCCGCCCCATGACGGCCGCGGCTGGGTGCATATGGCGCTGGCCATCGATCGCGAGGAGCTCGGTGCCTGGGAGACGCGCCTCGACGCCCACGGGGTCGAGATCGAGGGGCGCACCCACTGGCCCAAGGGCGGCGAGAGCCTGTACTTCCGCGACCCCGACGGGCATCTGCTGGAACTCGCCACCCCGGGTATCTGGCCGAACTATTGATAACAGCACCGACGCTGTCGCGGGGCGACTCGATCGGGGAACTCAGCCGAGCGGCTGGGTCGACCGGCTGGGTCTACCGGCCCGGTCGACGGGCTGGGTCTACCGGCCCGGTCGACGGGCTGGGTCGATAGGCTGGGTCGATGGGCTTATTCGACCGGCTTATTCAATGGGCTTATTCGATGGGCTCTGCGTGCTCCACCATCAGCTGCAGCGACTCACGTCCGCGGAAGCGGTTGCGATTGAGCTTGTAGGCGCAGTGCAGGGTGGCGCCTACGTCGAAGTCCGGCAACTGGCCCGGGGTCAGGCAGCGAAACCAGATGGCCTTCAGGGTCAGCCCACGGCAGGACAACTCCAGGGTCAGGTGACTGCCGTCACCCACCGGCTTGAGCCGTTCCACCAGAAAGCGCCCCTCGAACAGCGGCGCCTCGAACTCGCGGCCGAAGGGGCCAAGGCCCTCGATCTCGGCCAGGGTCTCGAGGCTTAGCTGATGTTCACCGAGTTCACCGTCGGTGTAGAGCCTGGGCACCAGTTCCAGATCGCCGAGCTGTTCGCTGACCGCGGTGATCAGCGCCTGTCGGAAGTCGTCGAGGCGCTCCTGCACCACGCCGACACCGGCGGCGCCCCGGTGGCCGCCGAAACGCGTAAGCGCCTCGGGGGCCAGGTCGTGGGCGCGCTGCAGGGCGTCGCGCAGGTGCAGCGCCTCCACCGAGCGCCCGGAGCCGGTCAGCATGCCGGCCTCGGCGGCGGGAGTCAGCACCAGGGTCGGCCGCCCGTAGGCCTGCACCAGCCGCGAGGCGACGATGCCCTGAACCCCCGGATGGCCGTTCTCCAGATAGACGATGACCACCGGTTCGTCGGCGTCCAACGCCCGGCGGGCCAGCAGCCTGGCCTCGGCGACCATGTCGGCTTCGATGGCCTTGCGTGACTGGTTATCGGCGTCCAGGGTCTCCAGGTGACGCCGCGCCACCCCGTCATCCCCGGCCAACATGAAGTGAAGCGCCGCGTAGGGATCGTCGAGGCGCGAACGGGCGTTGATTCTCGGCCCCATCTGGAAGCCCAGGGTCTCGGCATCGAACGGTACGCTGTCGGCGCCCAGGCGCTCCGCCATCACCCGCCAGCAGGGCTCGCCCATGCGATTGATCAACGCCAGACCGTGGCGCACCACCGCCCGGTTGATGGCGCTGCCACCCAGCGACACACAGTCGGCGACGGTGCCCAGCGCCACGTAGGACAGCCAGGGCGAGAGCTTGGGCGTGGATGGTGACAGCACCGCCTGTTCGATCAGTACCTGGCGGGTCAGCGACATCAACAGCCAGGCCACCATGCAGCCGGCGATGGTGCTGTCCGGGTAGTCGCAGTCGGCTCGGGTCGGATTGACCGTGGCATAGGCCGAGGACGGCGACCCTTCCTGGGGCAGGGCGTGGTGATCGCTGACCACCACGTCGATTCCCGCCGCCTTGAGCCTGGCGATACGCGCCTCGTCGCTGCTGCCGCAGTCGGCGGT
>DJIP01000335.1:7113-7682 GCA_002433675.1 Halomonas halophila
TCATGAATACGGTGACCGATCAGACTGTGCAGACGTGACTCTGGCACCCCGAACAGTTCGTTCAGGGTGCGCCGGATCACCACGTGGGAGGTGATGCCGTCCACGTCGTAATCGGTGAGGATGCCAATGTGCTCGCCTTCAGCCACCGCCTGGGCGATGCGCTCGGCCGCTCTCGGCGCATCGGCCAGACGCTCGGGATGGACCAGATGACGCAGACTCGGATCGACCAGCGGGCCGAGTTCGCCCTGGTAGTCGGGCAGGCGTCCGGCCAGCAGCCGGGCCTGAAGCTCCGACAGCCCGGCCTCGAGTCCCTGCCGATACAACCTTTCGTTGCGAGGACGCGGTTCGATACGCGGACGCGGCTCGACATGCTCGCTCGAGCCGGCATTTGCCGGAGAAGAGTGGGACATCGGATTCTCTGGAAGGTTGAAGCGAGGGTGGCACAGGAGGGTGTCGGGAACCGAGAAGGTCAGCGCAGATGGCGTGTTGAACGCCACCTGCGCCGACGCCGTACCAGCGCGTCCAATACGGCTGGATCGGCTTAGCTGATCGGCAGCATCACGTGTTCG
>DJIP01000358.1 GCA_002433675.1 Halomonas halophila
TGCGATCACGCGATACTGCCGGGCAAGTTCCGGCATCACATGCCGCCACATCAGCTTGTTGGTCGGAATGCCGTGGATCAGCAGCAGCGGCTGGCCTTGTCCCATCTCCTTGTAGGCGAGGCGATGGCCTTCGATCCATGTATGGCGCGTTTCGACATGTTCCATTACGTCGCTCACGTTGCTCATCTCCCTTGCACCTTGGTGACGGTGCGTCGATGTACCTGAGGTCACGGACTGACCTTTGCGATGTCGCGTCGTCACCCTAACGGTCATTGAGCGATCACTCAAACTATTTTTGAGTGATCGCTCTAAAATGGCTCAAGAGATGTGCATACCCGCAATACCGGGCCCATGGCGTTGCGGTATGAAGCGTTGCGGGAAGAGGTGTTGTGGGAAAAGGTGTTGTGGGAAGGGGCGTTGTGAAAAGCGACGTTGCAGCAAGAGGAGTTGTAGAAAGGGACGTTGCAGCAAGAGGAGCTGCGGGAAGGGGCGTTGCGGCAAGAGACGTGAGCTGCAGCAAGGGACTGGGTGCAGCGGGAAGAGGGACGGCAGGAAGACCGGATGGGCGCCGCCCCCGTCGCTGGCCAGGGATCGTCATGCACGGGGGCTGAAGCAGGGCCTTCAGCGGCTCTTCTGGCGAACCTTCTTGGCCCTGAAGAGGACCTTTAGCCGCCCTGCAGCTGTTCCTTGAGCTTGTTGGGCAGCTTCTTGATGATCAGCCGGTCGCGCTCCTCGTCGTACTCGATGCTGTTGCCCAGCAGGTGGGAGTCGAAACTGATCGAGACGCCCTCGGCGCGGCCGGTGAAGCGGCGGAACTGGTTCAGGGTGCGCTTGTCCGGCGGAATCTCCGGCGACAGCCCGTAGTCCGCGTTGCGGATGTGCTCGTAGAAGGCTCGCGGCTTGTCGTCGTCCACCAGCGCGGACAGCTCGTCCAGGGTCATGGCCTCACCGCGGCTGGCCTGGTCCTGGGCGTAGTCGATCAGCGCATCGGTCTTCTCGCGGGAGGTCTCCTCGGCCATGTCCTCACGCTCCACGTAGTCGCTGAACGCCTTGAGCAGGGTGCGGGTCTCGCTCTTTGGATCGACCCCTTCGCTGGCACCGAGCAGCGCCTGCAGGTCGTCCGCCAGCTTGCGTGCACCACGGTCGGCCAGCAGTGACAGGTACTGGCTCGACGGGCCGCCTTCCTGCCATTGGGTCAGGTTGAGGCGAAAGGCCAGCGACATCTGGCTGTGGTTGACCTGACCGGTGATGGCGACGCGGCCGTCGTCGCCGATGACGAAGCCGTCACGATGGTGCACCAGCGCCAGAAACAGGTGGCGGGTTTCGCCCTGGCGCTGGTCGGCGAGGATCAGATGCCCACCGGTGGGCAGGTGGTCGTCGACCAGTGTCTTGATCGCCTCTCCCAGAGACGTCGCCAGCGTCTGCAGGTCGCGCTCATCCTGGAGGTAGGCCTTGAACTCGGCCGGGAAGCGGCTGGACGTGACGACCGGACCGGCGGTTTCCGCGGCGGCGTCGTCCCAGGGCGGGGCATCGTCAGCCGGGCGCTCGTCAACAGGGGGCTCGTCAACAGGGGCATCGCTGGCGCCGGTGGCGTCCTGCGCTGCGTCGCTCGCCGTGGCAGTCTGCTCATTGAGCCGTCCCCAGCGCTTGGCCTTGCCGTGGTAGGCGTCGGTCAGGCGGGTGACCAGGCTGTCCAGAGCGTCACTGTCGGGATGCAACTCGCTTGCGGGCACAAGGGTTGCCGGGCTGTCGCTGGCGCTCTTGTCGAGGCGCTGGATGACACAGGCGGATATCGGCATGGGGACCTCGTGGGAAGGGGCGGCGGCAGATGATAACGCAATTGGGAACCACTGCATAAATTGCTGCGCTCGATACTCACGGGGCCACTCACCGGCCGCCAGCGGTGCTCAAGCTTCTCATTTAACTGTATGTAAAATCGAAACTTTCCGCTCCGGCGGCAGCTGACCTTTCTTCGCTCGCGACATTTCTTCAGCGCTTCCCTTGCTCCGTTGGGTCGAAAGGGGCGCGGTACTCAGGGCTTGAGTCGATAGCCGCTTCTGAAGATGGCGTGGATCACTACCAGGGCCACGGTCATGAACAGCAGGATCATGCCCAGGCTGATCCACACGCTGACGTCACCCAGCCCGTAGAAGCTGTAGCGAAAGCCCGACACCAGATAGACCACCGGGTTGAACAGGGTCACCGTCTGCCATAGCGGCGGCAGCATGTCGATGGAGTAGAAGGTGCCGCCGAGGAAGGTCAGCGGGGTGATCACCAGCAGTGGCACCAGCTGGAGCTTCTCGAAGCCGTCGGCCCAGATGCCGATGATGAAGCCCAGCAGACTGAAGGTCAGGGCGGTGAGCACCAGAAACAGCAGCATCATCAGCGGGTGTTCGATGGTGAAGGGGACAAACAGGCTGGCGGTACCCAGCACGATAAGCCCCAGGATGATCGACTTGGTGGCGGCGGCGCCGACGAAGCCCAGCACGATCTCCAGCGGCGAGATCGGGGCCGACAGGATCTCGTAGACGGAGCCCGAGAAGCGCGGGAAGAAGATCCCGAAAGAGGCGTTGGAGACGCTCTGGGTCAGCAGCATCAGCATGATCAGCCCAGGCACGATAAAGGCGCCGTAGGGTATGCCCTCGACCTCGCTGATGCGTGACCCGATGGCCGAGCCGAACACCACGAAGTACAGTGAGGTCGACAACACCGGCGAGACCACGCTCTGCAGGATGGTGCGCAGGCTGCGGGCCATTTCGGCCTGGTACAGCGTCTTGACCGAGGTGAGG
>DJIP01000099.1 GCA_002433675.1 Halomonas halophila
TTTGTTGCGCTGCAATAGCGCGTGTTACAACGTCGAACACGGTCAGGCTTCGCTGCAGCGGGCCCCGTCTCGACCCTGCCAGCGCAGTACCTGATCAGGCCCCGGCCCTGGAGCAGCCTTCCCGCTCCCCCCTCTTTCATCAAGGATGATGAGCATGAATCTACGCCTTACCCTCTCCATCGCCGTGCTTGGCTGCACCAGCCTGCTGAGCGGCTGCGAAAACATGTCCACCGACAGCATGATCAACACCGGGCTCGCCGGGTTCAACGCCGCCACCATCAGCGACGCCGAGGTCAAGGCCATGTCTGACCAGAGCTGTCAGCAGATGGACAGCCAAGCGGTCCTGGCCTCGCCCGACTCTGAGTATGCACAGCGCCTGGAACGCATTGCCGACCGCCTGGGCCACCAGATCGAAGGTACCCCGGTCAACTACAAGGTCTACATGACCGACGACATCAACGCCTGGGCCATGGCCAACGGATGCGTGCGTGTCTACAGCGGGCTGATGGACATGATGAACGACAACGAGGTCGAGGGCGTACTGGGCCACGAACTCGGTCACGTGGCCCTGGGGCATAGCCGCAAGGCCATGCAGACGGCCTACGCCACCTCGATCGCCAGGGACGCCATGGCGGCATCCGGCAACAGCGCGGTGGCGACCTTGTCAAACTCCCAGTTGGGTGATCTGAGCGAGAAGTTCATCAACGCCCAGTTCTCCCAGAGTCAGGAAAGCGACGCCGACAACTTCTCCTTCGACCTGTTGACCGAGCGTGACATTCCGCGCGAGGGGCTGATGACCGGCTTCCAGAAGTTCGCCGAGCTCACTGGCGGCGAAAGCAGCCTGATGTCGTCACACCCGGGCTCGAAGGAGCGCGCCGACAATATTCGCGAGCGCCTGGCCAACGGCTGATCCTGTTAGCCGCGTAAAAAAAGAAGCCTCTTCCCGGGAAGAGGCTTCTTGCTATCGGGTGCCCCGCCAGAGCCCAGGGCAGGCACGTGCTCAGACGTGGCTGGAGACATCCTTCGCCGAGGCGGTGGCACCAGGCTGTTGCTGCGGCCTCGGCACGCTGGAGATCTCTTCCAGGCGCGCCTCGATCCAGGCTTCGGTCTCGACCAGCACCTCTTCAGGGGTGCGTCCTTCGGTGGCGATGGGCTCGCCCACCACCAGCGAGATCCGGCCAGGCCGCTTGATCCAGTCACGCCCCGGCCAGCATTCGCCGGCGTTGTGGGCCACCGGCACCACCGGCACCCCGGCGCGACAGGCGATCACCGCTCCACTCTTGTTGTAGCGGCGACGCTTGCCTGGCTCTACCCGGGTGCCCTCGGGAAAGATCAGTACCGACAACCCCTCCTTGAGCCGCTGGCCTCCCTGGCTCAGCACCTGGCGCATGGCCCGGGCAGGCTTGGAACGGTCCAGGGCGATCGGGTGCAACAGGCGCAGCCCCCAACCAAAGATCGGAAAGTTCAACAGTTCCTTCTTGAGCACCGTACACACCGGTGGCTTGAGCAACTGCAGGTAGACGGTTTCCCACTCGCACTGGTGATTGGACAGGATGACCACCGGCCCATCGGGCAGTTTTTCACGCCCCTTCATCTCGTAGCGCACCCCGCACACCAGGCTGAACCAGGCGATGATGAAGTGGTTGTAGAGGTTGAGCAGCCGATAGCGCGAGCGCAGCGGCAGCAGCGGCGCCGGCGGCAGAAACAGCAAGCCACACACCAGCATCGCGGCAAAATAGCCGATATAGAAGATTACGCTGCGCAGCAGATTCATGCGTCCTTCCCCTGACTCGTCGCCTGGCAGGCCACGTCTTCCCGCGCCCGACACCAGGTGTCGAGCATGCGGCCCACCTCGAGCCGCCAGGGCTTCTGGTGTACCCCGAACACTTCCAGCACCCGACGACAGTTGAGCACCCGGCGCAGCGGCTGATCATGGTGGTGACTGAGCGCCTTCACCTCGCCCAGCGCGATATTTTCGCCCTGGCCTTCCAGGCGCGTGCCCAACTGGGTACGCACCATGCAGACAAAGGTGTAGGCGCTGACCGGCTCGACCCCGGCCAGATGGTAGCTGCCCCAGGCATTGGCGCCGCAGGCTTGCTGCTGCAACATGCCGATCAGTGCCATGGCCACGGCGTCGGCGGACGTCGGACACAGGGTCACGTCGGTCTCGGCGGGCACGGTGCCGCCATCGATCAGGGTATCGAGCAGTTCGCCGAGCCAGGCGTGGCTGCCCTCCAGGGCGAACATGGGACCGACCCGCACGATCAGGTGTTCGGGGCACTCGGCACGGATGCGATCGCCCGTCGCCACCAGCCGTCGCAACCCTTCGTCCCGGGGGGCCGGAATCACGTGCTCGTCGATGGGCGAATCGTGGCCATCCTCGTAGAGCTGGTCACAGACGCACCACACCAACGGTATGCCGACGTCACGACACGCCTCCATGCAGGCCTCGACCGCCTCGGCGTGCTCTACCACCGCGGCGGGCGGCACGCTGAAGGGGCGCGACAAGGGGGGAATGATCAGCGCGTCCGGCGCCAGCGCACGCAGCGCTTCAGGATCCACGCGGGTCGCGGGATCGATCACCAGCTCGGTATCACCGCGCCGATTGCTTTCCCGCGCCAGGGCCAGGGACAGACAATGCCCGGCGTCCAGAATCAGCAGCTTCACGACGACTCCTCGTCCATGAGAGCGCCGCACGAGACTCGCACGACGCCCTGGGCGTTACGGCCGGTGTCCCAGACGCTGCGACGAAAAAGCGGCGAGAATCACCACTCGCACATCGCGCCCGAGGACACCAAAGGGCCATATTCTACACCAACTGCTCGTCGATCAGCGCCCCTCTTGGAGGTAGCAGGCCCTCGCCATCCATCGGGTTGGAAACGTCTGGCGGCCCGTCGACACGTTCAGCCGACGCTGGTAGCAAGGCCCACCAGGCTAACCGCCACCAGCACCACCCCGAGCACCCGGAAGAACACCTCGGAGCGAGCGCCGAGCAGCGCCTGGTGGACCCGCTCGCCGAGTACATGGCCGACCATGGCGCAGGGCAACAGCCACAGGTGATGCTCGAGATGCAGGTCCACCCCGGCGATGATAAAGGACACCATCTTGATCACCACCAGGATGAACCACAGTACAAACAGGGTGTCGCGCAGCTGGTGCTTGGCCACATGGGAGGCGAATACCGCGACGATCAGCGGAGCGCCGATCAGCGATGCTCCGCTGACGTAGCCGCCCAGCGCCAGCAGCACCACGTCCACCGTCTTGCTGCGGCTACGAAAGGGGCGATTGAGGGCGTAGCTGGCGCCGTAGACGATCACGATCACGAAGATCACCGCCGTCATCAGCTCAGCCGGCAGGGTCAAGAGGCCGACCACCCCGATCAGCTTGGGCACGATCATGATCGCCAG
>DJIP01000028.1 GCA_002433675.1 Halomonas halophila
CTCCCATCGAGATCCCCCGGCGCAAGCAGCAGCCGCTGGTGTTCGACATCGACGAGCATCCTCGCGCCGGTACCACCCTGGAAAAGCTGGCTGCTCTGTCGACCCCGTTCAAGGACAATGGCAGTGTCACCGCCGGCAACGCCTCCGGGGTCAACGACGGCGCCTGTGCCATGCTGGTCGCAAGCCAGGCGGCGGTGGAGCGCCATGGCCTGGTGCCGATGGCGCGTATCGTCGGCATGGCCACCGGCGGGGTGGAACCGCGCATCATGGGCTATGGCCCGGTCCCGGCGGTGCGCCGGCTGCTCGAGCGCAGCGGCGTTGCGATCGACGAGATCGACGTGATCGAGCTCAACGAAGCCTTCGCCGCCCAGGCCCTGGCCTGTCTGCGCGATCTCGGCGTCGCCGACGATGACCCCCGGGTCAATCCCAACGGCGGAGCCATCGCCCTGGGCCATCCGCTCGGCATGTCCGGGGCGCGCCTGTTGATGACCGCCGCCCACGAGCTCAACAGGAGCGGCAAGCGCTACGCCTTGTGCACCATGTGTGTGGGTGTGGGCCAGGGCATCGCCACCCTGATCGAACGGGTTTAGAGGAACAGGAGAGAGGTCATGGCATTTCTGAATATCGAAGGACGCAGCGTCGCGTATCGCCTGCTCGGCGCCGAGGCCAATCCTCTGGTGGTGCTGGCGCATCCGCTGGGCATGAGCCAGGCGGTGTGGGACGACGTCCTGCCGATGCTGTTGCCACGCTACCGCGTGTTGACCTGGGACCTGCCCGGTCATGGCGCCAGCCAGGCCTGGGGCGACGGGCCGATCACTCCGGCCGAACTGGCGAAGGAAGCCATCACCCTGGCCGACCACGCCGGCGCCGGACGCTTTCACTTCGTCGGTACCTCCATCGGCGGCGTGGTGGGGCAGCAGCTGATCAGCGAACACGGCGAGCGCCTGTTCTCCGCCGCCCTGACCAACACCGGGGCGGTGATCGGTACCCGCGAGCTGTGGACCACCAGGGCCGAGCGTGTGCGCCGCGAGGGCCTGGCGGCGATGTCCGGCGAGATCGTGCCGCGCTGGTTCGCTCCCGCCTGCTTCGACGCCGAGCCGGCGCTCAAGGCGGGCTGGTGCACCCAGATGGGACGCGGTGACGACGAGTCCTACGCGCTGCTCTGCGAAATGCTGGGGCGCGATACCTTCACCGGGAAGCTCTCCGGCAAGGGCGTCAAGGTGCAGCTGTTCGGTGGCAGCGAGGACCTGGCGACGCCGCCGGCCACCCTGGAGGCCTTGGCGTCCGAGTGCGACGGTGCCCCCCTCGAGGTGCTCGAAGGCGTCGGTCACGTGCCTTCGGTGGAGGCGCCGGGCCGATTCGCCGAGAAGCTGCTGGCGGTCATGGCGAAGGACCTGGGTGACGTGGGCGCAGAGGGCGTCGACTATTCCACCGGCCTTGCGACCCGCAAGCAGGTACTGGGCGAGTCGCACGTGGCCCGCTCCACCGAGAATGCCAACAGCCTGGACACTCCGTTCCAGCAGATGATCACGCGGCTGGCCTGGGGTGAGCTGTGGTCAAATGACGACCTGACGCGACGCGAGCGCAGCATGATCACCACCGGCATCCTCGCCGCCCTAGGGCGCGAGGAGCTGACCCTGCACCTGAAGACCGCCCGGCGGATCGGCCTCAGCGAGGCGGAGCTGCGTCAGGTACTGATGCACGTGGCCATCTATGCCGGCGTGCCGGCGGCCAACCATGCCTTTGCCCTGGCCAAGGAGCTGGGCTGGGGAAGTGGCGAATCATCGGCATGAGGGACATCGATTGCCGCTGGGGGTAAAAGAGTGGTAAATAGCTGACACTCGGAGCACAGAATCCTCCAGAGAGGCAGCAACGCCCTCTGGCTGTTGGTGGCTTGCCACGCCATAGGTGGCAGGGCAACCCTGCTGCTCCATTCGTGGGTCCTCGGCCAGTTGCTAGACTTGGCATAGGGAGAAGGAGAGGATCCCGTCCGGCAGGGAGTGCCCGATGCATGCCCATTTCGGCAGCAAGAGGTCAACTATTGATGTGGTTAAAGACGTTTGTGGCGATACTGCTCGGCACCCTGATGGCCGGTACGGCGTCGGCGGAGTGGCGCTACACCCCGGCCCACCAGATGTTCGGCGACGCCCCGGCGGCGCGCGTCGATGATGGCAGTGGTCATTCTCTGGCACTGGTGTGCTGGAACGGTGTGCCCATGGTATCGGTGGCCGGCTATGCCTCCCAGATGGGTGCCGATCGGCGCAAGCCGCTGGAGGTGCTGGTGGACGGCATCGGGTATCGCCTGGAGTCGCGCCACTCCCCCAACGATGGCGTATGGTTCGCCCCGTCCCCGCTCGGTTTGACCAAGACGCTGCAAGGCGGCAACGTGGCGGTGGTCACACCCCAGGATACCCGCCCCTCACGCTTTTCCCTGAGCGGCGCCGACGAGCCCATCGAGCGCGTGCTGGCAGCCTGTCGCTAACGCTGACGCTGTCGGTGTGGTGGAGGCGGCAGAGGTGCCAACGGCGCCACGCTAGACGTCCATCACGTCGCCAGATTCGCAGGCCACCATGCTCAATCATCGTATCAAGCTGCGCCATCTCAACGCCTTTCTCGAGGTGTCGCGCAGCCGCAGCTTCGCCCGGGCCGCCGACGCCCTGGCGATCACCCAGCCGGGCATCTCCAAGGCCATCCGTGAACTCGAGGAGATCGTTGGCGCCAGCCTGTTCGAGCGCAGTGCCCAGGGCGTCAGCCTGACCCAGGCGGGGCTCACCCTGTTGCGCCACGCGGGGCCTGCGCTGCGCGCCTTGGAAGAGGGCGTGGGGGCGCTGGCCGACGGCCATGGTGGACAGCGTTGGCTCAGGGTCGGGGCCCTGTCGACGGTGGAATCGCGGCTGTTGCCGGCGGCGATCCAGCACTTCCAGGCCTCGCCGCTGGGCCAAGAGACCAGCGTCACCGTGACCACCGGTGCCAGCGCCTTTCTGCTGTCGCGGCTGGCGCTGGGCGAGCTCGACGTGGTGGTGGGGCGAATGACCGAAGCCCGCGAGATTCGTGACCTGGCCTTCGAACACCTCTACTACGAATCGCTGCGGCTGGTGGTGCGCCAGGGCCATCCGCTGGCCACTGTCTCGCCCTGTCCTCCCGAGGCCCTGAGCGACTACCCCTGGGCCGTGCCTCCCCCACAGACCACCTTGCGTCAGCGGGTCGACAGCTTCTGTGTGCGCCACGCCATCAGTTTGCCCGCGCCCTGTCTGGAGACCCTGTCGCTGCCGGTCAGCCGGCGCTTCACACTGGACACCGATGCCATCTGGGTGGCGCCCTTCGAGGCGGTGGCCGAGGATCTGGAAAGTGGCCATCTGATCGAGCTGGCACTGACCTTCGAGCACCAGGGCGGCTCGGTGGGGCTGTGTACCAACACCACCCTGAGCCCCAGCCTGGCGCTGGAAGGCTTCGCCGAGTCGCTGCGCCAGGCCGCCGCGGCAAGACCCCAGTAGCGGGGACGCCATAACTGGCACGCCATAGCTGGCAGCGATAACAAGGTGCAACAGCAGGGACCGCCAAGCAGGGTTCGCCAAGCAGGGCAGGACCGTGGACCGTCCCTGCTATCCGACGTCTCACCATCCGGTCACCATAACCCCTGGGTTATGTCGACCGGCCAAGGTCTCAATTGGCAGCCCGGGTGTGGCTGGTCACACTGCTGTCATCGCCTCGTGTCTCGAGGTGCGTGTGAACAACCAACAATCACGCCAGGACCTCTCCCCCCATGAGCCTCAATCGGAACCTCAATCGTCGCTTCGTCGAGCGGGATCGCCAGTGGCACCCCGCCGCCTATACCCCCGGCTACAAGACCTCGGTGCCGCGCTCGCCCTCCCAGGCGCTGGTCAGCCTGCAGACCCCCAGCGTGTCGGAACTCACCGGCCCCGAGTTTCGCCGCCTGCGCATGGGCCCCCATGACAACGACCTTCTGTTGAATTTCCGCGATGCCGATAGCCCCGGTCTGCCGGTAGGGGAGCGGGTGATCATGTTCGGCCGGGTCGTCGACCAGTTCGGCAAGCCGGTGCCGCAGACTCTGGTGGAGATGTGGCAGGCCAATGCCGGCGGCCGCTATCGCCACAAGAAGGACAGCTACCTGGCCCCGCTGGACCCCAACTTCGGCGGCGTCGGGCGTTGTCTCACCGACGACGATGGCTGGTACCACTTCCGCACGATCAAACCTGGCCCCTATCCCTGGCCCAACGGCATCAACACCTGGCGACCGGCGCACATCCATGTGAGCGTCATGGGCCCGGCGATCTCCACCCGGTTGATCACCCAGATGTACTTCGAGGGGGACCCGCTGATTCCGATCTGCCCCATCGTCCAGACCCTGAAGGACGAGGAGGCCGTGGGCACCATGATCGGTCGACTCGACATGGCCCGCTCGCGGCCCATGGACGCCCTGGCCTACCGCTTCGACCTGGTGGTGCGTGGCGAACTGCAGACCTATTTCGAGAATCAGTGAACAAGATCAGGAACAACAACTGCCGTGGTGCCCGAGTCGGCCCACGGCAGCGAGGAGCCCCCATGCAACAGCCAAACCTTACCCCTACCGCGAACCTGATGCTGCGCGAGACCGCTTCCCAGACCGCCGGCCCCTACGTGCATATCGGCCTGGCGCTGGCCGTTGCCGGCCTGCCCGAGCGCGACGAGGAGATCTGGAACGAACTGGCCAAGGATAACGCCGAAGGCGAGCGTATCGAAGTGGCAGGACGGGTCATCGACGGCAACGGCGACCTGGTCCGCGACGCCCTGCTGGAGGCCTGGCAGGCCGACGCCAACGGCGACTACCAGACGGCGTTCGACCTCAAGGCGCCGTTCAACAGCTTCGGGCGTACCGCGACCACCGCCGAGGGCAACAGCGAGTGGCGCTTTGTCACCGTCAAGCCCGGCGCCATCGCCCGGCCCGATGGCCGCACCATGGCCCCGCACATCAACCTGACGATCTTCGCCCGGGGCGTGAACCTGCATCTGCAGACCCGGCTCTACTTCGATGACGAGCAGAAGGCTAATGCCGGCTGCCCGGTGCTGGGCGCGATCGAGTCGCCGGCCCGGCGCCAGACGCTGATCGCCCGGCGTGAAGAAGGCGGGGAAGGCGGCCTGCCACGCTATCGCCTGGATATCGTGCTGCAGGGGGAGGGAGAGACGGTGTTCTTCGACTTCTGATCGCGTTCGTCAGCATGCACGGACGTCGCGGCGTGAACCGCGACGTCCGTGTCGCTATGTACCCGCGTTTGCACCGACGCTTCCATGGCCTATGCTAGCGGTCTTTTCCGCCCTGGCTTCGAGGTCCCACCATGGATATCCACCGCATCAACCCCACCCCCCGCTGGTCCGA
Source organism: Halomonas halophila (assembly GCA_002433675.1). Classification (GTDB taxonomy): domain Bacteria; phylum Pseudomonadota; class Gammaproteobacteria; order Pseudomonadales; family Halomonadaceae; genus Halomonas; species Halomonas salina_B. The sequence goes on from DJIP01000028.1 coordinate 5,375, forward strand.
CATCGCCGTGTTCAACGGCATGGCCCACTTCGTCGAAGTCGCCGAGGCGGACACCAGCGCCGATATCACCGGCCAGGTGGAGCAGATCTTCGAACAGGCCGAGGAGTCGCTGGCCAAGGTGGCCAGCGACAAGACTCGGATCATTTCGGTCACCATCTACCTGACCGACTTTGCCCACTTCGATGCCCTGAATGTCGCCTGGGAGGCCTGGTTCGAGCCCGGCACCGCCCCCAGCCGTGCCTGCGTCAAGGCCGAGCTTGCCAACCCCGATCTGCTGGTCGAGATGGCCTTCGTGGCGGCGGCGGGCGAGGAGTTTCGGTAATACGGCAGGGTTAGCTGCCCGCCCCAGGCAGGGCCTTGGCCCTGCCTTCCCTTGATGTATTTCACGGGTACTTGCCCGTCCGGCGGTTTTCCACCAGCACCTCGAGGATGGCGTTGGCCGCCTGCATGGTCGCGCTGGGCGTCTCTCCTCGGCGCCGGCTGCAGACGATCGGTGAAGTGATGTGCTTCTCCGCCAGGTACAGGTAGCGAATGCCGTCGCGGTTCTGGCGCTTGACCTGCTCTGGCACCAGGGTGATGCCGAAGTCCGACACCACCAGGCCCAGCGCCGTCTGCATCTCGTTGGCTTCCTGTACCACCGTGACCTTGAGCCCTCGGCGGCGAAACAGCCCCAACACCAGGTCGGCAAGGCTCGGGCGCGGGCTCGCCGGGTACAGCACCAGCGGGTAGCGGGCGAGTTCCTCCATGGTCGGCGTGGTGCCCACCAGCGGGTGGCCCTCCGGTACCGCCGCCATCATCGGTTCCTCGAACAACACCTCCTGTTCGACATCGGGATCGTCGATCCTCAGGCGTCCGAAGCCGATATCGATACGTCCTGCCTTCAGCGCCTGCACCTGCTCCACCGTGGTCAATTCGGCCAGGGTCAGCTCCACCTCGTCCTTTTGTCGCAACTCGCGCACCAGCAGCGGCAGCTGCCCGTAAAACAGCGAGGGCACAAAGCCGATACCGAACATTTCCTTGTGGCTTCGAGACATACGGCGCACCGCCGCCACCGTGGTATCGAGCTTCTCGAGCATCTGCAGGGCATGCTCATGGAAGAACTTGCCGGTGGGCGTCAGGGTCAGGCCACGGGGGCCGCGAACGAATAACTGGGCCCCCAGTTCTTCCTCCAACTGATTGATCTGCCGGGTCAAAGGGGGCTGCGCCATATGCAGCCTGGCGGCCGCCCGGGTGATGTTCAGCTCTTCTGCTGCGGCGCAGAAGTAGCGCAGGTGCCGAAGCTCCATGATACCTCCAGGGTATTGCGGTCTACCCAGACCATATTGGTTGTGCCCCTCAAAGACAATCACACTGCATTCAATCGCCGGATCAAGCGCCTTTCAGCCGTAGGTCTCTGCCGATGTCGATGACAGTGGTGCTTCGCATCGTAAGAGAAATCTTACCAAGGTATGGCTTGATCGCTTACGAGTCGCCCAGGCGTTGATGCGCTTGCGGCTTTCCTTATCACCCAGTTCGCCACCCAGATCGCCAGCCCGTGGATGACAACGAGCTGATGGTAATCGCCGGAGCCGCCATGACCGCCCTGATCGAAAGCGTCGAGACCCTGCTGGTCGACCTGCCCACCATCCGACCGCACAAGCTGTCGATGGCCACCATGGCCACCCAGACGCTGGTGATCGTACGCCTCAAGTGCTCCGACGGGATCGAAGGCATCGGCGAGGCCACCACCATCGGCGGCCTGGCCTATGGCCCGGAAAGCCCGGAGAGCATGAAGGTCAACATCGACACCTACCTGGCGCCGGCAATCGAAGGCCTGGCGGCGGACAACGTCAACCTCGCCATGGCCCGGCTCGACAAGCTGGCCAAGGGCAACGTCATCGCCAAGTCGGCGCTCGAGACCGCGCTGCTGGATGCCCAGGGCAAGCGTCTCGGCGTGCCCCTGGCGACACTGCTGGGCGGCGCCCGCCACGATCACCTGCCGGTGCTGTGGACGCTGGCCAGTGGCGATACCGACAAGGATATCGAGGAGGCCAGAAAGCGGCTCGAGCAGCGTCGTCATCGTGACTTCAAGCTCAAGATCGGCGCCAACGCGGTGGATCACGACGTGCGCCACGTTGCCGCCATCAAGGCCGCCCTGGGGGATCGCGCCAGCGTCAGGATCGACGTCAACCAGGCCTGGGACGAGGCCACCGCGGTACGCGCCATAGCCGCCCTCGAGGACGCCGGGGTCGACCTGATCGAGCAACCGATTCCGGCCCATGAGCGGGCAGGCCTGGCGCGACTGGCCAACCGCTTCGAGGTCACCATGCTGGCCGACGAAGGCGTTCAGGACCTGCGCTGCGGGCTGGCGCTGATCGAGTCCGGCTTCAGCGGCGCCTTCGCCCTGAAGATCGCCAAGAGCGCCGGGCCGCGCGGCGCGCTGCGCCTGGCTCACCTGGCCGACGCCGGGGGCATTGGCCTCTACGGCGGCACCATGCTCGAGGGCACCATCGGCACCGCCGCCTCGCTGCACGCCTGGGCGACCCTGCCCGAGATGGCCTGGGGCACCGAGATGTTCGGCCCCCTGCTGTTGACCGACGACATCGTCACCACCCCCCTGCGCTACGACGACTTTGGCGTGGCGCTGCCGCAAGGCCCGGGGCTCGGGCTCGAACTGGACCACGACAAGCTGCGCGAGTACGCGCGCAGCTAAGCGACATCGCCATCAGACCGGCCGCGCGAGCCTCCAGGGGCTGCATCGACGGCCCCCGATCGAGAGGAGAACGAGGATGCTGTTTCAGGTGGAAATGACCGTCAAGCTGCCGCCGGATATGGCGCCGGAGCGCGCCGCCGAGATCAAGGCCCGCGAGAAGGACTACGCCCAGGAGCTGCAGCGCTCCGGCAAATGGCGCCATCTGTGGCGCGTGGCCGGCAGCTATTCCAACGTCAGTGTGTTCGACGTGGCCGACAACGCCGAGCTGCAGGAGCTGGTATCGAACCTGCCGCTGTTTCCCTACATGGAGATCCGCGTCAAGCCGCTGTGCCGCCACCCGTCCTCGATCCGCGATGACGACAGCTAGGGTCTGCCCCTGGCCAGCCAGACGTCGGGGCAGGGCGCATCGTCAGGCCCCGGCCAGTACCGCCAACAACGATAACGACAAGTACGCCACACCTGAGGACCGCCAGATGAACAGTCTCAACCCCACCACCAAGCCAGTGCGCATCTTCGACACGCCGGAAGTCCAGGACTTCCTCAACACCGTCGCCGGTTTCGACAAGGCCGAAGGCAACGAGCGGGCCAAGGAAATCCTGCATCGATTGCTATCGGACCTGTACCGGCTGATCGATGACTTCGACGTCACCCCGGAAGAATTCTGGCAGGGCGTCAGCGTGCTCAACGCGCTCGGCGCCGAGACCCAGTACGGCCTGCTGGCCCCTGGTCTGGGCTTCGATCATTACCTCGACATGCGCATGGACGCGGAAGACGCCGCCCGCGGCCTTGCCGGGGGTACCCCGCGCACCATCGAGGGCCCCTTGTACGTCGCCGGTGCCCCGGAGTCCGAGGGCGAGGCACGCCTGGACGACGGCTCGGATAGCGACGCCGAGGTGATGTGGTTGACCGGCCAGGTGCGTGATACCCAGGGCCAGCCGATCTCCCGGGCCAAGGTCGAGATCTGGCACGCCGACAGCAAGGGCAACTACAGCTTCTTCGACCCGTCCCAGGCCGACTTCCACCTGCGTCGCACCATCTACACCGACGCCGATGGCCGCTATCGCGCCCGCAGCATCATCCCCTCCGGCTACGGCTGCCCGCCGGACAGCCCGACCCAGCAGGTGCTGGACCTGCTCGGTCGCCACGGTCAGCGGCCGGCACATATCCACTTCTTTATCTCGGCGCCCGGGTACAAGCACCTGACCACCCAGATCAATCTCGCCGGCGACCCCTACACCTACGACGACTTCGCCTTCGCCACCCGCGAGGAGCTGGTGGTGGACGCCAGGCGCATCGAGGACGCCAGCGAGGCCAGCGATCGTGGCCTCGAGGGGCCCTTCACCGAGGTGGTGTTCGACATCGAGCTTGCCGCCACCAGCGAGACCGAGCTGCAGCAGCGTCACAAGCGCCCGCGGGCCCTCGAGGACGGCTGAGCCGCCTGGACTCGCGACACCCCTGAACCGACCGCCGAGTGTCACGGGAATCGCTGTGATGGACAGCCCCGTGGTGGGCAGCCCTGTAGTGGACAGTCCCGAGGCAAATAGCGCCGCACCAAGCCAGACCACGCCTGCCCCCGGGCAGGCCGCCCCAGGGGGCCGGCTGGACGAGCGACTCGGATGAGCTGTCTGTGTGAGCTGCCGGTGAGAGCGGACCGTGATAGAGAGGAGAACAACGATGAGCAATAAACTCGATCAGATCGAAGCCCGTGTGCGTGGTGCCGTCGAGGATGATCCCGAACAGGGCGTCTTTCGCTGCCACCGCAGCATGTTCACCGACCCCGAGTTCTTCGAGCTCGAGATGAAGCACATCTTCGAGGGCAACTGGCTGTTCATGGCCCACGAGAGCCAGATCGCCGAGCCCGGTGACTACTTCACCCTGAACATGGGGCGACAGCCGGTGGTCATCACTCGCGACAAGGAGGGCGAACTTCACGCCCTGATCAACGCCTGCGCCCACCGTGGAGCCACCCTCTGTCGTCGCAAGCAGGGCAACAAGGGCACCTTTACCTGCCCCTTCCACGGCTGGACCTTCAAGAACGACGGGCGTCTGCTCAAGGCCAAGAACGAGAAGGCCGGCGCCTACCCGGACGCCTTCAAGCAGGACGGCTCCCACGACCTCAAGCGCCTGCCCAAATTCAGCAATTACAAGGGCTTCCTGTTCGGCAGCCTGAGCGACGACGTCATGCCCATCGAGGAGTACCTGGGCGAGACCATGAAGGTTATCGACAACATCGTCGACCAGGCCCCGGAAGGTCTCGAGATCCTGCGCGGCACCTCGTCTTACACCTACACCGGCAACTGGAAGCTGCAGGCCGAGAACGGCGCCGACGGCTACCACGTCAGTACCGTGCACTGGAACTACGCCTCCACCATGGACCGTCGCAACTACGACGAAGGCGGCACCAAGGCGGTGGACGCCGACGGCTGGTCGAAGAGTAAAGGCGGCTTCTACTCCTACGAAAACGGCCACATGATGCTCTGGACCCGGCTACTCAACCCCGAGGTGCGCCCGGTCTACCAAGAAAAAGAGTGGATCCAAGAGCAGCTAGGCGAGGCGCGTGCCGACGCCATCGTCAACCAGACGCGCAACCTCTGCCTCTACCCCAACGTCTACCTGATGGACCAGTTCTCCACACAGATCCGCGTGCTGCGGCCCATCGACGTCAACAAAACCGAAGTCACGATCTACTGCTTCGCCCCCAAAGGCGAGTCGGCCGAAAACCGTCGCGTACGTATCCGCCAATACGAAGACTTCTTCAACGTCTCCGGCATGGGCACGCCGGACGACCTCGAAGAGTTCCGCGCCTGCCAAGAAGGCTACAACGGCGCGTTGGGCGAATGGAACGACCTCTCCCGCGGCGCCCAACAATGGATCGAAGGGGCTGATGAGAACGCCCAGGCCATCGACATGAAACCGCTGCTCAGCGGCGCCTCCCCCGAAGACGAAGGGCTCTACGTGCTGCACCACCAACACTGGGTCAGCGAAATGCTGCGCGCCATCGACAAAGAGCGTCGCCAGTTCATCGCCACGGCGACCGCCTAAACGTCCGATGCCAGAAGAGAGGAGAGAACGCCATGAGCATCAGCTATCACGACATCCAGGCCTTCCTTTATCGCGAAGCGCGCCTTCTGGACGAACGCGAGTGGGACGAGTGGTTGACCCTGTACCACAAGAAGGCCGAGTTCTGGATGCCCTGCTGGGACGACGACGACACCCTGACCGGCGACCCGAATAGCGAGATCTCGCTGATCTACTACCCCAATCGGGAAGGGCTCGAGGATCGCGTCTATCGGATCAAGACCGAGCGCAGTGGTGCCAGCACACCGGAGCCGCGCACCACCCACCAGATCACCAATATCGAGGTGATGAAGGAGGAGGGTGACAGCCTGGAGGTGCGCTTCAACTGGCACACTCTGAGCCACCGCTACAAGCAGACCGACGGCTACTTCGGGGTGTCCTACTACACCCTGGACGTGTCCGGTGACAGCCCGCTTATTACACGAAAGAAGGTGCAGCTCAATAACGATTATATCCACCAGGTCATCGACGTTTATCACATTTAAGTCGGTGAAGGAGAACGACCATGAGCTTCACCATCGCGCTCAACTTCGAAGACGGGGTGTCGCGCTTTATCGACTGCAACGAGGGCGAGACCGTCCTCGATGCGGCCTACCGCAACAAGGTCAACCTGCCGATGGATTGCTCCGACGGCGTCTGTGGCACCTGCAAGTGCCACTGCGACCAGGGCGAGTTCGAGCTGGGTGACGAGTACATCGACGAGGCGCTGTCCGACGAGGAACTGCACGAGGGGCAGGTGCTGACCTGCCAGATGGTGCCGTCCTCGGACTGCGTGCTGTCGGTGCCGGTGGCCTCGACCGTATGCAAGACCGAGGTCGACAGTCGCGCCTCCACGGTGGTCCACGTCGAACCCTTGTCCGAGGACTCCATCGAGCTTGCCATCGATATCGAAGGCGAGCCGCTGAACTTCCTGCCGGGGCAGTACGTGCACCTGGAGGTACCGGGCAGTGGTGAACACAGAAGCTACTCGTTCAGCTCGCTGCCGGGGGAGTCCCGCGCCAGCTTTCTGATCCGCAATGTGCCGGACGGACTGATGAGCGGCTATCTGGCGGACAAGGCCAAGGGCGGTGACGCCATGGCGGTGACCGGTCCCATGGGCAGCTTCTACCTGCGCGCCATCCAGCGCCCGATCCTGATGCTGGCCGGTGGCACTGGGCTTGCTCCCTTCCTGTCGATGCTGAAGCAGCTTGCCGCGCTCGAGGCCCAGGGGGAGGGCGCAGGCCAGCCGATCCACATGATC
>DJIP01000360.1 GCA_002433675.1 Halomonas halophila
CTACGTCGCCACCAACAACGCCGATGAGAACTCGCTGATCGCCTGGCGTCAGTTTGACGATGGCACCCTGGAAAAGGTCGGAGAGTACACTACCGGCGGCTCGGGCAATGGCATGGACGGTGGCCTGGACCCGCTCGGTTCGGCCTACGGCGTGTGGCGTTCGGCGGACAACCGCAACGTGCTGGTGGCCAACATCGGTGACGGCACCCTGTCGTCGCTCCGCGTCGAAGATGACCTGTCGCTCACCCTCAACAATGTGGTGGATGCCGGCGGCGCCAAACCCAAGGCCATCGACGGCCATGGCGATATCGTCTACGTCGCCAGCACCAATGGTGCCAACGATGAGCCGGGGGTGATCAAGGGCTTTACCATCGATAGCGATGGCAACCTGACCGAGATCCCCGACTCCGTGCGCCCGCTGGACGATTCACCGGTCAGCATGGAATTCACCGAGGACGGCAAGTACCTGACTCTGGTCGGCTTTCTCACCGGCATGGTGCATGTCTACGCGGTGGACGACAACGGCCTGCTGTCCGAGGAACCGATCTCGAGCCTCGAGTCTCCGCACCTGAGCAACGAGCGCTTCTTCGCTCTGCCCATCGGCACCAAGCTGGTCACTCGCCCCGACGGCCACAGCACTCTGCTGGTGACCGAGACCCGCTATATCACCCAAGGCTACCAGTTCCACCCGTCCTCCGAGGAATCGAAGGCCAAGTATCCGTTCCTGCAGGAATACGAGGGCCAGACCGGCTCCATGTCGTCCTACGATATCGACGAGAACGGCAAGCTGACCCTGGTGTCGGCGGACGTGATGACCGGCGACGACATCTGGGGTGGCGAGCAGGCCGCCTGCTGGGTCACCACCTCGGAGGACGGCAAGTACGCCTGGACCACCAACTCCCACACCTCGAGCCTGTCGACCTTCAGCGTCGACCCCGAGGACGGCAGCATCGCCCTGCTCGAAGAAGCAGCCTACCGCGCCGAGGACTACAACGAGTATTTCGCCGACATGGACCTGAGCGCCGACGGCAACTACGTCAACATCATCAGCGGCAACACCGGCAAGACCTGGGTGTTCGAGATCCAGCACGATGACGGCAGCCTGAGCGTCGTCGATGCCTATCCGGGCAGTGCCGAAGTCCATTCCTACGGGCTGGTGACCATCCCTCTGCCCCAAGGCGGCTAGGCGACTTTTCGGACAAGGACTAGGGGTCGGCGACCAGAGCAGAAAGCTATGCCACAAAGCTTCGCCAGGAAGCTGACCAAAATCGCCAAATCAGGCGGGTAGGTAAAGTAGCTAAAATGGGGGCCGTGCTGACACGGCCCCCATCCTTTTCAGTAACGACCCTAAAAAGACGTCAGCTCGTGCGCGGTGCTTCCCGGCTCGAGACCGCAGGCCATAGATCCAGCAGCCGGTGCAGTACCGCCATCACCGCCAGGGTGGCCAGCAGTGCCACGCACATCGAGCTGAACCGATAGACGGCGTCGACGACCAGATCCTGATCGGGTCTCAGGTACTGACCAAACAGGATACCCAGGGTCGTGAGACCGCCGAAGCCGATGCCGGAACCCGCGTTCTCGATGACGTGCTCCCGTGCGAACAGCAGAAGGCCGATGGCGTAGGCCAGCAGCACCAGCATCAGATGGTCGCTCTTGGTGAACAGGACCAGTTGCAGCACCAGCGCCAGGTTGCAGCCCAACAGAGTGCCGATGGCACGACGCCAGGCCGACATCCGGGCGCCGTGGTAGCCGAGAGCAAACAGGATCAGGATGGTCGCCATCTGCGCGGACAGGGAGTCGCGCAGATCGAGCAATTGAAACACCAGAAAGGACAGGGTCGCGGTCAGCGCCCCGATCAACGCCTGGTGACGCTTGAGCGCCGCCGACTTGACCTGAGGTGGCGGCGGCTGTCGCGGCGTGACATCGGGAAACAGCCAGTGCATCAGGGCTGCGATGGCCACCGCCATCAAGCTTGCCACGGTGTTGCTGGCCAGCAGATCGAACAGGTCGAGCTCGGGGTAGCTGGCGAAATGCAGCATGATGCTCAGGGTCAGCACGCCGTTGGCGCCGAACACGAACAGCGGCCCCCTGGCCATCAGGGTGAAGCGCCCCAGGAACATCAGGAATACGAGTCCCGTCATCACCACCGGCAGATGCTGGGTCAACCCCACCACCAGGCTGATCTCGACCACATTGAGGCAGGCGTTGCCGAGGAACTGGCGCACCACATGGGCGTTGAACACCGGAATGATCCCCAGCAGAAACATCGGAAAGACGGTGAAGAAGACACCATAGTTCCAGTGCATCAGCTGGCTGATCAGAAAACCGAGCCAGGCCCCCACCGCGATACGCAGGCACTGGCGCAGGCCGTTGTCGCTTAACGTCGAGGCCTTCGGTTGCTGCTGCCCTGACGACGCCCGTGGCTGCTTGGTAAACGACGCCCGTGGCTGCTTGGTAGACGACGCCCGTGGCCGCTTAATAAACATAATGCAGCCAGGACATCAGCCGAATCTGCAGCGCCCCCAGCGGATGGGCCAACGGGTGCTCTCCGGGAAACAGCTGCACCGTGGCACGGGAGCCGGTGGGAAGACTCGTCGGAGCGTCCCCGGCCAGCGAAAGGTGCAGGCGAAGGCGCTGTGCGTCGCGCAGCCAGCGGTCGGTGGTGGGAATGTCGGCCAGGTTGCCGTCGGCGCTGATCTGTCCGTCGTAGACCCCGGCGTCGCGCTTCTCTACCCGGGCGGCAAAGACCTGGCCGGGCATGGCGTCGAACACCACCCGGGCCTCGTCACCGCCGGCGACCTTGCGCAGGCTCTTCTCGCGGAAGTCCGCGATCAGTTCGACCTCATCGGTAATCAGCGCCAGCGCTGGCTGTCCCTGGGTGGCGTAGTCACCCACTTCGAGTTGCAGGTTGCTCAGCGTGCCGGAGTGCTGGGCCCGCACCAGGGTATGGTCGAGATCAAGCTCGGCCTGCTCCAGGGCGTTACGGGCCTGGCGCAGACGCAGGTTGGCCTCCCCCTCGGCACCCAGCTCGGCCTCCAGTCGCGTGACTTCAGCCTCGGCGGCCTTGACCTCGGCCTGGGCCTGGCGGTCGGTGGCCACCAGGCCATCGAGGCGCTGGCGCGAGATGCTGTTCTGGCCAATCAAGCGCTCGCCTCGCCGACGCTCCTGGGCGCTCTCCTGGGCCCTGGCGCGGGCTGCTTCAAGGGCGGCGCGGGCCGATGCGATGCTGGCGCTCAAAGTCGCGTTCTGCTGACGCGCCGCTTCCAGTTCCAGCCGCGCCTGCTCAAGCGCCAGCTCGAAGGGCGCGGGGTCGATACGAAACAGCGGATCACCCGCCTCGACATGGTCGTTATTACTGACGTGGACCCGCTCGACGGGGCCGCTGACTTCCGGGGCGATGCGCACCACCGGGCGCATGACCCGCGCCTCCGGGGTCATCGGCATGTAGGTGTCGGCCACCACAAAATAGGCAAACATCAGGACGAACATGCCCAAGGCCAGGCGAACGATCCACCTGAAGCGCTGGTCGGGGGTCATGGTATTCCTCTTGGTTACACGACGGACTGACTTGACGGGCTCACGTGTCGGAGCCGCTCGGCATTCACCAACGGGCTCCCCTCCCGTCGGACGGCCGCGTAGACTAGCATTTTGTTAGCCTGTTAACAATATTGCGACCCTGTCATGCACATTTCCTGAACCTTTGCTGATTCGGGCAGTCGTACCCATCGACGTGCTCGACCAAGCGTAGCGACTGCTTACCCAGGCAGTCGCCCGACACCCGACATGCTCGACCCACAAGGATGATGGAAATGCAGCGACGTGACTTCCTCAAGGCGGCCATCGCTCTCAGCGCTTACGCCCTGCCGATCTCCCCGCTGCTGGCCGCGCTGGACCAGCGACTGATGACCACCGGAGAGAAGGTCTCCTTCGACTACGCCTGGCTGAAGGGCTTCGCCCGCCATCTGTCGGGACAACCTCACCAGGACCACGAAGGCGAACTGCCCGACCAGCTCAAGTCCCTGTCCTGGGACGACTACCAGGCCATCGGCTACCGCGCCGACCATGCCCTGTGGAGCAACAGCGACGCGCCCTACACGGCCCAGCTGTTTCACCTGGGTCGCGGCTTCACCACCCCGGTCAGGATCTACCAGGTCAGCCAGGGACAGGCTCAGGAGCTGGCCTACGACCCGGCGCTATTCAACTTTTCCGCGGGCGACGGGGATAGCGTGGTCGATACCGATACGCTGTCCGAACGCCTCGGCTTTGCCGGCTTCCGCCTGCACCATCATCAGGACCCCAAGCGCGATATCGCCTCCTTCCTGGGCGCCAGCTATTTCCGAGCGGTCAGTCAGAGCATGCAGTACGGCATGTCGGCCAGGGGCCTGGCCATCGACACCGCCGGCAGCGAACCCGAGGAATTCCCCGACTTCACCCGCTTCTGGCTGGAACAGCCCGAGGGTGAAGACAAGGTCATCGTCTACGCCCTGCTCGAGTCGGAGAGCACCACCGGGGCCTACCGCTTCGATATTCGTCGCGATGTCGAAGGTGTGGTCATGGACGTGGCCGCCACCCTCTATCCGCGCAAGACGATCGAGCGTCTGGGCATCGCGCCACTGACCAGCATGTACCTGGTCGGCGAGAACGATCGTGACGTCAACTATGACTGGCGCCCGGAGATCCATGACTCGGATGGGCTGTCGATCCACACCGAAAGCGGCGAATGGCTGTGGCGCCCGCTGGTGAACCCGCCCCAGCTTCGCTACAACGCCTATTCCGCCACCAATGTCCAAGGTTTCGGCCTGGCCCAGCGCGACCACGACTTCGATCACTATCAGGACGACGGCGTCTACTACGATCGCCGACCCAGCGTCTGGGTCGAACCTACCGAGGGCTGGGGCGAAGGCAGCGTGGATCTGGTGGAGCTGCCTGCCAAGGACGAGACCTTCGACAATATCGTGGCCTACTGGCAACCCAAGGCGCCGGTGGAGGCCGGACAGGAGCTGCGCTACGCCTATCGTCTGAGCTGGTACGACCTGCCACCACAGCAACCCAGCCTGTCGCGCTGCGTGGCGACCCGTACCGGACTGGGCGGCGTCGTCGGCCAGCGCCGCGAGTACTTCAGCTGGCGCTTCGCGGTGGACTTCCGCGGTGGCCCCTTCCCCTTCGATGACGCAAGTGAGGTCGAGGTGGAGCCGGTCATCGAGACCAGCGCAGGGCGCGTCGAGATCACCTCGGCCCGACCGCTGGACGCCATCCAGGGCTACCGCGCCATGTTCGATGTGGTGCCACCGGACGACGGCACCGAGCCGATCAATCTGCGTCTGTATCTGCGCGACAGCGAAGGCAAGCCGCTGTCGGAGACCTGGATCTACCAGTGGACGCCGCCCCCCGGTGATGAGCGCGAGCTGCATAATCCCGATCACCTGTAGTCGCCCCACCCACCGATGATGCGGGGCGCCGCCAGGGCGCCCCCATCCCTCGACACGAGCTGGCCACGCCTTGTTACCGGGCGGTGAAAAGGTCAGGGATAATTCTGGCGAGCGTGAACCACTTCACGAACTTCACTTCGATCACTTGCAGGACAAGCACAGCGGGCCCTCCTCCTTCCTTGATGACAAGTTGCCAGGGCCAGGCCACAATGTAGCTACACAGTGGCTACCAATGAGAAGGAGACATTCATGGGTACCGATACCGTGGTCCGAGCTCGCATCGACAGCGAGACCAAAGAGCGCGCCACCGCCGCCCTCGATGCCATGGGCCTGACCGTGTCCGACGCCATCCGCCTGCTGATGCTGAGGATCGCCGACGAAAAGCGCCTGCCGTTTGCGGTGCAGGTACCAAGCGCCACCACGACCAAGGCGCTGGAAGAGCTCGAAGCCGGAAAGGGCAAGCGCTTCGATAGCGCGGATGCGCTGTTCGACGATCTAGGCATCTAATGCTGACCCCAGTTCGCTCAAGCCAGTTCAAGCGAGACGTAAAGCGGGTCCAGAAGCGCGGCAAGGACATGGACAAGCTACGCCGACTGCTGGGCCTGCTGCTTGAGCAAGCGCCCTTGCCGGATACCTACCAGGATCATGCATTGCAGGGAAACTGGAAGGGTTACCGAGATGCCCATATCGAGCCCGATTGGTTGTTGCTGTATCGCGTCGTGGATGACCAACTGCAATTGGCCCGGACAGGTAGCCACGCTGATCTCTTCCGTGAGTAGGCTAGCCTGAAACCCTTTCCCGCATGGCGGTTCTCGACAGCACGACACAGGGAGATCCCCCTGCTCTCATCCTTTGCTCCCCCCCCCAACCCAGCCGAATTGACCGCGTGGCGCCGCTTCCGGCATGATCGTGGCTGCTAGATCACTCCAACCTCTCAACAAAAACAAGGCGCTAGGCGGCTACCATCGTAAAGTGACGGCCCGCCGAGAAGACGCCATTTCGCTGAACACCACCAAGGAACCCCCATGACACGCCACATCGCGCCCCGCCCCCTGGCCCTGACCACCCTGGCCGCCGGTATCGCCCTGTCCACGGCACTTGCCACCTCCACCGCCCAGGCCAACGACTTCGCCGACATGGACCCGGTCAAGCTGCGCCTGGCCCACGTGGTCAACGAGCAGGACGGCTTCCATATCGCCGCTACCAAGTTCGAGGAACTGGTCGAAGCCCGCACCGACGGCAAGGTCGACGTCGAGATCTTCCCCAACGCCACCCTGGGCGATGAGCGCACCCTGCTCGAAGGCATGCAGATCGGCACCGTCGACATGGGCGTGATCACCAACGGTCCGGTGGCCAACTTCGTCGAGCCCATGGCGGTGTTCGAACTGCCGTTCCTGTTCGCCTCGCCCGAAGAGGCCTACTCGGTGCTCGACGGCCCCATCGGCCAGGAACTGCTCGACAGGCTGGCCGACGTCAACCTCAAGGGGCTGGCCTACGCCGAGCGCGGCTTCCGCAACCTGACCAACTCCGAGCGCCCGGTGGCAAGCCCCGAGGACATCGACGGCCTACGCATCCGCGTCATGGAAAACCCGGTCTACGTCGACACCTTCCGTGAGCTCGGCGCCAACGCCGTGCCGATGGCCTGGACCGAGGCGCTGACCGCCATGCAGCAGGGCACCATCGATGGCCAAGAAAACCCGATCAACGTGATCCACTCGTTCAAGCTCAACGAGACCCAGGACTACATGACGCTGTCGCGCCACACCTACGCCCCGGCGATCTTCGTGATGGGCATGCCGTCCTGGCAGAAGCTGCCCGAGGCCGCCCAGGAGGTCGTCGAGGCCGCCGCCCAGGAAGCCGCCGAGTACGAGCGCGAGCAGAATGCCGCCATGGCCGAGCAGCAGCTTGCCGAACTCAAGGAAGCCGGCATGCAGATCGAGGAGTCCCCCGACATCGCCGCCTTCCAGGACGCCGTCGCTCCGGTCTACGAGACCTACGGCGAGCAGTTCGGCGACTACCTGCCGCGCATCCAGGATGCGCTGAAGGCCGGGGAGTCCAAGTAAGTGCTGTCCCTGCTCGAACGCCTTGAGCGGGGACTCGACGCCGTGACACGCCCGGTGGTGTTCGCCGCCATGGCGGCGCTGATCGGCGTCATCTCCCTGCAGATCATCTCCCGGGTTGCCTTCACCGCGGTGGGCTGGACCGAAGAGGTCGCACGCTTTCTGCTGGTCTGGATCACCTTCCTCGCCGCCACCCTGGCCTACCGCGCCGGTCGTCATATCGCCGTGACCTTCGTGGTCGACGCCCTGCCCGGCCTTGGCGGACGCATCGCCAGGATCATCGCCCATCTGGTAGTGCTCGCCTTTCTGCTGGCGCTGATCGTCATCGGTTGGAACTACATGCAGTTGCAGAGCTTCCAGAAGTCGGCGTCGCTGCGCCTGTCGATGACCTGGGTCTACGCGGTAATGCCGCTGGCAGGCGCCTTGATGGCCTTC
>DJIP01000315.1 GCA_002433675.1 Halomonas halophila
TGCAGTACCAGTGCATCACCTGCGCCGCCTGCATCGACGCCTGCGACAGCGTAATGGACAAGATGGGCTACCCCCGTGGCCTGGTGCGTTACACCACCGAGCACGCCCTCGACGGCAACAAGACCCACCTGTTGAGACCGCGCCTGATCGGCTACCTGGTCGCCCTGGTGGTAATGATCGGCCTATTCGTCTGGACCATCGCCGACCGCACGCCGCTGGATGTCGACGTAGAGCGCGATCGCGCTCGGCTCTACCAGACGCTGACCGATGGCCGTATCGCCAACTCCTACGCCATGACCGTGCGTAACCTCGACAACCGCCCCCATCGCTACGTGATCGAGGTCGCCGGCATCGAGGGTCTCGAGAGCGATACCACCGCCATCGAGGTTCCCGCCAACCAGTCCCGCCAACTGGTGATGACCTTGAGCGTGAATCCTGATCAGATGGAGCAGCGCAGTGCCGATATCAGCGTTCGCGTCCTCGCCGAGGACGATCCGTCCGTGGCCATCGAACGTGAAAGCCGCTTTATAGGAGTTTCCCCCTGATGTCCCTGTCCGATCCCCAGGTGCCGCCCTGGTACAAGCAGTTCTGGCCCTGGTTCCTGATCGCCCTGCTGATGTCGTCGGTCACCTTCAGCATGGTCTACCTGGCCTTCTCGATCCGCTACTTCGACGGCTCGGTGCCGGACGATTACTACAAGGAAGGCCTGGCCATCAATGTCCAGCTCGAAAAGCAGCAACGCGCCGAGGCATTGGGGCTGGCGGCCGAGCTGCGCATCGACGCCACCACCGGCGACGTGGTGGTGACGCTCGACGGCGAAGAACGCCCCGAGCAGCTGGACCTGGCGCTGAAATTCCCCACCGACGGCGCCCGCGACCGGGCCCTGGTGCTGACCCATACCCGTGAGGGGCACTACGTCGGCACCCTGGAGCGCAACCTGCGCTATCGCTGGTACCTTCAGCTGCAGCCCCATGCACAAGACGCTTCAGGACAGCAGCCCGAATGGCGCCTGACCGGCGAGGCAGAGTTCCCGCGGGAGACCTCACTGCGCCTGACACCGGGACTCTGATGGCGGCCTCGTGCTACCACTGCGGCGCCCCGGTGGAAGCCACAGCGCCCTGGTCGATTACCCTGGACGGCCAGCGCCATCCGCTGTGCTGCCCCGGCTGCGAGGCGGTGGCCCAGGCCATCGTCGGCGGCAGCCTGGACAGCTACTATCGCTTTCGCACCGCCCTGCCGGAGCGCCCTTCGCCGACACCCGCCGACGAGGCCCGCTATCAGGTGTTCGACGATCCGGGCCTGCAGGACCGTTTCGTGCGCCAGGATGGCGACGCCAAGCTGGCGACCCTGGCGGTGGACGGCATTACTTGCGCCGCCTGCGCCTGGCTGATCGAACACCGCCTGAATGCCCTCGACGGCCTCGAGAACTGCGCCGTCAACCTTTCCCAGCATCGCCTTCAGGTACGCTGGGATTCCGCGCGCCTGTCGCTGTCGCGCCTGCTGGCCGAGATGGACGCCATCGGCTACCCCTCCCAGCCCTACGAACCGGACCAGGCCCAGCAGCGGCTCAAGCAACAGTCGCGCCAGATGATAAGGCGCCTGATCGTGGCGGCCGTCGGCATGATGCAGGTGCTGATGTTTTCCATTCCGCACTACGTCGACGGCGGTGACCTCAGCACCGAGTTCGAGCGTCTTTTTGCCTGGCTATCGCTGGCGCTGACTACTCCGGTGGTGCTGTACTCGGCCCAACCCTTCTTCGTCGGCGCCCTGCGTGATCTGCGCACCCGCGTGCTGGGCATGGATGTACCGGTGGCGCTGGCCATCGGCGGGGCCTTTGTCGCCAGCGTCTGGTCGGTGGTGAGCGATTCCGGCGATCGCTACTTCGACTCGGTCAGCATGTTCACCTTCTTCCTGCTGTTCGGGCGCTACCTCGAGTCTCGCGCCCGCACCCACTACGGCCGTAGCGGCAATGCCCTGGCCAGCGCCCTGCCGAGCGCCGCGGTACGCCTCGACGAGCATGGCGATGAAGGCGTCATCCCCGCCAGTCGGCTGGTTCCGGGTGACCGGGTCCGGGTCAGCCCCGGCGCCCAGATTCCCGCGGACGGTACCCTGACCTCGGGCCTGGCCCAGATCGACGAGTCGCTGCTGACCGGCGAATCGCTGCCCTGCCTGCGTCGCCAGGGAGACACCGTGCACGCCGGCACCCTGTGCATGGACAGCCCGATCGAAGTGACGGTTACCCGGGTCGGCGACGATACCCGCGCCGCCAGCATTCTCGATCTTACCGACCGCGCCTTCGCCCATCGCCCACGTATCGCCCGCCTGGCCGAGCAGGTCGCCCATCGCTTTGTCTTGAACCTGCTGGTCATCACCGCCCTGGTGGCGCTGGTCTGGACCCTGATCGACCCGAGCCGCAGCCTGTGGATCACCCTATCGGTGCTGGTGGTGACCTGCCCCTGCGCCCTGGCGCTGGCGACCCCCACCGCCCTGACCGTGGCCCACGGCCGGCTGAGACGTGCCGGGGTACTGGTGACCCGAGCCGACGCGCTGGAGACCCTGGCCGGTCTCGATCGCGTCGTCTTCGACAAGACCGGCACCCTGACCCGGGGGCGCATGCAGCTCGCCGAACATCGGTCGCTGATCGACGACGCAGGAGGCACCAACGACGATGAGCTGGACCCTGCCGCCAAGGGCCGGCATCTGGCCCTGGCAGCGGCCCTGGAGACCGGCTCGGAGCACCCCATCGCCCGCGCTTTCGCTGCCTGGCGCGACGCCAGCTGCCAGGCCAGCGAACTGCGCAATCACCCGGGCCAGGGCGTGGAAGGCGTGATCGACGGCCATCGCTGGCGACTGGGTCATCCGCGCTTCGCAAGCCTGGGCCAGCCCGCTCCCGAGCTACCTGGCGCAGGACTGTGGTTGCTGCTGGCCTGCGAAGGCAAACCTAAGGCCTGGTTCAGGCTCGACGATCAGCCCCGTGACGACGCCGCCGAAACCCTCGCCGCCCTTGCGCAGCGGGGGCTTGCCGTCGAGATCCTGTCGGGTGACCGCGCCGTCAACGTCGGCCAGCTGGCCCACACCCTGGGCGTCGATCAGTGGCGTGGCGAGGCCGCCCCGGAGGACAAGCTTGCGCACTTGAAGGCGCGTCAGGGCCAAGGCGAAAAGGTGGCCATGGTGGGTGATGGGATCAATGACGTACCGGTACTGGCCGGTGCCGACCTGGCCATCGCCATGGCCGGGGCCAGCGACCTCACCCGCACACGCGCCGATCTGGTATTGCTGGGTGAGCCGCTCACCGGTATCGTCGAGGCCATCGAGGTGGCACGCCAGACCCGTCGAATCATCCGCCAGAACCTGTCCTGGTCGGTGCTCTACAATGTCGTGGCGCTGCCCGCAGCGGCGTTGGGCTTCGTGCCCCCATGGCTTGCCGCCATCGGCATGTCACTCAGCTCGTTGCTGGTCATCGGCAATGCCCTGCGTCTGCGTCGTGGACGCGCCGGGCCGACCGCGACACCTTCACCCGTCACCGCAAGCCCCGGCCCATGAGCATCCTTTACCTGTTGATACCCTTGTCGTTGATCCTGCTGGGCCTGGCGGTCTGGGCCTTCTTCTGGGCGGTGCGCAACGACCAGTTCGAGGACCTCGAAGGCCCCGCCTATCGCATCCTGTTCGAGGATGAGGACGACACTCACAGTGCCGATGACGGCGCTTCCTCGTCCGAAACGCCTGCGCAGACATCCGATCGTGATCCATCGTCCAGAGGGCCTGAGTGAACCCTACCGGCCTGGAGCTGCCTCCCATGATGGCGGCCTTCGTGTTTGGCCTGCTTGGCGGAGCACACTGTGTTGGCATGTGCGGCGGCATCATGAGCGCCCTGACCTTTGCCATCCCCCCCAGCATGCGTCAACCTTGGCGGGTGAGCTCTCTGGTGCTCGGCTACAATGTAGGTCGCATCACCAGCTACTGTGCGGCGGGCGCTCTGGTCGCCACCCTGGGTTCGGTCATCGGCCTTTCGCCGACCCTACGTGGAATGATGCAGATCGTTGCCAGCCTGATGTTGATCCTGATGGCACTGTACATTGCCGATCTCTGGAAAGGCCTGCGCCACGTCGAGGCACTGGGGCGTCACCTCTGGAGGTACCTGGAACCCGCAGGCAGACGCCTGTTGCCGGTGGTGCGTCTGCCCCAGGCGGTGGCGCTGGGCGCCATCTGGGGCTGGCTGCCCTGTGGCCTGGTGTACTCGATGCTGGCCTGGAGCCTGGCACGAGCCGAACCCCTCGAGGGCGCACTGCTGATGGCGAGCTTCGGTCTTGGCACGCTTCCGGCGCTGGTGGTAACGGGCCTTGCCGCCAGACAAATGCAGGCCCTGCTGGCGCATCGGGCAACACGCCTTGTCGCCGCTGGCATGATCACCGCCTTTGCCATCTGGCAACTTTGGACTGGGCTGCATCAATGACGCATCCTACCTCTAAGTTATTAATCCTAAAGAGGTAGACGCCACTTTTAGCTGATCTGAGGGTGTAGAATAGTGCCATCAACGTGCTGTACGGGCGACGTCTGTTCACCCCATGGCCCAGTCAATATCGACCCCAGATCCACAGGAGCTGCGAATGAGTCCTACGGCCCAAGATCGGCGGCGTCCCATGCTGCATGAGACTCGCTGTGAGTCCTGCAGCCTGAGTTCCTTGTGCCTTCCGCTGTCGCTGGAGACCGCCGACCTCGAGCGCTTCGATTCCATCATCCGTCGTCACCCGCCGATCAAGAAAGGCACACGATTGGTCGAGCAGGGAGATCGCTTCACCAGCGTCTTCGCGGTCCGATCGGGGAGTCTCAAGCAGATCACCACCGAAGGCAGCGGCGAAGCTCAGTTGACCAACTTCTTCCTGCCCAGTGAACTGGTTGGCCTGGATGGCATCGACGACGGACGCTATCCCGGCAGCGTGGTGGCGCTGGAGACCACCACGGTGTGCGAGATTCCCTTCGACCGCCTCGATGCGCTGACCCAGACCCTACCGGAGCTGCGTGCCCAGTTGTTCCGCACCCTGAGCAAGGAGCTGCGAGAGGACCGCCGGATGATGCAGCTGCTGTCACGCAAGACCGCCGATCAGCGTCTTGCCTGCTTCTTCCTCGGCCTGTCCGACCGCTTCCGCCGCCGCGGCTATTCACCGTTCAGCTTCCGCCTGTCCATGTCCCGCGCCGACATCGGCAATCACCTGGGGCTGGCGGTGGAAACGGTCAGCCGCATCCTCGGGCGTTTCCAGCAGCAGGATCTGGTGGCGGTATCAGGCCGTGAGGTCAATATCCTCGACCTGACCGCGCTGTCGACCCTGGCCGACACCGAAGTTACCTGAGCGGTCCTGGCGGCAGTGTGCCGGGCTTGGCCGGCAGGGCCCGGTATCCAGGATCTGGAAAGCAAAGCGTAATAGATGGCGTGTGACATAAAAGAGGCCGCATCCGGAGATGCGGCCTCTTTTGCTGTCATGGCGTCCTGCACATTCGCTGCTGGCGAGATCAGCCGGCATCCACCACGTCGATGCGCCGGGCCTGGCGTTCGGCCTGTACAGCCTCCAGCCCCTCGAAGTCGAACAGTTGCCGATCCGCCAGCTGCGACGGCGCCACATTGGTCACCGCCTTGAACATGCTCTCGAGGCGCCCGGGATGCTTGACCTCCCACTCTGCCAGCATCTCCTTGACCACCTGGCGCTGCAGGTTGGGCTGGGAACCACACAGGTTGCACGGGATGATCGGGAACTCCATCGCCTCGCTGTAGGCCTGGATATCGGCCTCGCGGCAGTACGCCAGCGGGCGGATGACGATGTTCTTGCCGTCGTCGGAGAGCAGCTTGGGCGGCATCGCCTTGAGGCTGCCACCGAAGAACATGTTCAGAAACAGCGTCTCGAGAATGTCCTCGCGGTGGTGGCCCAGGGCGATCTTGGTGGCCCCGATTTCCTCGGCGAAGCCATAGAGCGAGCCGCGCCGCAGGCGTGAGCAGAGCGCGCAGGTGGTCTTGCCCTCCGGCGTCTTCTCCTTCACCACCGAATAGGTGTCGCGCTCGAGGATGTGGTAGTCCACGCCGATGCTGTCCAGATAGTTCGGCAGCACATGCTCCGGAAAGCCCGGCTGTTTCTGATCCAGATTGACCGCCACCAGCGAGAAGTTCACCGGCGCGTTGCGCTGAAGGCTGCGCAGGATCTCGAGCATGGTGTAGCTGTCCTTGCCACCAGACAGACACACCATGATCTTGTCGCCTTCCTGGATCATGCCGTAGTCGATGATGGCGTTGCCGGCCTGGCGGCGCAGGCGCTTCTGCAGCTTGTTGAACTCGCGCCGTGCCTTGGCCTGAACTTGAGCTTCCGTCTGATCGCCACCCGCTGCAGGGTCGGCCGGGCTGTCGCCGGCATCGATCGAGAGATGGTCATCCTCGGGGGTACGGGGATCGAACAGGGTGGCGGAGGCGGACTGTGGCGACATGGGAGCGGGACATCACGGCTGAAAATGAAAGAGGCGCCAGTCTACCATCCGGACGCTTTAGTGGCGAAGAGGTCAGCGACCGCTTACCCCGGCGAGGACAATACGGGAGGGGCTTTTCGTCGGCCGCACATCGGAAACCGCCAAGGACGGCGCCGCCGTAGTGACGCCCTTGCGCGTCGTGGTCTGGTCTGGTCTGGTCTGGTCTGGCAAGTCGAAGAAGGCAAGTGCCTGTCAGCCAGGGCCTAGACGACGTTCAGCGCCAGCAGATAGCGCACCACCACGCCCAGCAACAGCAGCAGGATGCCGGCACGTTGCCAGCCAAACTCGCGCACGGTCAGGGTCAGCCGCTTCTCCCAGAACTTGACCATGCCCCACAGGTCCCGGGTACGGCGATAGTACTGGAGGTAGGCCACCAGCACCGAGCCCAACCCCAGCGCCAGCAGCGTCGGTTCGAGAAGGGTCATCAGGGCGTGCAGACTCATGACTGGATCTCCTTGTAGATGAGTTGTTGTCAGCACGATGGCGGCTCGCGATCAGCGCGATGGCGCCGCAAGAGCCCCGCTTTCCAGGCGTAGATGCATCAGTGCCGTAGTCACGGCATCGCCCAGGGCCGTATGGCGTCCCATGATCGGGACTCCCAGTCGCTCTGCCAATTGTTCAAAGGTCGGCTGCACCTCAATTTCCGGGTGACTTCGGCGCAGCCGCTTACGGTACTGCTGGGCCACGTCGATGGTGGCGTTGGGCAGCGAGAAGCCGAACTCCGCCCTCAGGTAGCGATCCAGCATGGCCAGGTCAAAGTCGATGCACCAGCCGACCAGTGGGCGATTGCCGATAAATTCCAGTAGCGTCGTCAAGGCCTCGCGCACCTCGAGACCGCCTTCCAGGTCGACCCCACGCAGGCGATGGATGCAGATGGAGTCACCACTAAGGCTGGCAGGACGCGCGAGCCGCAGGTCCAGCGACTCGCTGGTCAAGACGCGATCGTCACGAATGCGCACCGCGGCGATGGATACCAGTTCCGCGTGGCGGGTATCCAGGCCGGTGGTTTCGCAGTCCAGGGCCACCAGCTCGTCGCCGGTATAGGGATTGAACAGCCAGGCGAAATCGCCATCGGCCTGCCGACGCCTGTCGGCCACACGCCTGATCGCTCTCAGCATCGGATACTCTCCCAAGCGAAACCATTGACGCCAAGGCAGCTTGCCCTGGGGGGCTGCCTCGACACTCATGCATACTCCAGGTGATAGCGGTGGGACAGGCTGGCCTTGAACTCCTTGACCAGATGCAGCGCCTCGCGCAGCAGGTCCCGCTCCAGCGAATTGAGCGACTGCACCACCACCCTGTCCGGGGCATCTGTTGCCGGGGCATCGTCACGCCGGTAGGCCAGCTGCGCCCGAAGCCGCAGCTCACAGAACAGCGACAGCGCCTCGCCGAGATCCTCCGCGACCACTCGCTCGATGCGGCCAAGTGACGCCAGTGCCGCCAGACGATCGTGGGTCGAGGTCTCGCGCAGCCCACACTCCAGCGCCATGGTGCGAACACCGTGGACGATGGGAAAGATGCCACCCTTCTTGATGTCGACGCCGTGCTCGGGCTTCTTCAGGGTTCCAAACAGGGTCAAGGGCGTCGAGAACCGCAACACTCCCCTCGCCAGATGGGTCAGCAACAGCTCGTTACCCCGGGTCTCTTCGATCAGCACGTCGTGGAGTCGGTCCACCAGGGCAAAGTCACCGGCCACCCCCGAGGCATCGGCAAGCACCGCCAGACGCATCAGGCTGTCTCCGTCGGGTTCACAGACCCAGCGACGGATGCGCGCGCGCCACTGCGCAAGGGTGCCGACCCATTGGGGGTTGGAGACCATGATGTTGCCCGGACAACGCGGATAACCCAGATCATCGAGCACGCTGGTAAAACGCGCGGTATCTGCACTGAGCTCGTCCCACTGCTGGTCATCGGCCAGGATCAGCGCATTGTCCTGGTCGGTCTTCAGGATCTGTTCGCCGCGCCCTTCGCTGCCGAGCACCAGCAGACAGGCGCGTTCGCGCTGAGGCGCTGGCATCGAGAAGTGCCAGGCCTTGCTGATGATGCGCCCATTGAGCGCCGACAGCATGCCCATGGCGAAGCGCATGCGCACCCCCTGGGCCATCAGCGCCTCGACCAGCTCCGGCGCACGCTGACTGGCCTCGCTGAGCGACGCCAGGGTCGACGCCTGTTCGACCTGCAGGCTGACCACGTAGCTACGGCTGGAAAAGAAGCTGAGCACGTCGGTCAGCTCGACGACCCCGGTCAGCTGCTGGCCATGGAACACCACCACCCTGGCCACCTCGTGGCGGGTCATCTCGATCAGCGCCTCGAACAGGTACTGGCTTTCGTCCACCGTCACCAGCGACAGATGGGCGATACCACCGACCTCGGTATCGCCGTCGCGTCCCTCCAGCACCAGGGCCTCGAGCAGGTCGGTCTTGGTCAGCATGCCAGGGCCGTCGGGTGTCTCGACCAGCAGGCTGTCGGCGCCCTTGTCCCTGAGGGTCAGCACGGCGTCGCGAATGCATGTCGTCGAGCCGACCTTGAGCGGCTCACGCATGCACTCGTTCACCCGGGCGAGCATGAACCCGGCCAGGGTGACGCCGCCCTCGGCGCGACGCTCGGCCAGCAGCCGCGTCTTGCTGATCAGGCGCTGGTGAAAGTAGTCCGAGAAGGCGGCGTTGTTCTCGCACAGCGACAGAAACAGCGTGTGCGGCATCAGGTAGCACAGGCTTTCTTCTTCGGCGACGAAGCGATAACGGCTCTGGCCGTTGATCACGCTGATGGCACCGAACAGATCGCCCCCGGTGTAGTGGCCGATGCGCCCCCCGGCGGGGCCCTCGGCCGGGTCCAGTTCGGCGACTTCGCCCTTGTGGATCACAAAGACGAACTCGCCGGACTGCCCTGCATCGAGAATCACGTCATCCCGCCCGTAGTAGGCGATATCCAGCCCGCCCAGGACCCGTTCGCGCTCGGCGTCGTCGAGCAGTGAAAACGGTGGATGAGTGAAGTCGATGTCGATCATGTCTGCTCCATGACCGACCCCGGCGAGGCCGGGGTCGGGGAGTGTTGTCGTCTGGCAGGGGGCGGCGGCTGACGGGCCGGCGCCCCTGCCTGATGGCTCGCTCTAGTGAGCGTGGGCCTCACCCGCGCCTCTCGGCACTCGAACGTTCTCCACCAGCTCCTGGATGTGCTCCGGCGGTGCCGCGGTTGCCCGCGAGACCACGTAGGCCACGATGAAGTGGAGGATCATGCCGAGGGTACCGATACCCTCCGGCGAGATGCCGAACCACCAGATCGAAGGATCGGTGTTGATGAACTTGGTGTAGACGATGTAGATGAAGGTGAAGCTCAGACCCAGCACCATGCCGACGATGGCCCCTTCGCGGTTCATGCGCTTGTCGAAGATGCCAAGCAGGATCGCCGGGAAGAAGGACGAGGCGGCAAGACCGAAGGCGAAGGCCACCACCTGGGCCACGAAGCCCGGCGGGTTGATGCCGAAGTAGCCGGCCACGACCACCGCCACCGCAGCAGCGCTACGCGCCGCCAGCAGCTCCCCCTTTTCGCTGAGGTTGGGGTTGATCTGCTTCTTGATCAGGTCGTGGGACACCGCCGCCGAGATCACCAGCAACAGACCGGCTGCGGTAGACAGCGCCGCGGCCACGCCACCGGCGGCCATCAAGGCGATCACCCAGGCCGGCAGACCGCCGATCTCGGGGTTGGCCAACACGATGATGTCGCGGTCGATGTAGACCTCGTTGGGGCTGTCGGTGGGCGTATTGGTCACCACCCGCTGACCGTGCTCGCCAGGAGTTTCTTCTTCCAGCGGGCCGCTTTCGAAGGTCGGCTTGCCCTCGAACGGCGCGCCCGGCCCCATCTGCACCCGACCATCGTCGTTCTTGTCGAGCCAACCGATCAGGCCCACGCCTTCCCAGCTCTTGAACCAGGCCGGGGCCTCTTCGTAGCTGGTCTCGTGGACCGTCTCGATGATATTGGTGCGGGCGAACACGCCGACCGCCGGAGCGGTGGTGTAGAGCAGTGCGATGAACACCAGCGCCCAGCCGGCGCTGACCCGGGCGTCACGCACCCGCGGCACGGTGAAGAAGCGCACGATGACGTGGGGCAGACCCGCGGTACCGCACATCAGGGCGGCGGTGATGAAGAACACGTTGATCATCGGCTGGCTGCCGTCGGTGTAGGGCGTGATGCCCAGATCCGTCAGCAGACCGTCGAGACGATCAAGGATGTACTGGCCGCTGTCATTGCCGGCAGCGTCGACGAAGGTGGCACCGAGCCCCGTCTGCGGCAGCACGTGGCCGGTCATCATGATCGACAGGAACACCGCCGGCACGATAAAGGCGGTGATCAGCACGCAGTACTGGGCCACCTGGGTGTAGGTGATGCCCTTCATGCCACCGAGCACCGCGTAGAAGAACACGATG
>DJIP01000369.1:0-545 GCA_002433675.1 Halomonas halophila
GTCGACTTTTCGGACAGCGCCTAAGGATTCAGCTGGCTTTCAGCTTGGCGATGGAAGATGGCAGAAGTTCATCGCACAGGAAGACAGCACCCATGTCGACGACACTTCTGCCGCCACATCGGCTATCACGACGAGGATTCATCAAGGGAAGCGCAGCCCTGGGAATCGGCACCGCCGCCCTCGGTCTGGCGCCTGCCTGGGCCAACCCCTGGGGACAGACCTCGAGTTACCCCAAGGGGGTGGAAAGCGGTCCGGATATCTCGCTGGCCATTCGTCGCCAGAGCGTGCCCATCGCTGGCCAGTCTGCACGGCCGATTACCCTCAACGGCACCAGCCCTGGCCCCCTGATCCGGCTCAAGGAAGGGGAGGACGTGACGCTGCGGGTGACCAACCTGCTGGACGAGCCCACCTCGATTCACTGGCACGGCATTCTCCTGCCGCCGGAGATGGATGGCGTCCCCGGCGTGAGCTTCGCCGGCATCATGCCGGGCGAAACCTTTACCTACCGCTTTCCCCTCCGTCAAAGCGGCACCTACTGGTACCAC
>DJIP01000369.1:843-26883 GCA_002433675.1 Halomonas halophila
GGCACCTACTGGTACCACAGCCACTCAGGACTGCAGGAGCAGATTGGCCATGTGGGCCCCCTGGTCATCGACGCCGAACAGCGCGAACCCTTTCGCTATGACCGCGAGCACGTGCTGCTGCTGACCGACTGGAGTTTCGAGGACCCCTCGACCATCTTCCACAACCTGAAGACCGGGGAGGGGTACTACAACTTCCAGGAGCGCACCCTTGGAGACTTCATCGCCGATGTGGACCGTCAGGGGCTCGCCTCCACCTGGGAAGCGCGTGCCATGTGGGGCCGGATGCGCATGAGCTCCCGTGATATCGCCGATGTTACCGGCGCCACCTACACCTATCTGCTCAACGGTCATTCACCCGATGACAATTGGACTGCCCTGTTTCGCCCCGGCGAGACGCAGCGGCTACGTGTCATCAATGGCTCCGCCATGAGCTACTTCGACGTGCGGATTCCGGGGCTCGAAATGACGGTGGTGGCGGCCGACGGCCAGCCGGTTCGGCCCGTGCCCGTCGAGGAGTTCCGCATCGGGGTAGCGGAAACCTATGACGTTCTGGTGACGCCGAAAGACGATGTGGCCTACACCATCTTTGCCGAGTCCATGGACCGAAGCGGCTTTGCCAGGGGGACCCTGGCGCCGCGTATGGGGATGGTGGCGCCGCTGCCGGAACGCCGACGTATCGCCGATCGAGGAATGGAGGCCATGGGAGCCCACGAGGGCATGGATCACGGCTCGATGGCCGGTATGGATCACTCGAGCATGGCGGGCATGGATCACGGCTCGATGGCCGGTATGGATCACTCGAGCATGGCGGGCATGGATCATGGCTCGATGGCCGGTATGGATCACTCGAGCATGGCGGGCATGGATCACGGCTCGATGACCGATATGGACCACTCGAGCATGGCGGGAATGGATCACGCTCAGATGGACAGTACGGAGAGCGCCACTGGTACAGCCATGCTGCCGGTGGGCGTGGCGCAGCCAGGCTCCCGCCTCGATCAGCCTGGAATCGGCCTGGATGCCCGCGAGCGTCGTGTGCTGGTGTATCAGGACCTGAAAGCCATCGCGCCATGGCCTGACCGTCGTCCTCCTGGTCGCGAACTCGAGCTTCATCTGACCGGTAACATGGAACGCTACATGTGGTCCTTCGACGGCAAGAAATTCAGTGAGGTCTCGGGGCCGATCCACTTCGACAAGGGCGAGCGTCTGCGCCTCATCCTGGTCAATCGCACCATGATGGAGCACCCGATCCACCTGCACGGCATGTGGATGGAGCTGGAGAATGGTGCCGGTGAGCTGATTCCGCGCAAGCACACCCTGAACGTCAAGCCAGGCGAGCGCCTTTCTGCACTGATCACGGCGGATGCCGAGGGCAGCTGGGCGTTCCACTGCCACCTTCTTTATCACATGGACGCCGGCATGTTCCGCGTCGTCAAGGTTGCCTGAGGAGAGATGACGCATGGAAATTCGTGTGGGCCGTATTTGCCTGGCAACGCTATCTGGTCTGGCATTGTCGTCGCTGGCGCTGGCTGAGGATGGCTACGACGCGCCAGATCACTGGCCGTCGCCCATGCAGGAACATCTGCGTGGCTCGGTGCTGGTCGACCGTCTGGAATACGTCTGGCCGTCTGAAGACAGCGAGGCAGTAACCTGGGATTTTCAGGCCTGGTACGGAGGCGACGTTCATCGCGTCTACCTGAAGGGGGAAGGTGACAATACCCAAGGGGATGGCGAAGATGCGGAATTTGAATCGCTGGATCTGCTGTACAGCCGTTTGATTGCCGACTTCTGGGAGCTACAGGGAGGGCTTGGCTATCAGGGTGGGCTTGGCAGCGATGACCATCCTGAGCGCTATTTCGGCGTGATCAGTCTACAGGGGCTGGCACCCTACCGGTTGGAAACCGAGCTGGATCTTCGTGTCAGTGACGATGGTGATACCTCCTTGAGTCTGGAGCAGGAATATGATCTGCGACTGACCCAGCGGCTTTATCTCCAGCCTCGACTGGAAATGGAGGTTGCGTTCGATGATGTCGAGGAGTTCGGTGTAGGTGAGGGATTCAATTCCTTGCGTACGGGCCTGCGCCTTCGCTATGAACTACATCGCAAGTTCGCGCCCTATGTTGGCGCCTATTGGCAGAAACTTTATGGTGATACTGCCGATATGGCGCGTGAGGAAGGAGGGCAAGTGGAGGACACCGCAGTGGTTGCAGGGCTTCGCGTCTGGTTTTGATGCCTCTGCGCCTATGGTCGCCACCCAGGCCACCGGGTGGGGCTTCTTCTCCACGCCATTTTTATAATATTTCAGCGTAGATTAAGCCTTATCACACATCATGAAGGTGCCAACATTCACAGGAGGTAGTCGTTATGAAGTTGTGGCAACACATGATGGGTGTCGCTGTTCTCGCGGGTGTTTCTCTACCGGTACTGGCTGCGCAGGGCCATTCGCAGGAAACCGAAATCTTGCGGCAAGGCGTGTCAGCCACCCAGCAGCTTCGTGGGGCGCCCGTGCGTTACCGGTTGCCGATCGAAGAGGAAGGAATGCTGGTCGTCAGCAGTGAACATCTTGCCAGCGACTCGAGTCGGTCGATGAGCATCGAGGGAAGGCTGTATTCACCCGCGGGGCAGCTGATGGCCAGCGACGCTGATAACAACGGCCACTTCCTGCTGGAGGAGCCTGTCACTCCCGGAACCTATGAGCTTGAAGTGCGAGGCAGTGTGCTTGGCAGCGCCAATGAAAACAGTGGCCGCTACAGTCTGCATGTCGGCTTCGAATAAAGGCTTCAACGTGCCAGAGAAAACCCGCCAGGCATGCCTGGCGGGTTTTTACTGAGCGTCAGTAACGGCCAGGTCAGGCGTGTCTTACATCAACAGTGCCTTGGCCGGCATCCACAGGCCCATCAGCAGCATGATCAGGTTCTCGCTCAGGGAAACGAAGCCCAGGGGAACGTTGCTGTTGCCGCCGACGCAGGCGCACTTGAGTTCGCGCTTGTCGATGTAGACCGCCTTGAACACCGAGATGGCCCCCACCGCCCCGATGAACAGGGCGACAGGCGCGGCGATCCAGATCAGGCTGCCGGCCAGCATCAGTATCCCGGCCAGTGTTTCGGCGTAGGGGTAGATATAGCCGTAGCGCACATCGCGTTGGGCCAGCAGGTCGTAGTTCAGGAACATGGTGCTGAAGCTTTCCACGTCCTGCAGTTTCTGCAGGCCCAGCAGAACCATGGCCGAGGCGACGGCGAACTCGATGGTGCGCACTGAGGCCAGCGACTGGCCGGAGACCCAGCCCACCGCCAGGCCGATCAGCAGTGCCGTGGCGAAGATGGCGATGACCGGGCGGTAGCTGACTTCCTTGTCGCCGGGCACGCTCATGCCGAGGTGGCGGCGCAGTTCCTCGTAGCCGCCGATGCGCTCCTCTCCGATGTACACCTGGGGTGTGGTGTCGACGTCGGCTTCCTGCTTGAAGCGATCGATGGCTTCACGTGAGGTCAGGGTGTGGTCATCGACCTGGTAGCCCTTGCGCTTGAGCAGCGACAAGGTCTTCAGGCCAAAGGGGCAGAGGTGCTCCGCGGTCTTCATGCGATAGAGGCGGGCAGTGCTGGATGAGGCCCGCTGCGTGGGGGTTGCTGTGTTCGTGCTCATTTCCTCTCCCTGTGGTGGTTGAGAAAAGCCCAGGCAGGCCAGGGTGGTGGCCCTGAGGCTTCTGTCACTACTATGCAAGTTCGAGCAACTCCACCACAGACTAAAACCCTTGTGCAGCACAAGGGTCAAGGCGATGCGGACATCGGGTGTTTAGTCCTGGATAGCCGGCGCAGGGGTATCCAGATGGCGGGATATCTCGGCTCGAGACTTGGCAATGCCACTATCGACGAGCTTGGGGGCGATGGCGTTGATCAGGGCGAACAGGCGCTCCTTGCCGCCGAGAGCGGCGCGGCGTTGGCCACTTTTCAACTGTCTGACGATGACATCGGCCACGCGCTCGGGGCTGTCCACGGTGTTGCCCAGAGCTTCGTTCATGGCTTCGGCGTCGGGGCCGTTCATGGCGGTCCGGGTGGCGCGGGGGGCCAGGTACTGTACACGGACCGAAGTGCCTTCGAGCTCGCGGGACAGTGCCTCGGTGAAGCCCTTGAGGCCGGCCTTGCTGGCGCAGTAGGCGACATAGCCGGGGTGGCCGATATGACCCAGCAGCGAGCCCACGAACAGCAGGTTGGCGCTGGGTTGTTCGAGAAACAGCGGTAGCAGGGCCTGGGTCAGCAGCAGGGTCGAGGTCAGATTGGTATCGAGCACCCGGATGACGTCGTCTGGCGAGGTTTCGCGAAACCAGCCCAGCTGGTTGATGCCGGCCAGATGAACCAGCGTCGAAGGGCGCTGCTCGGGAACCGTCTGGCTTAGCGGGTCGAGTAGCCGCCGGCGGCCCAGCGCGGTGGTCAGGTCGGCGCCAGCGACGAGGGTGTGTCTCGCCTTGCCAAGCTCGCTCGCCAGGGCGCTGAGCTTGCCCTCATCTCGACCTGCCAGCCACAGGCTGGCGCCTTCGGCGTCAAGCCGCTTCACCAGGGCCGAGCCGATACCGCCGGTAGCGCCGGTCACCAGAATCCTGCGTTCGCTCAGTGATGGCATGAGTTTGCCTCCAGCGCTTCGTCAGTCCAGTGGTCGGCGTCGCTCAAGGCGGCGTCATGGACCGCGCCATAGAGGCGATAGAAGGCGCGGGCCGAATGGATGATCTGAGCCTGTTCCTCGGTGTCGGTGATGGTGTCCATCAGTTCGGCGAAGAAGGCCATATGGGAGATGTCCAGTTCGCCGTGGGAAAACAGGTAGTGGAAGGCGTCGTCGGTCAGGCCCAGGCTATCGCGGATGGCCCTGCCGGCGGCGCTGGCTGCTGAGGTGCTGGTGCCCTCGAGCACGAGTACCATGCCGAACATGGCCAGCGGATGGCGACGTCTGATGCTGTCGTAGGCGTAGGACACCATCCATTCCGTCTCGAACAGCGGCAGGCGCGAGCGGGCGAAGTTCCGATTGACGCCGATCGACTCGAGGTCATCGAGTATCCAGTGTTCGTGGCTCTTTTCCTCGTCGATGTACTCGGCGATGGCCATGCGCAGGTTGTCGCGCAGCACGAAGGCAGGGGCGGACAACTCGGCGCCGCAGGCCATCATCAATGAAACGGTGTGGCGCACATGGTGATAGGCCTGGGCGAGAAAGGCGCGATATTCGGGCAGGGTGATCTTGCCACCCTGGGCGCGCCCGATCAGTTCCCCTCCCATCAAGGTTTGGCGTTCGTCTTCGGTGGCAGCGAGCAGGTGGCGGTAGAAACCGTCGGGCTTGCCGTTGTCGACAGGCGGCGAGGTGGTGACAGGAGTATCGGTCAGCGTGTTCATGGTCGTGAGGGGTCCTGTGGGTATGAAGAGGAGCTGTCGGTCGAGGAGGAAA
The DNA here is from genome assembly GCA_002433675.1 of Halomonas halophila. GTDB lineage: Bacteria > Pseudomonadota > Gammaproteobacteria > Pseudomonadales > Halomonadaceae > Halomonas > Halomonas salina_B. The sequence continues at coordinate 6,268 of DJIP01000369.1, forward strand.
GCGCTGCTGACACGTACTGGTGGCCGGGAAAGGTGCTGGCGACCAGGCGCTCGATATCTCTACGGCGGCGTAGATAGATGCTCGCCCGGCGCAGGCGCCCGTTGGCGGTGAGTTCGTTGCTGGCGATCGACAGCGGCTGCGCGACGCCTGGCAGTTGCCGCATCAACGACTGCCAGCCGCGGACCCTGGCGTAGTCAGGCAGGCGCTGATTGAGCGCGGCGATGTGGGCTTCCAGGCGGGGGGGCTGGATAATGGCTGAAGGGCCAAGGAGCGCCAGAACGCCCGGCAAGCCTTCACCGAAGATGAAGGCACGATCGATACCGTCGATAAGCTCGAGCTCCGCCTCGAGCCACTCGGGGCAGAGATTGCGTCCGCTCGACAGGATGATGACGTTGCGCTGGCGCCCGTCGAGACGCCAGTGGTCGTCCGCCAGGCGGTGACCGAGGTCTCCGCTGGGCCAGGGCATGTCGGACGACGGACCATCATGGTAGGACGTCAGATAGCCCAGCATGCGACGACCGTGCACCAGCAGTTGGCCCTGTTCATCGGTGCTCAGGCGCAGTCCCTTCAGTGGGCGCCCGACGCGGCCGTCCTGGGGCTCGTCTGGTCGACTCAGGCAGACGACCGAGCCCATCTCGGACATGCCGTAGCCCTGGGCGACAGGAAGCCCCAGTTGTGTTGCCTGGTCGAGCAGATAGCGGGGCACCTGGCCGCCGCCCACGGCGACCAGCGACAGCGCCTGTTGCCAGTCGCTCGGCCTTGAAGCCTGTGAGTCCAGGCCACTCGAACGATCTAAGCCGCCCAAACCACCCAAACCACCCAAATCACATAGCGCCTTGAGTAGCGCCGGCACCAGAATCAGGCTGTCCGGACGGCGTGTCTCGAGCCAATCTCGCCACTGAAGCGGGTTCAGATCTCCACTGCCGGCAAGTCCCGTGCGAAGGGGTGCATCAACGATGATCTGGGCGCCGCGCCAGAGGGCGAAGAGTGCGCCGGCCAGATGTTCGAGCAATACCGCCAGGGGCAGCACCACGCCGTGACGATGCAGGGGAACACCCGCAAGGCGCTGTTCCAGCCCTTCGATGACCGACTCGAGGTGCGGCCCGGACAGGCAGACCCCCTTGGGGGTGCCGGTGGTGCCGGAGGTAAAGGTGATCAGTCGCGTTCCGTCGGGCAGTGGCGCGGGCGTCGAGCGGCGCCGGAACAAGGCGATGGACAGGCCGTCCGGACTGTCGCCTGTGCTCAGTGGCTGGCGCTTGAAGTCATTGGCGCGGGCAGATGGCAGCCAGGCATCCAGCGAGTCGTCCTGCACGAGCAGAAGACCGTCCAGCCCGGTGGTATCGAGCAGATGGTTGATCTGTTGTTCGCTGAAAAACGCAGGAATCGGGGTGACTGGCAGGCCAGCTCGCCAGGCGGCGAGTTGCGCAACCAGCCAGTCAGGGGAATTGTGACCCAGCAGGCCCAGGTGGGAAACGCCCGACTGCTCGAGTTGGTGCGCGACAGCACCGATGGCAGCCTCCAGTTGCCGGGCGGTAAGACAGACTTCCTTGCCGTCCTGGGTTGCCCCGATCAGGCTCACCACATCCGGCGACCGCCTCGCCCTTTGGCCCAGGCGGTGTTGAAGCCTATCCATGGGGCAGGCCCCTGGCCGCAGCACTGGAAGTGACCCGGGGTAGTGCCGGGACGGGGTCCGACGCTTCCGGGGCAAGCTGTGCTGCACCGGCGAGCAGCAGGGCGCCAAGTGGAGTGGCGCGCATGCAGTTGGCCACCTCGAGGGGGCGAATCACCACGACCCTGGGGTCACGCTCGTAGTAGCGTCCCCAGTCCGCTGGATTGTCCAGGCAGTGGCGATGGGCACGACCGATAGTGTGCATCGCGATACCAAGCCGAGCGAGGCCATTGCGTACGTCCCTCGATGCCGTCACCACCAGCCACTCGATGCCCAGTCGCTCGAGTACCACGACCAGTGACAGCATCAGCCGCCGGCCGGCGCCTGGCGACGCGCTGGCCAGGGCGCCGACCTCCATGATCTGGTGGCGCGGTGGAGCACGATGGCAGAGGCCTCGAGTGGCGAGTACCGTCTCGACCGGAGCTTCGAGGTAGTGTTCCACCATCAGTTGGCCCTCATCGGCACGCCTGAGGCCCGTGGTGGCGACGAGCACACCATGGTCGTCACGCAGTGTCAGCAAGCGCTGGTAGGGGTTGCTGATGGCGGCATTGTGATGGAGGTGGTAGACGTTGGAGATAAAGGCGTTTGCCTCATCCAGCCGCTCCGGGGGCGTCCAGGACAGTCCCGAGGTCACATCCGGTTCAGAATCATCCGAGTGGGCTGTCGTCATCGAGTCCGATGCTGCAATTGCCGGGGCCATGTCATCGCGTCCTTGGAAGAGGAGTTGATGGCCAGGCTAGGCTCGCTAGCTTAGCGAAAACTTAACGTTCGCAAATGCTTAAGCCGCAGCGCGCGGAGTAGGCCGATAAGGGCGAAAGAGATGGTGCTAGGCTTATCCCGCAGGCCCAGGAAAAGGAGGTACCCATGTGCGGCCGTTTCGCCTGTTACACACCTTTTGCTCAACTGGCGGCGCTGATGCGTCTGCCGACGACGCCCCGCCTGCCCGAGCAGCAGCCGACTCCTCGCTACAACATCGCGCCGGGCACCTGGATCACTTCGCTGGCCATGGACGGGGAGGGCGTGCCTTCCTTTACCGCGATGTGGTGGGGCTATCGACCCCACTGGGCCCAGGCCGAGGCGCCGGAGCCGATCAACGCCACCGTGGAGAAGGTCGCCACCTCACGCTATTTTCGTGGGGCCTTTGCCCGCCATCGCTGCCTGGTGCCGGCGGATGGCTGGTACGAGTGGCTGCCGGGCGAGGCCGGCAAACAGCCCTATTTTTTATGTCGTGAAGATCGCGCGCCGCTGTGGCTGGCGGCGATCTTCAGTGAACGGGCCGACGGCAGGCCGGGGCTGGCCATCCTCACCGAGCCTGCCCGGGGCTGCGCGAGTGAGGTGCATGCCCGCATGCCGCTGGCGCTGGACGACGGCAGCCTGGAACCCTGGCTCGATCCTGAGCTGAGTGATCGCGACGTCATGCGCCAGACGGTGCGGCATCTACCCGCTGGCGCCTTCGAGGCATGGCCGGTCTCGACCAGGGTCAACCGGGCAGGAGAGGAGGGAAGTGACTTGATGGAAGCCGTCCAGGCACCGGGCTGACCGTCGGGTCTGGAGCGCCCATCTGCATGCCCTGACTGCGGTGATGTTCCAGGTGCTGCGCGGCTTGTCCGCCCCGCGCCGATGGGCTAAGGTCGAAGGCGCATGGCACGGGGTGTCCCGCACGATAGCGGGGCTGAGAAACACCCGTCGAACCTGATCCAGTTCATACCGGCGAAGGGATGTCAGCGCAGTCGTCAGTCCAGGGGTCGGCGTGCGTTCCTCGCCTCGACCAAGGACCCGCCAGATGACTCTTTCCGACGCCTCACCTTCAGCTTCCGCAAGTCCACCTGCGCTTCCTATTTCCCGCCAGCTGGTCGTCGTTACCGGCGCCGGGCGTGGCCTCGGCGTCAGCCTGGCGCGCAGTTTCCTCGAGCAGGGTGCGCGGGTGGTGGTCAACTATCGACGCAGCGAAGAGGGCGCCAGGGCGCTGGTGGCCGACTATCCCGAGCAAGCCCTGGCGGTGGCCGCCGACGTCTGCGACCGACGCGCGGTCGATGCCATGTTCGCGCGTGCCCGCGAGCACTTCGGTGATCCGGTCACCACCTTGATCAACAATGCGCTGCCGGACTTCGCTTTCAACGGCGACGCCCGTCCCGGTCCCGACGAGCTGACCTGGGAGCACCTCGATCATCAGCTTCAGGGCGTCGCTCGGGGGGCGCTGAACACGGTGCAGGCGGCGCTAGCCGGTATGCGTGAGGCCGGCTTTGGTCGCATCGTCAATATCGGCACCAACCTGTTCCAGAACCCGGTGGTGCCCTACCACGACTACACCGCCGCCAAGGCGGCGCTGCTGTCGCTGACGCGCACCCTGGCCCACGACCTGGGCCCGGACAACATCACCGTCAACATGATCTCCGGGGGCCTGTTGCGCACCACCGATGCCTCCCGCGCCACGCCGGAGGCGGTGTTCGACCTGATTGCCGCCAGCACGCCGCTGCGACGGGTGACCACGCCGCAAGAGTTTGCCGACGCCGCGCTGCTGTTTGCTTCGCCCTGGTCGCGGGCGGTCACCGGCCAGAACCTGGTGGTAGACGGTGGACTGGTGAAGGACTGATGACCAACATGCACCTGAACCTGTTCATCATGGGCTGCGGTCACCACAAGGCGGCCTGGCGCCATCCCCGTTCCAGCGTCGAGCGCCTGGCCGATATCCGCTACTACGAGGACCTGGCGAAGCTTGCCGAGCGGGGCCGCTTCGACGCAGTGTTCTTCGCCGATGGCCACGCCGCGGGCAACGTCGCCGACGGTCCACTGTGGACCCTGGAGCCGCTGACCATGCTGGCGGCCATGGCGCGGGCCACCGAACACATCGGGCTGATCTCCACCGTCTCCAGCACCTTCTATACGCCGTTTCATGCTGCACGCATGCTGGCCTCGCTGGACCATATCTCCGGCGGACGCCTGGGCTGGAACCTGGTGACCTCGATGTTCGACAGCGAGGCGCGCAACCATGGGCTCGAGGCCATGCCGAGCCACGCCGAGCGCTATGCCCGGGCGGAGGAATTCGCCAATACCGTGCTGGCGCTGTGGGACTCCTGGTGTGACGACGCCCTGGTGAGGGATCGCCAGGGCGATTACGTCGACGCCAGCCGGGTCAGACCCGTTCACCATCACGGCGAGCACTTTCTGGTGGATGGCCCGCTGACGGTGCCGCGTCCGCCCCAGGGCCACCCGGTGCTGTTCCAGGCCGGAGCCTCGGATCAGGGCCGTGACCTGGCCGCGCGCTACGCCGAGGCCATCTACGCGGTGGCCTTCGACCTGCCCTCGGCCCAGGCCTACTACAGCGACCTTCAGGCCCGGGTAAAGGCCGCCGGCAGACCGAAGGTCGCGATCATGCCGGGGCTGGTCACCTACGTCGGCTCCACCGAGGAGGAGGCCCGACGCAAGCAGCGGGAGCTCGACGAGCTGTTGCCGGTGGACAGCTCCCGGCGCCAGTTGAGTCAGTTCATCGGCCAGGACGTGAGCGACTGGGAGCTCGACGCCCCGGTACCCGAGCTGCCGCCGCTTGAGGCCTTCAGCGGGCCCAAGGGTCGCTACGCCACAATTCTGCGGATCATCGAGAGCGAACAACCGACACTTCGCCAGTTGCTGGGGAGGCTCGCCGCCGGTGGCGGCCACTGCACCATGGTCGGCACCCCGGAGCGTATCGCCGACGAGATGCAGCGCTGGGTCGAGCAGGGCGGGGCGGACGGCTTCAACCTGATGCCGCCGTCGCTGCCGGATAGCATCGAAGACGTGGTCGAACAGGTGGTACCGGAACTGCAGCGCCGTGGACTGTTTCGACGCGAGTACCAGGGTCGCACCCTGCGCGACCACCTGGGACTGGCGCGGCCCGGTCACTGATGTTCCGGAACTGCCAAGGCCCCTGATGGCCGGGCCTTGAAACGACAACAGCGGGACGAGTCGCTCGTCCCGCTGTTTTTTATTCCACCTTACCAGGCAGGTAGCGTGGCGGTGTCAGCTCTGGAAACGCCGCACCAGGCTGCCCATGCGGGTGAAGTCATAGTCCTGACGGGACGGCAGCAGCTTCATCAGCACCAGCGAGACCAGCACCGGCACGAAGGCCGCCAGCAGGAAGGACTCCAGCAGGGTGGCGGTACCGCCGCTGGGGGACGGGAACATCGCCAGTCCGGCGACCAGGCCCGCAGCGGTGCTGAGCACCGCGTTGCGCCCGTCGTAGCGGCGATTGAACAGACCGAAGAACACCGGGAAGGCCGCCGCCGAGCACAGCAGGTCCGCCAGTAGGAACAGATAGAGCACGCTGTAGCCCTGGGCCGCCACCCAGGTCACCGGCACCGCTGCGGCGACGATCAGCCAGCGTGCCAGGCGCATCAGGGTGGCCTCGCTGGCCTGGGGCAGCAGCCGGTGCATGTCGACAGCGATGATGCTGGAGGTGGCGTTGACGGTGGTGTCGGCGCTGCTCATCACCAGGGCCAGGCCCAGCGGAATCAAGGCCAGGGCGAACCACAGCGGGACCTCGGACAGCAGCACGCTGAACAGCGCCACCGAACCGTCTCCTTCGAGCCCGAGGCCGACGAAGGCCAGGCCGAACAGGCCCATCAGCACGATCACCGGGAAGTTGAACAGTCCTGCGATCCAGAAACCCCGGCGCAGCACCTTGCTGTCCCGGGCGGCGTAGATGCGCTGCCAGGTGCCCTGGTAGAACAGGCCGGTCAGCATTACCGCGATAAAGAACGTCAGGCCGGCACGCAGGCCGCCGGCATCGGTGACATCCAGCAACTGGGGCGCGCGTTCTTGCAGGCCCTCAAGCGTCGGTGTGACGCCGCCGGCGGCCTGCCAGCCAAACACCAGCAGCAGCGCCAGCAACGGCAGGATCACCAGCATCTGTACCTTGTCGGTGAAGATGGTGGTGCGCAGGCCGCCGTAGAAGGTGTAGAGCAGGGTGGCGATCATCACCACGCAGGCGGTCAGCCACAGCGGAATCGGCGCCAGCAAGGTGACCATATGGGCGATCGCGGTGAGGCCTGCCGCCAGCGAGATGAACAGATAGAACAGCATGATCGTCAGAGTGAAGCCGTACATGGTGCGCCCGTAGCGATGGATCACGAACTCGGTGAGGCCGTGGCCTTCGGGGATCAGCTCACGCATGCGTCGTCCCAGCGGGATCATCACCAGGCGCGGGACCATGGAGCCTAGCGCATAGCCGAGTACCGCGCCGATGCCGCCCCAGGTGGCCGCCTGGGCGGGGCCGAACAGGATCCAGGTACCCAGGGTGGTGGCCACCAGGGTCAACACCGTGGCGCGGGTGTTCTGGCTGTTGCGAGCCGAGATGTAGTCATCCAGGCCGCCCTGGCGACGTCGGGCGTAGATCAGGCCGGGGATGGCAAAGATGGCGGCGCACAGCAGAAGCCACAGCGCCGTCCAGGTGGGATCGAGCATCATCGCAAGAAGACCTCTTTCTTGTCGTTGTCCGCAGGGACCGGTGGACAGGCGGGACGAGCGGCGGACAGGAAGAAAGAGGAGATACCGCAACCATCCTTCCCTTCGCCGGCATGACCCGGATCAGGTTCAAAGGGTTACCGCATGAAGCGGAATCTCAGCCGTCAGGCTCCCCCAGGAATGCGCACAGCGTAGGACCGCCTCCGATGGCTGTCAATTGGCGCTTTGGCCGCAGTGACGGGGCGTCAGGCGCTGGGTGAGGTGCACAGTCTGCGCCAGCCATCGTAAAGCCAGTTCGTCGCCTGGCGTGGGTCGATGTCGGCCATCGCAAGATAGCCAGAACAGCAGGCCTCGCGGCTCGCTCGCGCAATGGCCGAGGCGTCCGTGGCATCCATCACCAGGGTGCGTCGGTGCCTGCTGCCGCCGCGCAGAAAGGGAGCGGCGGGAGCACGCTGGAACTCGACCCCGGTCGGCAGGGTCGCTGTCGAGTGATGCGTATCGGGGCTGCCGGGGGCGCACAGGATGACCTCGAAGCCGAGCCGCTGTCCCTGGCGCGCCAGTTCGATACTTGTCGGGGAGTGTCCGATCAGTACCAGGCGCAAAGCCGGCTGGATCAGCACCTCTACCGCATCGTCGCCGACGTGGATCAACGGACTGGTTGGCGCGGGTCTGAGCAGCTTCAAAGGCGCACCAAGAAGGCTGACCCGGCGAATCAGCGGTGGCTGGCCGGCGAGCGTTGCATGGATGACCTCCAGGTGCACCAGGGTCTCGCTGGTCGGCGACAGGCGCTCGACCAGACAGGGGGGGGCATCGTCGGCGTTGGCGTTGTTGATATTGGCCAGGCAGGTGCCGCCGTCCCACGCGTCCGTCAGCAGCACGGGCTGTCCTGCGTACCTTGGGCCATCGCCATCGCTGGTGACGCTCAGGTGGGGGGAGGCGGGAGCAGGGGTGTCCAGGCGCGTGCACAGCCAGCAGGTGTCTCCGCGATTGGCCAGCGTCAGGGCGTGTTCGATGGCGACAAGGTCCTGGTGATTCATGGGCAGCTCCCGCGGCGGTGTCGGCGACGCCAGCATAACGTGGAAGCGGACAGGCGAAATAATCCGGCATCTATAAGCATCTTTTCATAGGCTAGAGAAGACGGCGTGCGAGCCGCCAGGGTATTGACCTGCTGCCGGTCCAGGGCAGGGCTTACGCAAGGAGATTTCCTCATGGAGCGTTTTGCCTGGGTGGAAGAGGCATTGGTGTCGTCCGGCACGGTGCTGGTACGCCTGACGCCGGAGTTGCAGGTGCACGACGTGGTCGGTGATGCCGTGCGCGTGCTGGGCGAGCCTGGAGACGTCTGGATCGGGCGGGGGCTGGCAGAGCTGCCTGGTGAGGCCGCGGCGGTAGCTGAAGCCTGGGTCTCCCGGGGTGCCGCTCACGCCGGCAAGCCTTCGATGCCGCTGGAAATGGGCGATGGCAGCTGCTGTCGCCTGGCCGATGGGGGGCTGGTGCTACGACTGTCGGCTCGGCAGAAGGCAAGCCGCGGTGTCATCGCGCGGATGGCCGACCACCTGCCGGTGATGGTGGCCTACGTCGACCGCGACTTCTGCTTCCGTTTTAACAATCGTGCCTACCTCGACTTCATCGGCCTGCCTGCCGAGGCGCTGATGGGGCAGCCGGTGTCTTCGGTGCTCGATGCAGGCTCCTACGCCAAGATTCGGCCACGTTTTGATCTGGCGCTGGCGGGGCAGGAGGTCAGCTACGAGGATTCCCTGGTGCTCCAGGACGGTCGTCAGATCTACTTCAAGGTCCACTATCTGCCGGACGTGGTGGAAGACGAAGTGATGGGCTTCTACGCCATCATCCAGGACGTCTCCGAGTATCGCTCGATGATCCAGTTGTTGCGGGATGTCCATACCGGGGTAAATCGCACCGATATCGGAGTATCAGAGATCGTCGACATGCTGCTGCGTGACGCCTTGAGCTACCTGAGGCTGGATATCGCGCTGGTCAGTCAGGTCGAGGGGGAGCGTTACATGGTTCGCTGGGCGGCCTCGGATAATGCGCCAGTAGGGGCCGGCGACAGCTTTGCATTGGGTGACACCTACTGTCGGCTGACCCTCGACGCCGATGACGTTTTCCATACCCACCGCGCCGGACAGGACGAGCGAGTCAAGGGCCACCCCTGCTACGAGAACTTTCAGCTGGAAACCTATATCGGTGCGCCGCTGCGCATCCAGGGCAAGGTCTGGGGAACCCTGAATTTTTCCAGTCCGTCGGCGCGCCGACACGCCTTCAGTGAGGTCGACATCGAATTGCTCCGACTGTTGGCCAGTGCCGTCGAACGTGTCATTTCCAACGAGATGGAGGTCGAGCGTATTCGTCTCGAACGTGATCAGCTGGAAGACCAGGCAATGACCGATGCCTTGACCGGTCTGCCCAATCGAAGCCAGCTGGATCGCCATGTCACCCGCTTGATCGAGGATTGCGACAGTGGCGGGGCGGTGTTCTCGCTGGCCGCGGTTGATATCGACTTCTTCAAGCAGGTCAACGATGGTTTCGGTCATTCGGCCGGTGATCAGGTGCTCACTTGGCTTGCGCAAACGGTGGCCAACTGCCTGCGTGATGGCGATCTGGTCGCGCGCACCGGCGGCGAGGAATTCGTGGTAGTCATGCGGCGTACCGCCTTGCCCGAGGCGATCAAGGCGGCCGAGCGCGTGCGTCGCGCGGTGGAAGGGGGCGAAATCCGCCTGGCGGATGACCGGATGCTCGGCGTCACCATCAGCATCGGCGTCAGTCAGTACCGCAAGGGGGAGGGGTTTGCACCGCTGTTCGAGCGCGCCGACCGGCGCCTGTACAGCGCCAAGCGTAGTGGTCGCAACCGCATTGCCAGCCTGGATGAATAGTGCCCAGGTGTCGCCAGGTGCAGCGTTGTCATCGCTGGCGTAGGACTTTGCTCGTGCTTGCGGTCTAGTCTGAAAGTCCAGTGTGGAGGGTTAGGTAATCTCAGGTGGCTGGGATGAGGTGGCTGTGCTGAGGTAACAGCGGCTGGCACGCCCTGGCATCACTTCCCTGTCACGGAATTTTGCCACGCCCTCGACCCCGAAGAGTGCCTCCTACCTAGGCGTAGTTCCTGAACTTTCCAGGTTTCAGTGTGTTACCCGATTCCCTTCTGTTGCGGAATGCGACGGAAGGTATGGATTTTCTCATCTTTTGCGATGTAGTTTCCTACTGCGTCGATACTGCGTTGATCATGTCGTCGTCAATACAGCATACGAGAGCTGTGTTCCTACAAAAGATGTGGGTAATATCTTACATCCGTTGTTAATAAAATATTACAAAGCAGTCGCGTAATGCCGGTGTTTGTCCCACCGGTGCGCAGGGGAAAAATCATCATGCATCTCAACAAGCTTGCGTTCGGCCTGGCGTTGGGCGGGTGGGCGTGCCTGCTTGCTCCGTCCGTGCTGGCGGAAAGTCTGCTGGAACTTCACGAGCTCGCGGTGGACAGCGATCCTCAGTTTCAGGCCGACTTTCATGGTAAGCAGGCCACCGATGAGCGTTATTATCAGGCGCGCTCAGCGCTGCTGCCGCAGATCAATGTCAATGTCGAGCGCAGCGAGATCTCCCAGGACATCGTCAGTACCGACAACGAGGTCTACGGCAGCGGCAGCACGTCCTACCCGACCACCGTCTACGGTGTCTCGCTCGAGCAGTCGATCTATGACTATTCCCGCTGGGCAGCCTTTGGCCAGGCCAAGCTGGAGATCCAGCAGGCCGCGTCCGAGCTGGAGGTCTCGCGCCAGGATCTCTACCTGCGGGTGGCCGAACGCTACTTTGCGGTACTCGCCCTGTCGGAAAACCTGAGTTTCCTGCAGGCCGAAAAGAAGCAGGTCCAGACCAATCTCGAGCAGGTCAGGGCGCGTTTCGAGGACGGTTTGATTCGCGAGATCGACCTGCTCGACGCCCAGGCGCGCTTTCTGCAGGTCGAGGCGCGCGAGCTGGACGTGGCCAACCGTCTGCGCGATGCCCTCAATGCCCTGGCCGAGGTCAGCGGCGTGCGTCCGGTGGAGCTTAGCCTGGTCGATGAGGACCTGACGCTGGCGAGCCCAGAACCGTCGTCAGTCGAGGCCTGGATCGAGCTGGCGATGCAGCGCAATCCTCGTCTATCAGCCGCACGGCTGGCGGTGGAAGTGGCCAATCAGCAGGTCAAGGTGAGTCGTGGTGGTCACTATCCGACCCTCGATCTGAGTCTCGACTACGACAATGACGAGACCGAGGGCTCATTGTTCGGCGGCGGCAGCGAGGTCGAGACCCAGACCATTCGGGTCGGCCTCGATGTGCCGGTCTACAGCGGTGGGCGAGTGTCGTCGGAGGTGCGCGAAGGGACCCGTCTGATCGAGGCAGGGCAGGCGCGACTCGAACAGGTGCGGCGTGAACTCGACCGCGAGATACGTGCGGCCTTCGAGGGTATCGTCACCGCCATGTCCCGGGTCAGGGCGCTCAGCGAGTCCTTGAGCGCCAACCAGCGCATCGTCGAATACCGCCAGGTGGCCTATGAATCTGGTGTCATGCCGGTGCTCGAACTGCTCGACGCCGAGCGCGATCTGTTCTTCGCCCGCAGCGAACTTGCCAGTGCGCGCTACGACTACCTGATCAGCGTGCTGCGGCTGAAGCATGCCGCCGGCGTCATCAATGGCGAAGACCTGGCGGAGATCGACGCCCATATGAATGACCGGATGGACCTCCTTGCCTTCCAGCACTGAACCCCGGCCCTTCGCCGAGCGTCAGGCGTTGATCGAGTCCTGGCTCGATAGCCTCGCGCGTCCCTATAGTGCCGAGCGCTCGGTCAAGTGCGCTCCCGCCCGCTGGGCGCATCAGCGCAGGCTCTACAGTGTGCCGCTCGAGGGCGTTGACGCCGACGATCTTGCGGGGCGCCTCGAGGGGTTACTGGAGTCGCTGGCGCTGGCGCCTGGCGACCGGAGGGCCTTTGTCGCCGGACTGTCGACGCAGACGATGGCGCACTATCTGCATCTCGGGCTGGAGGCCGCGACCATCAAGGTGTACTGGGAAGCGCCGCTGCCGGACAAGGCCCTGCCGGGGCGTCGCTTCCCGCTGTACCAGGCATGGAAGTGGCGCCCTGGCGTCGACGCCAGTGTCTCCGACTATGTCCTGCTCGAGAGCGCCGAGGCGGTGCGCCATGCAATGGCGAGCACGCTTGCGGCGATGCCCCCGCTCGTCGGCGACCTGATCGAACAGCTCGAGGTCAGCCACGCGCTGGCACGAAAGCCCTGGCCACCGTTGACCGTGAGGATCGAGGAACGGCGCCAGGGCCGCGATACCGGCCGCGATTCCCTCAACCTGCATCTACATCCGGCCGAGATACGTCTGGGCGAACTGGCGGGCCTTTTGTTGTCGCTGGCTCGCGAGTGGCGCTGTACGTCGCGCGCACAGGCGATCGAGTGGATCGCCGCCCACGGCGACAAGCCGCTGAGCAACCTTTCTCTGGGGTTCGACGCGAAAGGCGAACCCTTCGTGACCTTCTACCACGGGGTGACGCTGGTCTCCCCGACTTCCACCGGCGCGCTGGTCGCGCAACGACGCTGACGTCCAGGCCCAGGGACGACACTCAAGTACAAGAGGACTCTTTCATGGCGACTCAACTTCTTATCTATCGCAACGTTCAGCCGATCACTCGCGACAAGCATGGCGAGCTGTCGCTCAAGGTCGGCAAGGACTTCGGCTTTGCCAGCGGGGTGAACTCGGTGCCGCTGATGGCAGCCGAATTCCCCACCGCCGCCACCGACCTGCCGATCGTCTTCACCCAGGCCGACGACGGGGTACTGCCGGTGGCCGTGCTGGGACTCGAGCAGGACCAGAATCTGCTGGTGGACCGTGAAGGCCAGTGGCGCGGTGAGTACGTTCCGGCCTTCTTCCGCCGCTATCCCTTCGTGTTTGCCTCTGCCGACAACGACAAGACCTTCACCCTGTGCATCGATGATGACTACGAAGGACTCAATCGTGACGGTCGCGGCGAGCGCTTCTTCGACGCCGACGGTGAGCAGACCCAGTACCTGGGCAAGGTGCTGGACTTCCTGCAGGACTACCAGGCGCACTTCCAGCGCACCCGCGCCTTCTGCGCCCGTCTGGTCGAGCTCGACCTGCTCGAGTCGGTCGAGGCCCAGATTCGCTTGCCGGAAGGTGGTCAGCGCACCCTGACCGGCTTCCAGGCAGTCAACCGTCAGAAGCTCAAGGCGCTGCCCGAGGACAGCCTCAAGGCGCTGCTGGACAGTGACGAACTGGAGCTGCTCTACGTCCATCTGCAGTCGCTGCGCAATCTCAACCGACTGAGCCGTCAGGCGCAGGGTGGTTCGCGGCTGGGTGCTCTGGCCAAGGGCGATCCCGCCGAGGAGGCGGTCGCTTCCGACGCCGAACAGGACACTCCCGTTCACTGATCGACCGAGCTCAGGGGGCGTATCGTCGCCGCGATGCGCCCCCTGACGTTTTTCGCCACTGGAGTCCCCCCCAATGAGTCGCCACCAGCGCAAGCCTCTGTCCGAATTGATCGCTCGTCTTCTCCGCCAGCCCAGGCGTGCTCGTCGTGCCCAGGCAGAGCCGTCCCGGTTCGTGTTCGAGGGACTCGAGCCACGCATGCTGATGTCGGCGGACCCGCTGACCGCCAGCGTGGCCGGTGGCGCCGAGATGACGTTGCGGGTGGTCGAGGAGAACCAGCAGCAGGTACTGCAGGTGGTCGAACTCGACGAGCAAGGTGTCAGTCAGGTGGTGGCCTCACGCGGCCTCGATGAGGCCAAGGCCAGTGGCGGAGTGGTCATCCAGGGCAGCGACGCCCAGGACATCCTGCGCGTGGACCAGAGCCTGCTGGGCCAGGCGGATGGTCTGCTGGTGAGCTTCCAGGGCGGCGACGGCGACGACGTCCTGGCACTCGAGCATAGCCAGGGGCTGACCATCACCTTCGTGGGGGGCGAGGGCGATGATCGCATCGAGGGCATCCAGGGCAACACCGATTGGCAGGTGAGCGCCGATGGGGCGGGCAGCGTGGACTGGTCGAGCACCACCACGGCGGCGCGCAACGATAGCTGGCTCAGCTTCACGGGCATCGAGACGGTGAACGCCGCCTCCTATCGCCAGGGCGACGACGGCGTGCTTTCACCTACGGACGATGCCGCCCAGCACCGGCTCTCGAGCAGCCAGGACGGGGCGCGTTGGTCACTTGACGACGAGGGCAGTCTGGGGCTTGGCAATATCGCGTTCAACGGCATCGACCGACTCGACGGTCGGGCCGGCCAGATCCTCGACTTCAGCGACTTCTCCACCTCGGTAGAGGTCGATCTGGGGACCGGCAAGGCCACCGGCTTCGTCGGTATCGACGGCTTCAATCACGTTATCGGGACCGGCGGCGATGACCGCCTGATCGGTGATGTCACCTCGCAGGTCGACACTATCCTCGACGGGGGTAATGGCAACAACCTGATCGTGGGGGGCGGCGGCGACGATACCCTGAAAGCCGGCGCCGGTCGCAGTACCCTGGTGTCGCTCAGCGGCAGCGATCGCTTCGAACAGAGCGAGCTGGGCAGCGAGTTCACCCCCGAGGAGGCCGAGCTGACCTATGTGGTGCAGCGTGCATCTGGGGACATCACCCTGACCAGCTCCGGCGCCACCGGGACGGTCACCACCGGCGACGGCAGCCTGAGCTTCCAGCGCCAGCCCGTGGAACTGGTGCTGTCCGCCGCGGGGACCGGCCAGACGCTGAACGCCAGCGGCTACTCGCTTTCCGGCGTGACTTTCCAGAGCCTGGATGGCGCCAGCAATAGCCAACTTGTCGGCAGCGCACAGGATGACCGATTCGTGCTCAGCGCCGGGGGCGGCAGTGTCCAGGCCGGTGGCGGCAACGACCGCATCGAGGCCAGCGCCGACGCCGACATGACCCTGACCGATACCGCGCTGAGCGTGACCGGCTGGACTGACTGGGTATTGGGCGACGTCGAACTCGCCACCCTGGTGGGCGGTGCTTCCGCCAATGTGCTGGACGCCTCTGCGTTCAGCGGTTCGGTTCAGCTGGAAGGCGTCGCCGGTGACAACACCCTCAAGGCCGGCGCCGGCGACGCGGTACTGCTGGGCGGCAGTGGCAACGACACCCTGGTCGGGGGGGCCGGTGACGACGTGCTGTTCGGCTATCGCGGCAGCAACAGTCTGGATGGCGGTGCTGGCAACGACTCGGTGCTGGGCAGCACCTCTCACAGCCTGCGCCTGTTCGGCGGCAGCGGCAGCGCCACCCTGGTGCGCGGCGACGTCGCCGAGGAACGTGAGCTGGTGTGGTCCTACAGCGCCGGTGAGACGGTGGTCTTTCACTTTGCCGGCGAGCAGACAGCGGCACTGGCCTGGGACGCCGATGCCCTGGCGGTGCAGCAGGCGCTCGAGGCACTGTCTGCGGTGGGCGAAGGCAACTTGCAGGTGGCCCGCGAGCTGTTCGAATCCGATGGTGAGCAGCAGGTGCGTTGGCGTGTCAGCTTTATCGGCGACTTCATGGCCGTGGCCGACGACGGTTCCTTCGCCAAGGCGTTGGTCGGCAGTGGTCTGGCGCTGGGGGCTTCCGGGGCCGGTACCACAGTGAGCTCGACCCAGGTGCGCGCTCGGGAAGCGGGACGTGACAGCCTGACCGGTATCGAGCATGGCATGCTGCGTGCCGAGTTCGGCGACACCGTGCTCGACGCCAGCGGCTTTGGCGGCAGTGTCTATCTCCAGGGGGGCAGCGGCAACGACCTGATGATCGGTGGCGAGGCCACGACCCAGTTTGTGGCGGTGGCCGGGGATAACGTCATTCGTGCCGGGGCTGGGCAGAACGAGATCCGCGGCGGCGTCGGCCAGGATCGTCTGGAAATCGTCCTGGCCGATGGCCAGAACGCCGTCAATGTGAGTGGGGACAGCTTCAGCATCGACGGCGGGATCGCCTCGAGCTATCGCGATATCGAGGCGCTGACGCTGGTCGGCAACGCCAGCGCCAACACCCTCGATGCCAGCGGCTGGCACGGGGTCGGCGAGCAGGCCCGGATCACCGAGCTGATGTCCGCTGGCGGTGCCTCCAGCGCCGAGATCGAGACCTTCCTCTCGGCGCTGGGCGATGCGATTCCCGGCGCAGAAGACTTCGCCAGCCAGGCGGAATACCAGTCCTACCTGGCGCGTTACGTCACCGGTAGCGAACTCGAGGACTCCGGCGCGCACCTGAGCTTCACCCTGCAAAGCGGCGAGACGCGGGTGCTCAATGTGGCCGACGCCCGCACCCTGGGCGACCTGCTGGTGCTGCTGGGCAACGTCGAGGGTCTGACCGCGAACTTCGATGGTGCCAGCGGGCGCCTTGTGGTCACCGACACCACCACGGGAAGCGCGAGCTTCGCCGTCAGCGCCGACGCCACCGCGAAGCTTTTGACCGATGCACTCGGCATGGCCGTCAGTGCCGACAAGTGGCAGAGCACCGCCCTGAGCGGGGCCGGCGTGGTGCTGGATGCCAGTGCCGGCGGCAGCGACGTCCTGACCGGCAGCCGTGGCGATGACCGCATTCTGGTCACCGCGGGTGCTGCCAGTGTCGTTGGTGGCGCCGGCACCGACAGCCTGCTGGTGGCGGCGGGCGACTCCATGACGCTGACCGATACCGGTCTGGTGGTTGGTTCGGCCACAACCACGCTGTCCGGGATCGAGGCGGCGCGACTGAGCCTGACCGGGGGCGCCGACAGGACCCTGACGGCCACTGCCTTTACCGGCGCTTTGGCCATCGATATTGGCGAGGCGGCGACCAGAACCATCGTAAATGCCAAGCCTGGCGATCAGGTCGAGGTGGAACTGGCGGCGGGGAGCCTCGACCGATTCGATGACGTGAAAGTCAGTAATGACGCCAGCCTGGTCGGCTACTGGGATGGCGACGCCTCCCTGTCCAACGTGACCAGAACGTTCTCCAGCAGTGTCGAGTTGCGTGCCGACGGTGCCTTGACCCTGGACAACGTCGATCTGAGCATGAGGGATCCGACGCTGGGCCACGATCTGACGATCCTGGCGCGTGAACTGACGATCGGTGGCGATAGTGTGATCGACGCCGGTAGCGGCGAGTTGCACCTTGGCGCGCAGTTGTTTCAACCCCTGCTGGCGCCTGCCAATGGCCTGGTCGACGTGGGCCTGTTCGACCTGTCGGTGGATATCGACAAGGCCACGCTCAAGGGCGGGGACGTCACCATCGATGCGCGCCTGGTGGATCCCGATCGCGATTGGTTCAACCTGCGCACCGGCGTGGCCTTCCTCGACCAGGGTATCGATACGGCGCTGGACTTCCTTCAGGGGCTGTCGCTGTTTGGCAGTGTCTCGGTGATGGTGGCCGAGGTCGCCATCGATATCGGCTCTGACGCGGTCATCACCGCCACCAGCGGGGACATCACCGTCGCCTCGGAGCTCGACATCAGTACCGAGGTGGGCGCCAGCAAGGCCTGGGGCCTGGGCGTGTCGGTCAGCACCCTGATCACCCGCTCGAGTGTGCACGTCCACGGTACCCTGAGCGCCGCCAATGACATCAACCTGAGCAGCACTGTCAGCACTGCCCAGAGCGTCTCTGCCGAACCGGATGGCCTCAAGGGCGTGGCCGGCGCGGTAGCGGTCAGCGTGCTGGTCAGCGATTCCCGGGTGATGGTGTGGGAAGACGCCAGCCTGAGTGCAGGCAATGATCTGGTGATCGCGGCGACCAGCGTGGAGGAAAACGAGACCTCCGCCAGTTCCGCCCCTGACAAGGGCAAGGTCGGCATCGCCCTGGCGATCAACGTCGAGACCAGCAACACCGAGGCGCAACTGGCCGGTGACGTCAGTGTGGGCGGCGATCTGACGCTGAGCGCCGAGACCTCCCAGGGCGAAGGCCATGGCGGTACCAGCGCCAGCGCCGGTACCGCCCCCGGTGGTGGCCCCGACAGCCTTGTCGACGGGGCCACGGCCAGCGCCGAGGACCTGTCGCCGACATCGGTGATCGGCAACTTTCAGGAGGCGCTCAGCGGCGTCATCGGTGACAAGATCAAGGAAGGCATCGCCGACCGCGGGCCTGCCTCCATCGGCGAGCACTTCAAGGAATCCCAGGGCCAGCAGAAGAACGCCCTGGACGTGGCCGCCGCCCTGGCGGTCTCGGTGGACATCAATCGTGCCGAGGCCCGCCTTGGCACCAGCGTGACACGACTGGGCGCCATCGCCACCCAGCGCAGCGACATCGAGGTGGCCGGTGCGGTCAGTGTCAGCGCCACCAGCGCCCACCGCCCGGCGGTCAGCGCCGAGGGTTCGGCTACCGGCGTCGACCCCAACAAGAAGGAAGAGGAAGAGAGCTTCACCGATCAGGTGCTGGGCAACACGCTGATCGGCAAGCTGCGCGACGCCGCGGCGGAGTCCGAGGTCCAGGGCACCGATAGCGCCAAGGACCAGAAGGAAGACAGCCAGGCGGCCGATGTCGGTGTCGCCGGCGGTTTTGTCTTTGCGCTGCAGAACAACCACGCCGACGCGGTGGTCGAGGGCCTGGTGGATCTGGACGCCGGCGATGCCATCAGCGTCACCGCCGAGAGCCTCAACAGCGTCGATATGGACAGCCTGTGGGGGCGTCACCTGTATGTGGCGGGCAAGGCCCTGGGTGAACTCGATGGCACCTACGACCATGCAAGCGCGGAAGGTACGGCAGACCTGGCCAACGGCGACAAGGTGCTGGTGGCCGATGACCACCAGCGCGGGGGCGAGGCCGGCCTGATCTATCAGTTCGAGGGGGCCGACGTCAGCGGTGTGGATCTCTCCAGTGAAGACTTCAGTGACGACAGCCGCTGGACTGCCCTGAGCTCGCCGTTGCAGACCCGTATCGAGGAATTCGTCGAGGCGCTCAACGCCTTTACTACCGGCAATCTGGGGATCAGCGGCAGCTTCGACAGCTGGACCGTGGCCACCGCCGAGGGGGGCAAGCTGGCCATCGCCGGTGCCGCCAACATCTTCCTGGTCAATCAGGATAGCGAGGCCCGCATCCGCGAGGGTGCCCGGATCAATCTGGGCGGCGCCACCGATGTGGCCAGCGTTACACCCAGCGACGAGCAGCAGGTCGAGGTCATCGCTCGCAGCGACAACCACCTGCTGTCGCTGGTCGGCAATCTCAGCCTGCCGACCTTCGCCGGCGCCGACGAGGCCAGCGCCGAGGCCTGGCGTGACGCCTTCAAGAGCGATATCGATACCATCAAGTCCGGGTTCGCTGGCATCCAGTCCGACGGCAGCGCCATCGGTGCTTCCATCGGCGTGCATCTGCTCGGCGCGGATACCCGTGCGGTCATCGAGACAGGTGTGGCGCTGGTCGCCAGCAGTCTGGACGTGCGCGCCGACAGCGACACCCTGTTGATCGGGGCGGCGGTGTCCGGTGGCAAGGCCGACAAGGTGGCCTTCAACGCCACTTCAGTGGCCAATATCGTCGATAACACCACCCTGGCGCAGATTCAGGACGGGGTATCGCTGAACATTGGTACCGTCTCGGTGGATGGGGCCAGCGGGCCGGCGCTCAGGGTCGGCGCCAACGACGACACCTACGCCTTTGGTATCGGCGGCAGCGTCGCTTCCGGCAAAAGCGCTGGCGTCGGTGTGTCGGCGGTGGTCTCGGTGATGGAGCGCGACACCCGAGCGGTGATCGGTGGTGTGACCACGCCAGCCAGTGCCAGCGGCAACATCACCGTGGGAGGGGATCTGCTGGTCGAGGCCAAAAACGGCGGGGTGGTAGCCAACCTCGCCCTGGCCGGAGCCAAGGCGGGCAGCAGCGGTACCAGTGGTCTGGATTCGGCCAGTGACGCCAGCGGCTCGGGCGCTGGTGGTGGCACCACTACCGACGACCCCAACAAGTGGCCCAACAACCAGAGCAACTATGACAGCGTGCTCAAGGAGTTGAGTGGCAAGCTCGGCGGTGCCGCCAAGGCGTCTTCCGGCGGCAGTGGCGGCACGTCTTCCACCTCATCCGGCGGTGACCAGAAGGGTAGCTTCGGCCTCGGTGTCTCGGGTTCAGTGGTGGTGAATATCGCCGACTATCGTACCGAAGCCCTGATCCAGGGGATCGAGACGCTGAAGATCACCGGCAACACGTCGGTGGCCGCCAAGGACAGCAGCCACCTTGGCATGCTGGCCGGTGGCGCGGCGCTGTCGCTGGGCAGCAGTGGCACCCAGGTGGCGGTGGCCGGGGCCGCCGCTCTGGCCTTCGACAGCGGCATCACCCGGGCGCGGATCGATCGCGTCACCTCCTTTGACACCGGTGGCCTGGCTCTCAGCGCGGCGCGTGAGGGCTGGACGGTGGTCGCTGCCGCTGGTGTCGCCGTCGCTTCGGGCGCCAAGGGCTTTGGTGTGGCCGGGGCGGCCAGCGTGCTGACCTCCGCTCGCACCGTCGATGCGGGGCTTTTGAACATCCAGTCCGGTGATCTCGGGGACGTCAGCGTGGTGGCGCGTGACGCCGCCAACGCGGTACTGATCGCCGGTGCGGTGGC
>DJIP01000369.1:27255-29242 GCA_002433675.1 Halomonas halophila
CCACGACGTCGACGCCCACGTCGAAGCGCTGGGCAGTGCCAGCGAGTCGCTGGTGATCGGCAGACTCTCGGTTCAGGCGCTCAGCGATACCCTGATCATTAGCCTGGCCGGTTCGGCCGGCATCGGTACCGGGCCCAAGGGGGTTGGCCTTGCGGGGACCGCCGCGGTCAACCTGATCGACAATGCCACCAAGGCACGCGTGGTCGACAGTTTTCTGGACAAGGGCAGTGACGCCCTTGCGCCGGCGCCGAAAGTGGAGATCAACGCCGAGGACAACAGCAGTGTCTGGACGCTGGCCGGCGCCGTCGGTGTCGGCGGCACCGCCGGCTTTGGCGCTGGGGTGTCGGTCAACAGCCTGTCCAATCAGACCCAGGCCCTGATCAGCGGCGGCGTCATCGCCAACGCCGGCGCGGTGTCGGTGGTAGCGGCCAACACCGGTCTGGTGCGATCGCTGACCCTGGGAGTCGGCGCCAGCACCAAGTTCGCTGGTTCCGGCAGTGTCTCAGTCAACCAGATCGCCAATACCCTGCGCAGTTCAATCAGCAACGCCAACATCTCGACGGTCGGCCAGGTGCTGGTGGCCACCCGCGATCGCGCCGAGCTGGTGGCGATCAGCGGCGCAGGAGCCGGTGCCGGCAAGGTGGCCCTCGCCGGCAGCGTCTCGGTCAACCTGATCGACAACGACAGCCAGGCGCTGATCCAGAACGCGACCCTCGAGGCCGGAGGCGATGTGGTGGTGGACGCCGAGGCCAGCAGCCTGGTGGTGTCGGTAGCCCTTGGCGGCGCCGGGGCCGGCAAGGTGGGCCTGGCCGGTGCCGTCAGCGTCAATCTGATCAAGGGCAAGGTGGAGGCGCTGATCGACGGTGGGCGCGTCGAAAGCAATACCGGTGATATTCGCATCCAGGCCACCGACAGCGCCCAGGTGGTAGTCGTGGCCATCGGTGCCGCGGGCGCCGGCACCGTGGCCGGCGGGGTCAGCAACGGCACCGTTCAGGTCGACAATGCGATTCTCGCCCGGGCGACGGGGGCCACCCTGGTGGCCGGTGGTGACGTCAACGTCTGGGCAGGCCTGGCCGAGCGCAGCGGTCGCGGGGCGCTGGAGCTGTCGGCGCTGGGACTTGAGGTGGATCCAGCGACCCAGGGCACCGAGACCAATCCGGGCACGGGATCATCGGATATCGCCGCCCGGGACATGTCCAACCTGGACTGGACCGCCGGGGTCATCAACCTGACCATCGCCGGTGCGGGCGCCGGCAGCGTGGCCGGCTCCGCTGCGGTGGGGCTCAACTGGCTGCGCTCCAGCGTGCTGGCGGAAGTCGCCGGCGGCGCCAGTATCACCGCCGCTGACGGCGTCAGCGTGCTGGCTCAGGACAAGAAGGGCCTGGTCAACTTCTCCTTCGGCGCCGCCGGTGCCGGCAATGCGGCGGGGGGCGCGGCGATCGCCTTCAACTATCTGGGAGGCGACCCCAGCGATCCCTCGCGCACCGTCGACAACACCAGCGACCAGAACGTCGACGCCAGCGAAGACGCTTTCATCCTCCAGGGCGAGCGCAGCGACCACGGCTACAGTGTGGGTCAGATCGCCGCCTTGATCGATGCCTCCAGCGTGACCGCCACGACTGGCGACGTGCGGGTGGACGCCCGTTCCGAAGCCAGCATGCTCAACATTACCGCCGGTGGCGCAGGCGCCGGGGCGGTGGCCCTGGCCGGCTCCATCGGCATCAACTTCATGCAGAATGATGTACTGGCATCGATTGGCAATGGTGCCGTGGTCAGGGCCAGCGCCGGTGACGTCAGCGTGCATGCCTCGGTGGCGCCGATCATGATCAACGTGGCCGGCGCGGCGGCTGGTGCCGGCGCCGTCGGTCTTGCCGGCGCCTCGGCGACCAACGACATGGCGTCGGCGCTGAGCGCGAGCATCCTCGGGGCGAATACCGAGGTAACGGCGGGGGGGGGCGGCGGCGTCAAGGCCGAGCTGATTCGGGTC
>DJIP01000369.1:29509-31129 GCA_002433675.1 Halomonas halophila
ACCGAGGTAACGGCGGGTGGGCGCGTCGACGTCAAGGCCGAGCTGATTCGGATCACCGATGTGCCTTCGGTCAAGGTCGATGACAGCCTGATACCGCCAGAAGACGCAGACGAGAATCGCCCGGCGACGCCTGGGCAGGGCGACCAGGTCTGGAGCTTTGCCCTGGCCGGTGCCGGTGCCGGCAAGGTGGCGGTGGCCGGGGCGCTGTCGCTCAACTGGCTGCGTGGCAGCGTCACGGCGGTGATCGACCAGGCCACGGTCTCCGCGACGGGAGACATCGCCCTGTCGGCCAGCGATGATCTCGGCCTCAATGCCTTTACCGTGGCGGGGTCCGGTGCCGGGGCCTTCGCCCTGGCCGGTTACCTGGCCTACAACTATATCGGCGGTGATCCGGACGACCCCACCAGCGACAGCGCCAACCGTATCCACGCGCTGATCAAGGGCGGTGCCAGCGTGGCGTCCAGCGCCGGCAAGGTCAGCCTTTCAGCGGTCTCATCCTCGAGCATCAGCGCCTACTCCCTGGGGGGGGCCGTGGCCGGCTTCGCCGCACTCAGCGGTACCACCTCGCTCAATTTCACCCGCAAGGACGTGGTCGCCGATATTCGCGACAGCGCCACCGAGGTGAGTGGCGCCGGCGGCATCGCGGTAAGTGCCAGCGACACCAGCGCGATCTCGGCGGCCAGTGCCCAGGTCAACGTGGCGGTCAAGGGGGGGGCGGCCGGTCTGTCGGTGGCCTACCTGGACATCGACAACAGCATCCTGGCCGGCAGCCAGGGCGCCACGCTCGACTCGAGCGGCGGCGATATCGCCATCGACGCTCGCTCGCGCTCCACCAACCTGATCGTGATAGCCGGCGTTAGCTACGGCACCTTCGGCGCAGGTGCCGGCAACGCCGGCAGCTCGTTGATCAACAACACCAGCGTCGCGCGCATCGACGGCGGCAGCGTCGATGCCGCCGGCAACGTCAGCGTGGTCAGCGACAGCAAGGACGTCAGCACGATTACCCTGGGCACCGTCAGCGTGGGTGCGGTGGCGCTGGGCGGCGGTGTCGGGGTCGACCTGCTGGGCAGCACCTCCGAAGCCTGGATTGGTGGTGGTGCGCGCGTCAGCGCCGGCGCCGGCGGTGCGGCCGTGTCGGTGCGCGATGACTGGAACAATGGCTGGACGACAGACAGCCACAAGGGTGTGGTGGTGTTGGCCACCAGCGAGGTGTCCTTCACCAGTGTGGCGGTGACCGCGGCGGGAGCCGCCGGCAATGCCCTGGCGGCCAATGTGGTGGTGGATGGTGTCACCGGCGCGACCCGCGCCTACATCGACAAGGCGCGCATCGACAGCAGCGCCGACGTGGTGGTGCGGGCCCTGCATCGTGGCGACGCCGACAGTGGCGGTGGCGCGGCGGCGGTCAGTGGGGGCAGCTCAGGCGCCGCTGGTGTCGATGTCACCCTTTTGCAGCACAAGACCGAGGCCTTCATCAGCGGTGACGGCTTCGACCATTCGGCTGAAAGCGATGGCCTGATGGTCAAGGCCAGCGGCGACGTAGCGGTGGAGGCCCGCGCCGACGTGAGCTTCCTGTCAACGGTGATGGGGGCGGCGGTGGGCCTCAATGGTGTTGCCGGTGCG
>DJIP01000016.1:0-6835 GCA_002433675.1 Halomonas halophila
GGGTCTATCCACGGGCGCTTATGGTTGGGTCAAGGCCGCGCCAGCGCTATACTGCGCGCATGTTACGACAAATTTTCGACAAGACCGCACGCTCGCGCCCGGGAGTCGGCGCTCACCTGCCGTCCTCGACCCTGCCAAGGATGCCTTTCGCATGACCCATTGGACGCTCGACGCCGACGAACACGCTCTCCGCGAAGCCCACAAGTACGACAACCCCGCCCCGTCCCGCGAGTACCTGCTCAAGCGGCTCGAGGAAATCGGGGCGCCGGTGACCCACGAGACCATGAGTGATCAGCTGGGTCTCGATGATGAGGACCTGCGCGAGGCGGTGCGTCGCCGCCTGTCCGCCATGGAGCGCGACGGCCAGGTGCTGCGCAACCGTCGCAACGCCTATGCGCTGATCGACAAGCTCGATCTGATCAAGGGCAAGGTGCTGGGGCATCGGGACGGGTTCGGCTTTCTATTGCGCGACGACGGCAAGAAGCCTGACCTGGTGATCCCCCCGCGACAGATGCGCCGGGTGTTTCACGGGGACCACGTGCTGGTGCGTATCAGCGGACGCGACCGCCGGGGCCGTGACGAGGCCACGGTAGTGGACGTCATTGCGCGCAACACCCAGACCATCGTCGGCGTGTACCGCGAGAATACTCCCGAGTTCGGCGTGCTGATTCCCGAGAACAACCGGATCACCCAGGAGGTGATCATCCCTCACAGCGCCTGTGGTGGCGCCCAGGACGGCCAGGTCATCTCGGCGCGTATCGTCAAGCAGCCCGAGACCCGTGTGCAGCCAGTGGGTGAGGTCATCGAGGTGCTGGGCGAGCGTATGGATCCCGGCATGGAAATCGACATCGCACTGAGAAGCTACGAGATCCCGTCCGAGTTTCCGCCGGATGTCACCGACCAGATCGCCAGCATGTCCGCCGAGGTCGCCGAGGAGGACAAGCTCCACCGCATCGACCTGCGTGACAAGCCGCTGGTGACCATCGATGACGAGACCGCCAAGGACTTTGACGACGCGGTGTGCGCCTACAAGACGCGTTCGGGCAGCTGGAAGCTGCTGGTCGCCATCGCCGACGTGTCTCACTACGTGCGTCCCGGCAGTCCTCTCGATC
Organism: Halomonas halophila; assembly: GCA_002433675.1. Lineage (GTDB taxonomy): Bacteria > Pseudomonadota > Gammaproteobacteria > Pseudomonadales > Halomonadaceae > Halomonas > Halomonas salina_B. Next base: position 1,113 of record DJIP01000016.1, read on the forward strand.
AGGAGGCCATCGCCCGCGGCAACTCGGTGTACTTCCCGGGGCAGGTGGTGCCGATGCTGCCGGAGCTGCTGTCCAACGGGCTATGCTCGCTGAACCCGGACGTCGATCGCCTGGCGCTGGTGTGCGAGCTCAATATCTCCAAGACCGGGGCCATCAGCCGCTATCGCTTCTACGAGGCGGTGTTCCGCTCCCATGCCCGCCTCACCTACAACAAGGTGGCGGCGATCCTCCAGGATGAGGGTGAAGAAGGCGAGGCCCTGCGCCAGGAGTACAAGCCGCTGGTGCCGTCGCTGAAGAATCTTCACAGCCTGTATCAGTTGCTGCGAGAGGCGCGCACCGAGCGGGGCGCCATCGACTTCGAGACCACCGAGACCGCCATCGTCTTCAATGACGAGCGCAAGATCGAGAAGATCGTGCCGCGCTCGCGCAACGACGCCCACAAGATCATCGAGGAGTGCATGCTGGCGGCCAACGTGGCCACCGCGCGTTTCCTCGACAAGCACGACCTGCCGGCGCTGTACCGTATCCACGAGCGTCCGTCGCCGGAGCGCCTGGACAAGCTGCGGTTGTTCCTCAACGAGATCGGCATGTCCCTCGGCGGTGGTGATGAACCGACGCCCCAGGACTACCGTGACCTGGCCGAGGCGATCAAGGGTCGCGACGACGCCGACATCATCCAGACGGTGATGCTGCGCTCGATGAGTCAGGCGGTGTATTCGCCCCATAACGAGGGCCACTTCGGCCTGGCCTATCCGGCCTACGCCCACTTTACCTCGCCGATTCGCCGCTACCCCGACCTGCTGGTGCACCGCGCCATCCGCTCGGTGATCCGCGGGCCGCGCCAGACCAACACGGTGCTGCGTGCCGAGGGCGCGCCGGTGGAGCCGCCGACCAAGTGGTGTCCCTACACCTTCGAGCAGATGCTCGAGCTTGGCGAGCACTGCTCGATGACCGAGCGGCGCGCCGATGACGCCACCCGTGACGTCGAGGGCTGGCTCAAGTGCGAGTTCATGTCCGACAAGCTCGGCGAGGTATACGACGGTACCATCGCCTCAGTCACCCAGTTCGGCATCTTCGTGCGTCTCGACGAGTTCTATGTCGAGGGGCTGGTCCATGTCACCTCACTGCCGTCGGACTACTACCATTACGAGCCCGAGAAGCATCGTCTCAAGGGTGAGCGCACCGGCACCAGCTATCGCCTCGGCGACGGTGTCACCGTTCAGGTGGCGCGGGTCGACCTGGACGAGCGCAAGATCGACTTCGAGATGGCCGACGACAAGCCGCGCCCTCGTCGGGCGCCGCGCAAGCGTCGCGACGCAGGCGCGCAGGGCAAGGGGCGTAGCAATGGGCAAGGTGACAAGCCTGCCCAGGCCAGCAAGGGGCGCGGTGACAGGTCGGCCCAGGGCGACGCCAAGCGCCGTGCCGACGGCCCCTCCGGTGTCGGCGAGCAGGATGCTCCGAAGAAGAAGGGCGGACGTCGTCGTCGCGGCCCGCGGCGTGGCAACAAGGGATGAAGACCCGCGTGATGATTGAGCAGGAGGCCGCCCGTGGCCAAGCATGATTCCAGGCGCCGTCGCCACGGCCAGAGCCAGTCCCAGACGCATGACCAGGCGCGTACTCAGGCGCGTGGCAAGGGACGTGGTCAGCATGGCCCGATAGCGCCCAATGGCCTCGATAGTGTGTTCGGTGTTCACGCCGTCCGGGCACTTCTGGAGCGTGGCGAGTCACCCAGGGAGCTGTGGGTGCAGGAGGGCGACGCCGGGCGTCGCCTGAGTGAACTGGTCGATACCGCGCGCAGTCGTGGCGCCAGGCTCAGAAGCGTACCCCGTGAAGAGCTCGATGGTCTTTCCCAGGGCGCCTCCCATCAGGGCATCGTGGCGTTCTGTCCGCCGCTGGCGCCGGAGGGCGAGGAATCCCTGTGGCACAAGCTCAAGGCCTGGCCGCTGGAAACGCCACCGCTGTTGCTGATCCTCGATGGTGTCACCGACGTTCACAACTTCGGCGCCTGTCTACGCAGTGCCGACGCCGCCGGGGTGCACGGCGTGATCGTGCCAAAGGACAAGTCGGCACCGCTCAACGCTACCGTGCGCAAGGTAGCCTGCGGTGCCGCCGAGAGCGTGCCGGTGTATCAGGTGACCAACCTTGCCCGTGCCATGGCGCGACTGAAGGAAGAAGGGGTGTGGATCACCGGTACCGCCGGTGAGGCCGACGCCAGCGTCTTCGACACCGACTTCACCGGGCCCATGGCGCTGGTGATGGGGGCCGAGGGCAAGGGCATGCGTCGCTTGACGCGGGAGGCCTGCGACACCCTGGTCAAGCTGCCCATGGCGGGCACCGTCTCGAGTCTCAATGTGTCGGTGGCCACCGGTGTCTGTCTGTTCGAGGTGGTGCGCCAGCGCGAGCTCAAAGCCCGCGGGTAACGGCGTCGCCCCAGCATCAGCTTGCAACCCTGATCACAACTCCGTAGAATCTGGGCGCCCGTGCGTTCTGCGCGGGACAGGCTAATTGTTATTCACTCCTTGCTTCCCCCGGCGCCGAGACTGATCTCGCCCCCTGCGGAAGCTGCCAAACCGAAAGGAGAATCCATGCGTCACTACGAGATCGTCTTCATGGTCCACCCGGACCAGAGTGAGCAGGTTCCGGCCATGGTCGAGCGCTACACCAGCATCGTCACCGAGAACGCCGGTACTGTTCACCGTCTCGAGGATTGGGGCCGCCGTCACCTGGCTTACCCGATCAACAAGATCCACAAGGCTCACTACGTGCTGATGAACGTCGAGTGCAGCGGCGAGACCCTCGAGGAAATCGAGAACATCTTCCGTTTCAACGACGCCATCATTCGCAGCCTGGTGGTGCGCTGCAAGGAAGCCATCACCGAAGCGTCTCCGATGATGAAGCCGGTGGAAGAGAAGCGTGCCCGTCGCGAAGAAAAGCCGCGCACCGCTGAATCCGCCTGAGCCGCGCATCACTAGCTCTGCAACGCACGTATAAGGAGTCTTTCCATGGCACGCTTTTTCCGTCGCCGCAAGTTTTGCCGTTTCACCGCTGAAGGCGTGAAGCAGATCGACTACAAGGATCTGGACACGCTCAAGGCCTACATCACCGAGACCGGCAAGATCGTTCCCAGCCGCATCACCGGTACCAAGGCCCGTTACCAGCGCCAGCTGTCCACCGCGATCAAGCGCGCACGCTACCTGGCCCTGCTGCCTTACACCGACAGCCACCAGTAAGTCGTCGCCGATGCTGCCCGTCGCCCGATGGTCGATGAAAGGCATGCCCCAGGCGGCGCTGGTCGCTCTGGTGGCATCTGCGGTGCCCTGGCTGTTCTGGTTCGGGGCGGCGATTGCCGCTCTGGTGACCTTGCGCAAGGGCATGGCACCGGCGATGCCGGTGATCGCAGCAGCAGCAGTGCCGGCTGGCTGGTGGTGGACGCAGGGGGATCCGATCCCTCTGGCGACCACCCTGCTGGCGTTGTTGATGGCCATCGTGCTGCGCTCCCGCATGCGCTGGGGCGAGGCACTGATCCTGGGGTCGCTGGCCGGCGCCGCGATGATCCAGCTGGGGGTGTTCCTGCCCAAGGCGGACACCGCCCTGATGCTGGAGCAGCTGCGCCAGAGTTCCTCCGAGGTGGCCGCCATGCTCGACGAGCTGGCTGCCCAGGGACTCGACGCCAGTCGGCTGGCCGAACTGGTCATCAGCGGTGTCACCGGTCTGGTGGTGATGCTCGCTGCGGTGGCCTGTCTGGCCCTGGCACGCAGCTGGCAGGCGGGGCTCTACAACCCGGGAGGTTTCCGGGATGAGTTCCACGCGCTGCGGCTCACCCCCAGGGAGCTGATCCTGCTGGTGGTGCTGGTGATCGCCGGCACCCTGCTGGGGCTCCCGGGGATCGGCATGCTGGCCTGGATTCCGCTGCTGATGGCCGGCATCGGCCTGACACATGGTGTAGTTGGACGTAAGGGAATGAACGGGTTGTGGCTGGTCGCGTTCTATCTGCTGCTGATCACCACCTGGCCCATGATTCTCATCGTGCTGGTTGTGGCCCTGATCGATACCTTCGCGGACTTCCGCGGGCGTCTGGGTCACAGCAACTGACATAGAGGTTTACGAGATGGAAGTCATTCTGCTCGACAACATTGGCAAGCTGGGCGGTCTCGGTGACAAGGTCACCGTCAAGCCTGGTTACGGCCGCAACTACCTGGTGCCCTACGGTCTCGCCGTGCCGGCCACCAAGGACAACATCGCTGCCTTTGAAGCTCAGCGTGCCGAGCTCGAAGCTCAGGCCGCCGAGCGTAAGGCCGAAGCCGAAGCTCGCGCCGAGCAGCTCAACGACATCGAGCTGTCTCTGGTCGCCAAGTCTGGCGACGAAGGCAAGCTGTTCGGTTCCATCGGTCCGCGTGACCTGGCCGAGGCGATCTCCAGCGCCGGTATCGACGTCGCCAAGAGCGAAGTCCGCATGCCGGAAGGCCCGATCCGCCAGACCGGTGAATACGACATCGTGCTGCACCTGCATGCCGACGTCGACGCCACCGTGCGCGTGGTGGTGGTGGCCGAGTAAGGTCGTCTCCCACGGCAGTGGCAAGGGCGCGGGAGTCACATCCCGCGCCCTTTTTTGTGGCTCGCGATCGCCCGTCCTGGCGATCGTGCGACGGACCCGCCTTCGGGTAGACTAAGGCTTGTCTGAAAAGTCCCTGTCCTCGTCGACTTTTCGGACAACGCCTGGATCCAGTGGCATGGCGCCGTGAACAACAGCGAAGAGACAAGCGCATGAGTGACGTCCAGACCATCGATCGTGAAGCCGCGGCGCTGAAGGTTCCGCCGCACTCGGTGGAGGCCGAGCAGTCGGTGCTGGGTGGCCTGATGCTCGACAATCAGGCCTGGGACAATATCGCCGACCGGCTGGTGGCCGACGATTTCTATCGCTACGAGCATCGCCTGGTGTTTAACGCCATGGTGGCGCTGGCCGAGTCGAGCCGTCCGTTGGACGTGGTGACCCTGTCCGAGGCCCTGGAGGGGCGCGACCAGCTCGACACCGTGGGCGGGCTGGCCTACCTGGCGGAGCTGGCCCGAAATACGCCCTCGGCCAGCAATATCCGCGCCTATGGCGACATCGTGCGTGAGCGCGCTACCCTGAGAAAGCTGATCCAGGCGGCCAACCAGATCGCCGACGGCGCCTTCAGCCCCAACGGGCGTCCCGCCGACGAGCTGGTCAACGAGGCCGAGCGGCTGGTGTTCCAGATCAGCGAGGACCGCCCCAAGGCCGGTGGTCCCATCGGCATGAGCGAACTGCTGACCAAGGCCGTCGATCGCATCGATGAGCTGTTCAACATGAAAGGCGAGATGACCGGCCTGTCGACCGGCTTTCGTGATCTCGATGACATGACCTCCGGCCTGCAGCCTTCTGACCTGGTGATCGTTGCCGGGCGTCCGTCCATGGGCAAGACCACCTTCGCCATGAACCTGGTGGAACACGCGGTGGTCTCCAGTGACAAGCCGGTCATGGTGTTCTCCATGGAGATGCCGGCAGACTCGATCATGCTGCGCATGCTGTCGTCACTCGGCCGCATCGACCAGACCCGGGTGCGCTCCGGCCAGCTCGAGGACGAGGACTGGCCGCGGCTGACCTCGGCGGTCAACCTGCTCAAGGACAAGCAACTGTTCATCGACGACACCGCTGCGCTGTCGCCCAATGAGATGCGCTCACGGGTGCGTCGCGTGGTGCGCGA
>DJIP01000016.1:7230-10841 GCA_002433675.1 Halomonas halophila
CCGGGGTTCGGTGACAACCGTACCGGCGAGATTTCGGAGATCTCGCGCTCGCTCAAGGGGCTTGCCAAGGAGTTCGGCTGCCCGGTGATCGCGCTGTCGCAGCTCAACCGCTCGCTGGAGCAGCGCCCCAACAAGCGTCCGGTGATGTCGGACCTGCGTGAATCCGGGGCCATTGAGCAGGACGCCGACCTGATCGGTTTCGTCTATCGTGATGAGGTCTACAACCCGGATAATCCCGACAACAAGGGACTCGCCGAATTCATCATCGGCAAGCAGCGTAACGGCCCCATCGGGACGGTGCACATGGCCTTCATCGGCAAGTACACCCGTTTCGAGGATCTGGCGCCGGACAGCTACGGTGATACCTTCGGCGAATAAACGTGCTTGAGCCTGACCGACGGGCTCGTATAATGCCGCCCCTTGCGATTTCGACAGACACAGTGAAGGAGACCTGACATGGCAGGCGGATTTCGACGCGGCAATCGCCGTCGCGCGCCCAAGCTGGAAGCCCGTGGCGAATTGACCTCGGTGGAACGGGAAGGCCCGTTCAAGGAATGGCTCGGCATGCCCGATCTGTATCGCTATCACCTGGTAGTGGACGGCGTTGACTACAGCTACCAGACAGAAGACTCCGAGTTGCCGGTGCAGATCGGTGACAAGGTGGTGTTTCGCTACAAGGAGACCAAGGCCGGCAACTGGGTCGATCGCAACTCCCTGGGCAAGGCCATCGATCCCTCCGACTACCAGTAGCCTCACCGCCGGACCCGTCGCCCGCGAGCATTCGTGTCGCGGGCCTTCGCTTCCCCCTCCGGTCTCTGGGAGGCCATCGCTCTTCCTTCAAGCTCCACCCCCTTTCTGAGACGCCGTCGCTGTCTTCTTCAAGCTCCGCCGCCTTTCTGAGACGCCGTCGCTGTCTTCTTCAAGCTCTCCACTTCCCCCTCCTCTCGGAGACGCCATCGCTGTCTCCTTCAAGCTTTCCACTTCCCCTTAAGCAGGCGCCGCCTGCTCCTGAAGATCCTCTTCCCTGCGCCGCGAGCACCGCGATCGTTTAACCCGCTGCGCGCGCGAAACGGCCGATATGTATCCAGGTCAGAGAAATTCTTCACATCGTAACGGGAATGTCACCCTCAGGGCCCAGGCTGTGCCATGATCAGACAGTCACATGCGCGGCACAGGGATGGTCGAACGAGCGACATGATCTGCCGAGATAACGTCGGCGTGCTCGTCGCCGCTGTGTCGTCACATAAGGAAGGCGGAGGTCACAGGAACCCCGTCGCGACAGGATGAAAAGAGGCGAAAGATACGATGGAAATTCATGAACTCAAGGCCTTCGTCGGCCGCCACGACAACTTCGAGATTCGCGTGATCGGCCATGCCGGCAGCCGCTTCTACCAGGTGGAACTGGAAGACGTGGAAGGTGCCCGCAAGATGCTCTGCCGCCGCGGCAAGCCGGTACTGTTCCGCTCGCTGGATGACGTCTACCTGGAACTCAAGCGTGCTGGCATCCACCGCGCCTATCTGGTCCAGCACGTGGCCCACGACGAGGTGATCGGTCGCGAGGCCCACTACGCCGAGCCACTGGCCTCGCGTATGCCCCTGGTGTTTTGAGTAACGCCGTTCCACACCATTCTGGTGCTGGAACCTTCTTGACGGCAGCTTCGCCGTCCCTGCCTCACCGCTGAAGAATTCACGCTCCCCGAACAAGTCCCTGGCGCCAGCTGCCAGGGCCCGTGGTGGTGTCGACCTGCCTCAACGCTTCCTTTGATGCCCTGTTAGCCAGGGTCGCAGTCTGGCGAAGCCCAGATAGCCAATGTTCAGCAATCCACGCACTCCGGGCACGCTGCTCAGCCGAACCCAGCGGCGATGACCCAGCGTTGCATAGAGCGCACGGCTGGCGTCCATGCCGATAAACCAGCGACCCGTGGCGTCGCGCAGGTGCAGCTTGCCCTGCATGTCGTCGAAGCGCTGGCCCCAGGCCTCGGCGGAAAAATCGTCCTCGCGGATATCGATAAAGCGGATCAGCTGACTGCGTGGATGCCGCCTCAGCCAGGCGATCTCCTTGCGGTATAGCGGACACTGGCCGTCATGAAACAGCGCAAGCGGTGTGGCGAGTGACTCGAATGGGCTCATGTAGATGCTCCCTGAGGGCGATAGCCATCGCGGTGGGAACCCAGACCGTAGCTCGGTTCGCATGTCAGGTTGTCGAGAAAGGACTCGGCCTGGCGGCGCATGGCGCTACGCTTGTCATCGCCCATGCGGCGAAGCGAGCCATAGATCAGTTTCATGCGAGGGTTGCTCGCCAGGGTGTCGGCATGACGTTCCAGAAAGTCCCAGTAGAGGCTGTTGAAGGGACAGGCGTCTTCGCCCAGGGTCTTCTTCACGTCATAGCGACAGTGGCGGCAATGGTCAGACATCCGATCGATGTATTTGCCCGACGCACAGTAGGGTTTCGAGCCCATTAGCCCGCCGTCGGCGTGCAACACCATGCCAAGTGTGTTGGGCAGTTCGACCCATTCGCAGGCGTCGGCATAGACCGCCAGGTACCAGTCACACAGGGCCTCGGGGCTGACGTCGCACAGCAGGGCAAAGTTGCCGGTCACCATCAGACGCTGGATATGGTGCGCGTAGGCGTTGTCCCGGGTCATGGCAATCGCGCGGGATAGACAGCGCATGTCGGTGTCACCGCTCCAGTAGAAGTGGGGCAGACCCCTGCAGGCCTGCAAGGCGTTATAGCCCTTGTAGTCCGGCATACGGGTCCAGTAGATGCCCCTGACATACTCTCGCCAGCCGAGGATCTGGCGGATAAAACCTTCCGCCGCATTGATCGGTGCATGGCCCTCGAGATAAGCGGTTTCGGCGGCCTCGCAGACTTCTCTCGGGCTGAGCAGGCCAAGGTTCATGGGGGCCGACAGGCGTGAATGAAAGAGAAAGGGATCGCTGTCGCTGATGGCGTCCTGGACGTCACCGAAGCTCGGCAGCAGGTGATCGATGAAGTGTCTGAGATCGACCAGTGCCTGGCGCCGGGTGACCGGCCAGTGGAAGCCGTCCAGGTCACCAAAGTGCTCACCGAAGTGTTCCTCCACCAGCGTCAGCACCTCACGGGTCATGTCATCGACGGTGTGGCGGGGCGGCGTGGGCAGCGTGTAGTGCTGGGGCAGGGGCTGTCGATTGTCCTTGTCGAAGTTCCACTGGCCGCCTATGGGTTCATCGCCTTCCATCAGCAGGCCGGTGCGGCGACGCATCAGGCGATAGAAGTTCTCCATGCGTGGCTGGCGGCGATGGCACAGCCAGTCTTCGAATTCCGCAGGTGTGCAGTAGAAGCGGTCGTCCTCGACCCATTGCCAGGGTATCCCGCCCTGGCGGCACTCCATGGCATCCAACAGGCGCCATTCGCCGGGCCTTGTGGTGACAATCTGCGAACAGTCGTAGGCGTGCGCGAGGCGTTCCGCCTCCGCCAGCAGGCCATGGGCGTTGTCCGGATCATCGAGGGCGCTGTAGTGGACGCGATAGCCCTTGTCGCGAAGGGTGGCGGCGAAGTGGCGCATGGCCGACAGCATCATCGCGATCTTCTGAGGGTGATGCGGCACGTAGCGGCCTTCCTCGGCGACCTC
>DJIP01000108.1 GCA_002433675.1 Halomonas halophila
ACCCTGTGGTTCAAGGTGTCGCTGGACGGGGTACCGGCCCACGTGCTGGATACCGCCGCCGGGGCCAACGCCATCGAGGCGATCCAGTCGGTGGTAGCGCCGCTCAAGGCTCTGGAGGCGGAGCTGAATGCCGGACGCGAGCCGCCCTATGACGAGATCGAGCACCCGTTCAACCTGAATATCGGCAAGATCGAAGGGGGCAACTGGGCGTCCAGCGTGCCGTCCCGGGCGACCCTGGAAGGGCGCATCGGTTTCGCGCCTGAAATCCAGGTGGAAGACATCATGGAAAAGGTGCGTCGCTGCGTCGAGGCGGCCAGCGCCTCGCTGGGCCCGGGCATCTCCGGACTGGACGTCGAGTTTCACGGTTTCCGCTCCGAGGGTCACCACGTCGATACCGACAGCCCCGGAGTCGCCCTACTGGCCGATTGCCATCGTACCCTGACCGGTGAGGAGCTGCCCTCGGTGGCGTTGACCTGCACCACGGATCTGCGCGCACTCAATCGACACGGCATCGCCGGGACCTGCTACGGGCCCGTGGCCGAACGCATCCATGGCATCGATGAGCGGGTCGAGATTGCCTCTATCCAGCACACCCTCAAGGCCTACGCGCTGTTTCTGTATCGCTGGGGGCGCTGGGCCGACGGCCAGGTCGCTTCTGATACCTGTCCGCAGTGACACCCATGGTCCGGCCAGTCCTGGCCGGGCCTTTGAATCCGCTGCGCAAGCCCAGCCCGAAAGCCCGGCCCGCCACGTTGCTCGCCTCAAGCTCGACCCGGTCGACCCGTCAAGGTTGACCGGGTCGAGCACTTTCGTGCGCGACCGCCGAACGACTGGGTTTCTGTTGTCCTGGGTCGGGGTTTTACCGTCAGCGGGCTGCCACTCTGAAAGTCGTTGCTCCATGGAATGGGGCGGCGGGTGCTGCACGAGCGGTCTCACGAACGTCGAGCTTTCATGCAGCAGCCGCGACAACTGGCAGAGAGGGTGGCATGGCAACACAAGCGGGCAGCATGGATGACCCAGAAGATCATCCCGCAGTCGGAGGGGGGTGGCGTGCAGGGCCGAAAGCGATTTCGCTCTACGATGCCATCGACGCAGAGGTCAGGCCGCCGCCCGGTCGCCTGAGTCCGAGAGGGCGGCGATGGCTGATCAACGCCGAGGGCTGCCGGCTGATGCCTTATCTCGATCTGAGTGGAGCGCCCATCCACCACTGGCAGAAGGGGGCCACGATCGGTGTGGGGCATCTGATCACTCGGCAGCAATGGCCGCGGTTTGCCAATGGCATCGACAAGCACTGGGCGGAGGCCTTGTTGCGCCAGGACCTGCAGCAGGTGGAGGTTGGGGTGCTCGATCGCCTCGAGACCTGTCGACCCTGGGTGGGCGTGCGAGGTCTTCATCAGCACCAGTTCGATGCGCTGGTGTTGCTGGCCTTCAATATCGGGCTGGCGGCATTTTCGAACTCTTCACTGGTTGCCATGCTCTGCGATCCGCGCACCCTGACCCCCTACGCGACGCTGGAACAGGCGTGGCTTGCCTGGAAGTATGCCGGCGGCGAGGTGATGGCAGGGCTGGAGCGTCGTCGCGCCGAGGAGTGGCGGATCTTTCAAGAGGCTGACTACGGGCCTGACATCTAGGCAGGTTGTGTTGTAGGGAGCCCGGTAGAAGAGGTGCCCGAAGCGGGGTGGGGCGAGGTGTCAGCCCTATCTTCAAGCCGGGGCATGCCCCGCCAGAAAAAGCTCGGTCGCGTAGCGGGCGCGGTGGTCCCTGGCCTCCAGTGTCAGCGAGGGTGGTCGCCCGACCAGTGAATCGAGCATCCATTCCCCTAGCACCATACCGGTAAACAAGCCGGCCGAGGTGCGCGGGTCCTTTACCACCAGCTTGCCACGGGCATGCTGGTCGCGCAGGTACTCGGCCAGTTCACGCCGGGTGCGGTCCGGGCCGTGGTCGAGAAACAGTGCCCCCAGCTCCGGGGCGCGCTCGGCCTCGGCGGCGATACCACGAATCAGTCGGATATTGGCGTTTGGCAGCGCCAGGTCGATCAGGTCTCTGGCAAGCTCCTCCAGCACCTCTCTCGGCGGTCGCTCGCCGGCCTGGCCCAGTCGGCTCCAGACGCTGGATGCCTGGGCCTCCATGGCCGCGGTGAACAACCCCTCCTTGTTGCCGAACAGCTTATAGAGGGTGCTTAGCGAGCCGCCCGCGCGGGCCACGATGTCATTGACGCTGGCGCCGGCGTAACCCTTGTCCAGGAATACTTCACGGGCAGCGGCCAGTAGCCGCTGGCGCCGGGCCTCGCCCTTCGGGGTGGAGCATGATTCTGCGGACGTCATCGTCGGTACCCATCAATCCAGGAGGGGGCGGTAGCAAGCTGTCGGCACGATTGTAGTCCGCATTACACATCCATGTTTCAACGCCTGGCTGCATGGGGCGCTGGCGATGGTCAGTGGGCGTGAGAGGCGGGAGCCCGGCTTGAGTTCAGGTTCCGGCCCAGGTTCCAGGTTCCGGTTCCAGGTTCCGGTTCAGGTTTCATTGAGCACAGACCCTCCGGGCGGCGTTCAGGTCTTCACCGAGAACAGGGCAAAGGCGCCGAGGCTTGCCACCAGCAGGAAACCCGCCAGGCCGATCCGGCCCCAGGGCAGCGAGGCGCTGCCCAGATGCATCAGCTCAGGCTGGCGCGGTGAGTAGCGCACGCGCACCACGCTGCCTGCGGGGTAGTCGGCGATGTAGGCGTCGGCGTCCTCCTGACGGGTGAAGGAGGGAACGCCATCGAAGCCCGCGTTGTCGGATTGAATACGCCGACCGTCGATGGTGGCTTCGAAGCGCAGCAATGCCAGGTAACGTCTTTGCTGGTCGTCTCGTTCGCGCTGGTGGCGCTGGGCTTCCGCCAGGCGCACTTCGGCGTGGGTGACGGTGGCCTCGGTGGTCGGCCAGCGGTTGACATCGCGGACTTTGTACGCCCCGACACCGGCGATGATGGCGCCGATCAGAGCGGCGAGGGAGACGATCAGCAGCGGATGAGGCATGGTGGTATTCCGAATGAGCCCATGAACGTCGAGGGCGAAGCAGGGGGCGGCGTCACGCGCGGTTTATGGCCCTTCTGAAGAGCGCAACAACGAGGAAAATACGATGACGATGATGGCGTCCCTGAAGCGTTGGATCAATGATGTGGCGCAGCAAGAGGATGCGTCGTCCAGGGTGGACCTGTCGCTGGCCACTGCGGTGCTGCTGTGTGAGGTGATTCGCGCGGACTATCGCCTGGATGACAGCGAGATCCGGCTGATGCGCAACCAGCTCAAGGACCAGTTCGAGCTCGAGGACGAAGCGCTGGATGAGCTGATGACGCTGGCGCGTGAGGAGGCCGAGGGCGCGGTGGATCATCACCGCTTCGTGCGTGAGTTGCGCGACCGCACCGGTTATCAGGACCGGGTGGCGTTGGTTCAGCAGATGTGGGCGTTGGCGTTTGCCGACGGCGAGAAGGATGCCCTGGAAGAGCACCGCATTCGCGCCCTGGCGGAACTGTTGCACGTCAGCCACTCGGACTTCGTGCGCACCCGCATCGTCGAACAGAATCGCGCCGAGGGTGTGTAGCGAAGACCTTGACGATACAATAAGTTTTTCTGCAAATGGTGCCTTGATCGCGATATATCTGCTGGCAGTGGGCGGTATAGCCAGGTGATCAAATGTCATGAGGCGTTATCAGGCGTTATAAGACAAGGAGGAAGTGATGTCGCGCAAGATGGTAGTAGTAGGGGCCGGCATGGTCGGCGTGTCGGTAGCGTGGCATCTGAGGCGCCGCGGCTATCAGGTCACCCTGGTCGACCGCCGCGAGCCCGGGCGCGAGACCTCCTACGGCAATGCCGGCATCATCCAGCGCGAGGCGGTGCGTCCCTATGCCTTCCCGCGCGATCTGGCGACCTTGTTGCGGGTGGTACCCAATCGTCAGATCGACATTCGCTATCGTCCGGGCGCGATGTTCGCCAGCGCCGGGACGCTGCTCAAGTACTGGAAGAACTCGGCACCGGCCCGCTACGAACAAATCGTGCCGGAGTACGCCTCGCTGATCGGCGGCTGCCTGGAGGCCCATTCGGCGATGATCGAGGCTTCCGGCGCAGACGCGCTGGTACGTCGCCAGGGCTGGCTCGAGGTCTATCGCAGCAGCAAGGCGCTGGCTGAGCGAGCGGCCCAGGCCGAGGTCGACGCCAAGCGCTTCGGCATCCGCTTCGACTACCTCGACAGCGAGGCGCTGGCGCGCCTGGAGCCGGACCTGGAGGCAGGGCTGGCCGGGGCGATCCACTGGCTCGATCCGTGGACGGTGGCGAGCCCGGGGGATTTGGTGGCCGCCTACGCCAGGTCATTTGCCGATGACGGCGGTGACATCATCCAGGCGGACGTCACCGATGTGCGCCGGCAGGGCGACACCTGGCGCATCGCCACCTCGGGCGACACCCTGGAGGCAGATGGGCTGGTGATGGCGTTGGGTCCCTGGTCACAGGACTGGATGAAGGCCCTGGG
>DJIP01000161.1 GCA_002433675.1 Halomonas halophila
GCGGTGCCGATGATGCCGGCGATGACCAGGGCGACCGGGTAGCTGACCCTTGGCGCGCCGGCGTTGACGAAGGTCAGCGCCGCCGGGATCAGGTTGGCCGCGTTGTTGGTCGACCACTGGGCCAGGATCACCATCGCCAGCAGTGCGATCAGGGTAAGACCGCCGCCCTGGCCCTGGATGACGGTGACCGGATTCCAGTCACCGGCGGCGATAAAGGACACGCCGCCGATCAGCGCGATCCAGGCCTGGGTGGCCGGCAGCGCGAGGAACTGGGCGACGAAGACGTTCTTGTTGCGTCGAAAGAAGCTGCGCTCGCCACCTTTCGTCTTGAGGAAGCGGGTCAGGTTGGGGATATCCACCGCCAGCGCCGACCAGAACGCCATGTTGGCGAAGAACAGGCCAAGGGCGGCCACATTCTGGTCGCCGACAAAGGTCCAGATATTGATGCCCTGGGTCTCGGCAAGCACGTCGAGAGTGAAGTACATCCACACCGAGATGGCCACGATGCAGGGGGCGGCGATCGACGCCAGCAGTTCCACCGCGCGGATGCCCAGGGCGGTGTTGACGATCTGGACCACGGCAAACAGCACATACCACAGGATCCAGTTGTCCAGGCCCCACAGGTACTCGACGATGCCGTTCAGGGCCAGCGCCCCAAGGTAGGTCTGCACGCCGAACCAGATGGCGGCTACCACCCCGCGGGATACCGCCGGCAGATGGGTGCCCTTGAGCCCGAAGGGCGCGCGCAGGTAGACCGCGAACGACAGCCCGTGTTCGGTACCGATGTCGGCGGTCAGGCTCATCACCACGCCGAGCACCAGGTTGGCCAGGAAGATGATGGCGACGACCTGAATCAGCGGAAGGCCCGCGACCCCGCCGGCACCCAGTTGGAAGGTGGCGATGATCACCGCCATGCCGATCCATAGCCAGATGAAGCCAAAAAAGCCGATGGTGCGTTGATTCAGCCAGACCGGCAGGATCGCCGCTTCCAGCAGGTGGTCGCCGCTGTCGCGGGCTGCCGCCGAAGTGGCGGGGGTGGGGGCGTCTTGTGGTGTGGCCACGGGAGCGCTCCTTGAATGTCGTTGGTTGTTGTTGGAGGCGATAGCGACGTCGGACGAAGAGATATCTCCGTTTCGCATAAATGCAGTATGGATACAAAAATCATTTTTTGGCAAGGGCCGTCCTGCGCCTTAAGCCGCATAGGGGCCGAGGACAATCTGTAATAGGCTGTTTTCCGGTAAAAAGGCCTTTTCCTGTTCGTGTTGACGGGCATGGATCTTGTGAAGTTGGTAACAAACGTCATTTCCGAGTGGCTCGAAAGGGTCCTGAAGAGGTGTCAAGATGGGCGCTTGTTGCCCGGCTGCCGGGCCTTGGATCGTGGCTGCCGGACATCGGTGGCGTGTAAGCGAGAGGTCAGGTGATTGGACGTCAGGGAGGAACGGGTGCTGAGTACGCCAGCTAGGTCGAGGCAGGAGGGCAGTCGCGCCCCCCGCTACGCGCTGATCCAGGATTCACTGCGAGAAGCCATCGAGTCGGGGCGGGTGCCGCCCAATCAGGTGTTGCTGGAAGGGCCTATCGCACGGCTGTTCGGCACCAGTCGTGGGCCGGTGCGCAAGGCGCTGGAGCTTTTGCACCAGCAGGGCCTGATCAGCCGCTTTGAAGGGCGCGGCTTTCTCGCGACACCCGATCCCGAGGCGGTGGAGCCGGCGCGGGAGGCGCTGACCCCCGAGCGTCTTGGTCTCGGCATCGATGAGTCACCGGTGGTGGATACCCGTCCGGCGGCCGAGCGCATCCACGCCGAGGTCGAGGAGGCGGTGGCCACCTGTCTGGCGTTTGGTCACTTCCGCATCGTCGAGACCAGCCTCAGCGACTACTACGGCGTCAGCCGCACCGTGGCGCGAGAGGTGCTGGGACGGCTGCGCAGCCAACGGCTGATCGAGAAGGATCGCCACTCCCACTGGCTGGCGGGCCCGCTGACCGCCCAGGCGGTGGCCGAGGACTACGAGATTCGAGTGCTGCTGGAGCCGGCGGCGCTCAAGGCCTCTGGCCCGCTGATCGAACGTGAAGAGCTCGAGGTAATGCGCGACCGGGTGCAGCGACTGATCGACCACCCCGAGCAGCAGTCTGCCGCGACCATCGCTCGACTGGAACGCGACCTGCACCAGGGTTGCCTGCGCCACTACCGCAATCGCAAGGCCGGCGAGATGATCGCCCAGAGCCAGTTGCCGGTCATCGTCAATCGCATGTTCTTCCAGACGCTGGGGGTTCCTCGGGACGAGCCCCTGTTGATGGAGCACAAGCTGGTGATCGATCACCTGCTGTTTGGTGCCTTCGACGCCGCCGCCTCGAGTCTGCAGTCCCACCTCCAGGCGGCGGCCGAGCGCACCCGTCGTCGGCTCAAGGTGCTGTCGGTGTTCCCCGAACCCGACCTTCCCCCCTACCTTCAACGTATCGTCTGACGCAAGCGCAGGGCGTGCGTCGGCGCCGCTTTGCACTCAGCCCACCTGTATTTCCCGCACCCGTTTTCTCCTTTCCCTTTCCTCTTGTGGTCTTTCGCCATCTCTTGCGCTCGGCCTGCCTAGGCCGGCGTGCTGTCCTGTCGCCCCCCCTGGTCTAGAGATAGAAAATGTCAGTTGGATACCGCGTCCATAAAAAATGACGTTTTATTCGATCGGCATTTTTCGGGCTCGCCTGTTCTTACCCATTGGTCGAAGAAGATTTGCACTTTTGGCTGTTGCTGAAAGCCCGAATGGTCGGCCTTGTATCGCCAGTCTTGCCTATTAATGGGCCTAGGGCGCAGGTTTTGGCTATTGGCGAGCGTCGTGACGCGCTGCTCTACGCCTGAAATCTCCGTCTTGACAAAAATGACCTTTGTATCCAGTCTTCAATTGGTAGCGGTCGACACAACCGCTGACGCCGCAGGACCGATGGCACGTCGGTAGTCCAGCAAGCGCACGACCGACACCAGGGCCAGTGGCGCCACCGCAAGCCCCAACAAGACCAAGCAACAAGACGAGGTGTTCAAGATGGCGAAGAAAGAGATTCTCTGTGCATTTGGTGTCGACGTGGACGCCGTGGCCGGCTGGCTCGGTTCCTACGGTGGCGAGGACTCCCCCGACGATATCTCCCGCGGCCTGTTCGCCGGCGAGGTCGGTGCACCGCGCCTGCTCAAGCTGTTCGAGCGCTACAACCTGAAGACCACCTGGTTCATTCCTGGCCACAGCATCGAGACCTTTCCCGAGCAGATGAAGGCGGTGGTCGACGCCGGTCACGAGGTCGGGGTCCACGGCTACAGCCACGAGAACCCCATCGCCATGACCCGCGAGCAGGAACGCGACGTGCTCGACTACAACATCGAGCTGGTGACCCAGCTGTCGGGCAAGCGGCCGACCGGCTATGTGGCGCCCTGGTGGGAATTCAGCCCGGTGACCAACGAGCTGCTGCTCGAGCGTGGCATCAAGTACGACCACAGCCTGATGCACAACGACTTCCACCCCTACTATGTGCGCGTCGGTGACTCCTGGACCAAGATCGACTACTCCAAGCCGGCCAAGGAGTGGATGAAGCCGCTGGTGCGTGGCGAAGAGACCGACCTGATCGAGATCCCGGCCAACTGGTACCTCGACGACCTGCCGCCGATGATGTTCATCAAGAAGTCCCCCAACAGTCATGGCTTCGTCAGCCCGCGCCAGCTGGGCGAGATGTGGCAGGACCAGTTCGACTGGGTCTACCGCGAGAACGACTACGCGGTGTTCACCATGACCATCCACCCCGACGTCTCCGGCCGTCCTCAGGTGCTGATGATGCTCGAGCGACTGATCGAGCATATGCAGAGCCACGAAGGCGTTCGTTTCTGCACCTTCGACGAGATCGCCGACGATTTCGCCAGCCGCCATCCACGCGGCTGAACGCGACCCGATCGCGCCTCCCCTGACAACCACACCACAACGATAACGAAAGAGGGTGACGTCAATGACCGAGCCAACCCAAACCGCGCCCTCCGGGGCCCGTCCCGATGCGGACGAGCCCTGGAACGCTGTCATCACCAAGAAACAGATCGGCTACGCCTCGCTGGTCTGCTTTATCGCCTGGGTGGCGTCGGTCTACGACTACACCCTGTTCGGCACCCTGTTGCCGGTCATCGCCGAGGACTTCGGCTGGACCACCGCCAAGGCCACCGCGGTCAACACCTGGGCCACCATCGGGGTGTTCCTGGTGTCGCTGGTGGTCGGCACCATGCTCGATCGCTTCGGTCGCAAGAAGACGCTGATCCTGCTGGTGATCGGCGGTGCCGTCAGTTCCGGCCTGTCCGGTATCGCCATCGGCGCCGCTTCCATGGTGATCATTCGCGCCTTCTCCGGCTTTGCAGTCTCCGAAGAGGTGGTCAACGCCGTCTACCTCAACGAGATCTACAAGAAGGCCAAGGGCCGCGGCTTCATGTACAGCCTGGTGCAGAGCGGCTGGCCGGTCGGTGCCCTGCTGGCCGCTGGCATGACCTCGCTGCTGCTGCCGATCGTCGGCTGGCGCGGCAGCTTCTTCGTCGCCGCCTGTGCCTCGATCATCGTCATCGTGATGGCGGTCAAGCTGCCCGAGTCGCCGGTGTTCGCCGCGATCAAGGAAGTCGAGCGGCGGCGCAAGGCGGGTGACGCCGAGGGCGCGGCCCAGCTTGCCGCCGAGCACGACGTCGAGGTCAATACCGGCAGCAACCTGGGCCTCAAGGGCGTGTTCACGCCGGAACTGCGTCGTCACACCATCTCGCTGTCGCTGGTCTGGCTGTTCAGCTGGATGGCGATCCAGGTGTTCGCGGTGCTGGGCACCACGGTGCTGGTGGAGGCCAAGGGGGTCAGCTTCGAAAGCTCGCTGTACGTGCTGATCCTGGCCAACGCGGTGGGCTTTGTCGGTTACCTCAGCCACGGCTGGCTGGGCGACCGCATCGGTCGGCGCAACACCGTGCTGATGGGCTTTCTGCTCGGCGGCGTCGCCAGCATCCTGATGCTGCTGGGTCCGGCCAGCGACGGTTTTGTCTACCTGATGTACGCCGTCACCCTGTTCTTCCTGCTCGGTCCGTTCGCCGCCATCCTGTTCTACATGGGCGAGTCCTTCCCGGCCCATGTGCGTGGCACCGGGGCCAACGTGGCCCACGTCATGGCGCCGGTGGGGGCTATCATCGGCTCCGGTCTGGTGTCGGTGCTGCTGACTGCGGGTGTCAGCATGACCTGGTCGGCGATCCTGGCGGGTTCGCTGCCGCTGGTGCTCAGTGGACTGTTGATGTTCGGCACCCGTCATGTGGACCATCGTGAACACGACACCCTCGAGGAGGCGGTGGCATGAGTGCTTTGACACGCGACGATGGTCTGGCCGGCAAGGTCGCCATCATTTCCGGTGCCGCCAGCGGCATCGGCCAGGCGCTGGCGGTCAGCTACGCCAGGGCCGGCGCCAAGGTGGTCGCCGGCTACTACCCCGGTGACCCCCATGACGTCGAGGCGACCGTCTCGGAGGTTGCCGATGCCGGCGGCGAGTGTGTGGCGGTGGCGCTGGACGTGCGCGATGGCGCCCAGTGCGACGCCTTGGCCCAGGCCGCCATCGACAGCTTCGGCAGGCTCGATATCGCGGTGGCCGGCGCCGGCATCCTGCGTCAGGCAGCGCTCGAGGATCTGACCGACGACGCCTGGAACGACATGCTGTCGGTGGACCTGACCGGCGTGATGCGGATATTTCGCAGCGCGGCGCGGGTGATGACGGGGCCTGGCGCCATGGTCGCGGTGTCGTCCATCGCCGGCGGCGTCTATGGCTGGGACGATCACGCCCACTACGCTACCGCCAAGAGCGGGCTGATGGGCCTGGTCCGGTCGTTGGCGGTGGAGCTTGCCCCCCGGGGCATCCGCGTCAATACCTTGATTCCCGGGCTGATCGAGACCCCGCAGTCGCTGGACCCGGTCAACTCCCTGGGCCCGGATGGCCTTGCCGCCGCGGGCAAGGTGATCCCCGCCGGCCGGGTCGGCCACGCCGATGAGGTCGCCCGTACGGTGCGCTTTCTGACCAGTGACGACGCCTCCTACGTGACCGGCCAGCAACTGATCGTGGACGGCGGCTTGACCGTGCGTTGGCCGAGCTGAGGCCAGCCGTCAAGGCGCCGGCCAAGGCGCATCCAAGCCAGCGACGCGAGGCGAGGGCGGCGGCCCTCGCCTCGTGCCCCCAGCGAGTGGAGAGAATCCCATGTCACAGAAACTTCAGGGCAAGGTTGCCCTGGTGGTGGGCGGCGCCAGCGGAATCGGCCGTGCCATCGCCAACCTGTTCCACGCCGAAGGTGCCACCGTTGCGGTGGCGGACCTCAACGCCGATGCCTGTGATCAGGTGGCCCGCGCGCTGCGCGCCCGGGTCAGCACCCACCGAGTCGACGTTTCCGACGAGGCCTCGGTGAAGGCGATGGTCGACGAGGTGATCAGCACCCACCAGGTGATCGACGTGCTGGTCAACAGCGCCGGGATCCTCGATGAGACGCCGTTTCTCGAGATGACCAGCGAGACCTTCGATCGCATGATCGGCATCAACCTGCGCGGGGTCTTCCTGGTCAGCCGTGAGGTGGCGCCACATATGGTCGAGCGCAAGGCCGGACGGATCATCAACGTGGCCTCGCAGCTGGCGCTCAAGGGCGGCATGGGGCTATCCCACTACTGCGCCGCCAAGGCCGGGGTGCTGGGCCTGACCAAGTCCATGGCGCGGGAGCTGGCGCCGTTCAACGTACTGACCAATGCCATCGCGCCTGGCCCCATCCTGACCCCGATGCTCGAGGGGCTGAGCCCGGAATGGATCGCCGACAAGGAGGCCGAACTGCCGCTCGGACGCTTCGGCAGGGCCGAGGAAGTGGCGCCTTCGGCGCTGATGCTGGCGGCGTCTCCGGATGGCGACCTGTACCTGGGCCAGACCCTCGGGCCCAATAGCGGCGACGTGATGTAGCGGCCAGACAGGAGTCCGCGAATGCTCACCCTGCTGCTGGTCAAGTGGCTGTCCACCGCCCTGGTGGTGATCGGCGTCTCAGTGGCGGTGGTGCGCCTGGGGCCACGCCTGGGTGGAGTGCTGGCCGGCACTCCTATCGTGCTGGGGCCCGGCTACTTCTTTATGCTGGGCGAGCAGCCCGGGACCTTCGTTGCCGAGGCGGCGCTGGGCTCGCTGCACGCCATGTTCGCGACCCTGGCGTTCTGTCTGGCGTATGTGCTGCTGGCGGGGCGACAGGGCGCGCTGGCGGCTGTCGCCCTGGCCGCCGTGCTATGGCTGCCGGTGGCGGCGCTGGCTGCCGTGCTGCCAGGCGGCACGGGTCTCGCGCTTGCGCTGTTCATCGCTTGCCTGGCCCTGGCGATGCGGCTGATGCGCTCGCTGGGATTGTCGCGGGCGGCGGTGTCGGCACCGCTAGTCTGGGCCGACCTGCTGATACGCGGCACCCTGGCCGGGGGCATCGTGTGTCTGGCGACCGTGGTGCTGGCGGATATCGCCCCGGCGCTGTCCGGCGTCGCCCTGAGCTTCCCCATCGGCATGCTGACCATCGCCCTGACCCTGCACCAGCGCTACGGCGCCGAGGTCGCTCGGGCCACCCTGGCCGACACCCAGCTTGGCATGCTCAGTCTGGTGGCCTTCAGCGCCGTCCTTGCGGCAACCGCCGCGCACCTTTCCCCCGTGCTGTCCTTTGGCCTCGCCCTGGCTGCCTCGCTGGGCACCAGTAGCGCCCTGTGGGCGTGGCAAAGGCGCCTGCACAGCCCGCGTCACGCGTGAGGTTGAAAAGGGTGGGCACCCCCCTGCTTGGGCTCTTGTCGGGCTTTGCTCCAGGCCAGGTGCAATGAACCCAAAAAAAACCCCGCCGGAGCGGGGGAATGCCTCACGAATATCGCTACTGCGCTACTGCGGCCCAGCCGCCGCTGTCGACCGAGGCGAAGATGGCGTCGATCACCCTGAGATTGGCGATGGAATCGTCCAGCCCATAGAGCCCGACCTCCTCACCGCGCAGGGCGCGGCAGAAACGACTGACCTCCTGTTCGTACTGGTCCATGGGTGGGAAGGTTTCCGTCTTGGGGTCGCTCTGATAGAGGTCGAAGACGTTGTCGTGAACCACCCGGGTCGGGCGCTCGACCGGAGCGATAAAGGGCTCTGGCAGATCGATGGCACCTTGGCTGCCGACGATGTGCAGGTGCTGGGCGGCACTGGTGGCGGTGGAGACCATCAGGCTGGCGTGGCGACCCTCGCCGTAGTCGAGCAGCACGCTGGCGACAACGTCCACGCCATGTTCCGGGTCGCGGCTGGCGTGGGCCATCACCCGCCGGGGTTCGCAGCCGAAGGCGAAGCGAGTCGCCATGGCCGCGTAGCAGCCGACATCATAGAGCGCGCCACCGCCGAACTCCGGGCGCATGCGGTAGTTGCCGGGGTCGTCGAGGCCGAAGGTGAGCATGGCCTGGACCATGCGGATGTCGCCGTAGTCACCGGCCTCGATGCGCTCCTTTACCGCCAGCCAGCGCGGCTGGTGGCGCACCATGAAGGCCTCGCAGAACAGCAGTCCCGGCGGCACTCTGAGGCTCGCCGCCTGTTCGGCGGTGAGCGCCAGCGGCTTTTCGCACAGCACGTGCTTGCCCTTGTCCAGCGCCTTCTGGGCCAGCTCGATATGCAGATGGTTGGGCAGCGGGATGTAGACCGCCTCCACCTCCGGGTCGTCGAGCACCGCTTCGTAGCTTGCGTAGGCGCGCGGAATATCCATCTCGTCGGCGAACGCCTGGGCCGATTCCTGGCTGCGCGAACCCACCGCCAGAACCTCGGCGTGGGCGCTCGCCCGCATCGCCGGTATCAGTTTGATGCGCGCAATATTGGCGGTGGAGAGTATGCCCCAGCGTACCGGTACGTCGATCATGGTCGGGTTCCTTGCGGTCAGGGTGGGAGTTGTGCGGATGAGCGCTGCTAGGGGGCGGGCACCGATACCCAACGACGCTGCTGGCAGGAGACGTCGATGGCGGTGAGGATATTCTGGTTGTGGCGGCCGAAGGCAAAGTCGGGGAAGCAACCGGCAGACGAGGCGATGCCCTGGATCAAGTCATGGACCTCGATCACCTTGACGTCGAAGTAGCCGATGCCGCCACCGCCGTAGTCGAACGGAAAGAAGGCACGGAACTGCGGCACCTGGGAGCCCGCCAGCAGGGTCTTGAAGCCACGATCCTCACGCCGGTCGGCATAGCGAAAGAGCTTGAGCTCGTTGAAGCGCTCGCCGTCCATCACCAGGGTGCCCTCGCTGCCGCTGACCTCCCAGCTGATGCCGAAGACCTTGCCGGCAGCCACTCGAGAGCTCTCGATCACGCCGCCGGCACCACTGGCGAAACGCACCAGCGCCTGGGTCTGGTCGTCGTTCTCGACCTCGCGACGCGCGGCGCCTGCGGTCGCCTTGCTGGCGTAGCCAGCACCCTCGGCGGCTCCATCAAGCACGGGCCGAGTCGCAAACAGGATCTGGCTCTGGGCGCAGACCTCCTCGATATCGCCCATCAGGAACTGGGCGACGCTGATGGTGTGGGCGCCCAGGTCGCCCAGTGATCCGGTACCGGCCTGCTGGCGCGAACAGCGCCAGGACCAGGGCAGTTCGGGATCGTTGAAGAAGCCTTGATCGAAGGTGCCGCGAAAGCGCATCGGCGTGCCGATGGCACCCTCGTCGATCAGCCGCCTGGCGAGCAGAGCCGCCGGCGTCTTGATGTTGTTGAAGGCGACCATGGTCTTGACCCCGCGGGCGCGGGCCGCCTCGGCCATCTTCGCCGCCTGGTCATCGTTCATGGCCAGGGGCTTTTCGCAGTAGACGTGCTTGCCATGGTCGATGGCGGCCATTGCCATGTCGAAGTGCAGGGCGTTGGGCGAGGTGATGTCCACCACCTCCACCTCCGGGTCGGCGACCAGCTCTCGCCAGTCGCCGTAGGCGCGCTCCACGTCCAGCCGTTCGGCGGCGGCCCTGGCGGCCTGATCGCCCTGGTCGGCGATGGCGACCAGGCGAGGACGCAGCGGCAGATCATGGTAGAGCGTACGGGCACGGCGATAGGCATCGGCGTGGGCCTGACCCATGAAGCCGCTACCGATCAGGCCAATGTTGAGCGCCTTGGGCATTCGCTTGTCTCCGCTGGTGGGCCACGTCGGTCACGTCGCCCGGGGATGGTGAGGCTGGTCGAGCCGGGCGATCACCGGCGTGGCCTAGTTGGCGTTGGGCAGCTCGTAGTCGGGCTTTTCGCTGGGCATGCAGGCGCGCAGCAGTTCCACCGAGCGCACCACGCCCTCCCGGCGCGACAGGTTGATATCCTCGTGCTCGATGCTCAGCACGCCGTCCTGGTAGCCCCCGGCCTGCAGCCAGTAGCAGAAGTCCTTCCACCACTCGAGTTTCTGGCCGTACCCTAGGGTCACGTAGGACCAGCCGCGATCACGGAAATCGCCCATTGGCTGATTGTCCAGACGGGAGGTCAGGCCCACCGCCGCCGGGTTGAGCGCGGTGTCCTTGGCGTGAACATGGTAGATGTGGCGGGCGTAGCGCTGGACCACCTCGATGGGATCGGCGCCCATCCACAGAAGGTGGCTGGGATCGAAGTTGAGGCCGACGATGTCGCCGATCTCGCCATGCAGGCGCAGGAAGCCCGGCAGGTTGTAGACCAGCTGGTTGCCATGCATCTCCAGGCATAGTTCACGAATGCCTTCGCCGCGGGCGTGGTCGGCCAGCTTGCGCCAGTAGGGCAGCGCGACCTCGTTCCACTGGTAGTCGAGCATCTGGGCGGTTTCCGGTGGCCAGGCGGCGGTCACCCAGTTGGGGAAACGGTCATCCGGGCCACCGCCAGGCAGGCCCGACATCAGATTGACCCGGGGCACCTCGAAGTGACGGGACAGCGCGATGGCCTGCTCGACCACCCTGTGCTGGCGCTCGCCGTCGGTGGGGTGCAGCGAGTTGCCGTTGGCGTTGAAGGCGGAAATCGTGACGCCATGGTGGGCGAGCCGGGCCTTGAGGTCCTTGCGCGCGGCTTCGCTGTCGAGCAGTGCAGCGGCGTCGAGGTGGGGCGAGTCCGACCAGTTGCCGATGGAAAATTCCACGCACTCGATGCCCTGTTCGGCGCAGAAGGCGAGCAGGTCGTCCAGTGACATATTGGCCAGGCTGTCGGTGACGAGGCCGATTTTCATGTGATGCTCCTGTCAAGCGAACCCGCCCATGAAGGGCGGGTGAGGTGTGGATGATCAGTACTGACAAGGCCTGCTCGGTGAGTCGCCGGCCTTGCCATGGTGGCGGATGGCCATTGGATGAGGTGGCCGCTTAGCGATAGCCTTGCTGAGTCAGCTCGATGACCTGTTCGGCGTTTTCCTGGGTGATGAAGTTTGGCCCGGTCTGGATATTGTTGGTGGGCTTGAGGCCGTAGCGGTTGTACAGCGCGAGCGAGATGATCGGCAGGTAGCCCTGAAGGTACTGCTGCTGATCCATGGCGAACAGCATCTCGCCATCGCGAACCGCTTCCAGTGTCTCGGCGGACAGGTCGAAGGTGGCGAAGGCGATCTGGCCCATGGCGCCCTGGCTACGGAATTCGTTGATCAGCGGGTCGGTGGCCAGCGATCCCAGGCTCAGCACGCCGTCGGTGTCCGGGCTCGAGTTGAGGTGGGCGAGCACGGCATTGGTGATGGCGGTGGGATCCTGGGTGGTGGAGATCTGTTCGGCACTGCCGTCGAAGGCGTCGGTGAAGCCCTTGCAGCGGGCATCAAGCTGCGACTGGCCGGGGGCGAAGTTGATACAGATGGGGCTCTCGACGCCGGCTTCCTTCATGCGCTCACCGGCCATCTTCCCCGCGCGGTACTCGCTCTGACCGACATAGTTGAGTGCGCCGATCTCACCGGCGATCTCTTCGCCGGTGTTGAGCACCACCACCGGGATACCGGCGGCGATGGCCTCGCGCACCGGCTCGGCGAAGGCGCTGGCGTCGGGCATGGTCAGCGCCAGGCCATCGGGTTGGGTGGCAATCGCCTGCTCGATCATCCTCAGCATCTGGGAGGTGTCGTACTGGGCCGGAGAGTTGTAGAGAAGCTCCACTCCCATCTCCTCGGCGGCATCCTCGAAACCGCGCTTGAGGACGTTGCCGAAGGGGTCCGCCGCGACGATATGGGTGATCGCCACGAACTTCAGCGGGTCGGCGTCCTGGGCAACGGCCGCCTGGCTCGCCGACAGCGCCATGGCGCCAGCGACCAGGGCGCCGGTGATGGCCCTGGAGAACGGAATGGGGCGCTTGACCCCCGCGTGTGTTGCGCTGGTCTTGTCGGTGATCTTGCTCATGGCTGTACTCCGATTGTTGTTGGTGTTGCGGGTGATGGTGCTCAGGGGTGTCACGTAGATACAGCGATTCAGGCGAGTCGGTCCTGCGCCATCTGGTCGAGTGCCCGGTCCAGGCGGTCGGCGTCCCAGTCTTCGTCCAGGGCCAGTGTCAGCAACTCGCATTGACTCTGGGGGGCCAACCCGCCCTGGGGCGGGGTGCGATCCAGATTGGCCGGGAACGGGTAGGCCTCGGCCAGGGCGGTCACACCTGCGCGGATCGCCGCTGTCCAGCCATCGCACTGGAAGCGGGCCTTTAGCGCGGGAAAGCCGGCGCGCACCAGGCGTGTGTTGTCGACGCTCTCCATGGCACGGCCGAAGGCCGAGGAGATCTGCAGCAGGTTGGCCATGCGCCGCAGGTCCTGACTGTCGTTGTCGCCCGCAGCGTGAAACAGCGCCGGGTTGAAGAACAGGCCGTCGCCCTTGGTCAGCGGAAGCTGAACGCGATGGCGGGCGAACACCTGCTGGAAGGCCGGGTCGCGGTAGGCCAGATAGCCTTCGGGGTAGCGCTGGGAGTGAGGCAACAACTGGGTTGGTCCGCTTTCCAGCGGCATGTCGTCGTGGGCCACGGCGCCCTGCAGCGTCAGGTGTTGTGAGGCGACCTGCAGCGACAGCGGGTAGCCCAGCGCCTGTGCTTCGCTCAGAAAACCCAGGTGATAGTCGCGATGAGGCAACTGAGCACGACCGCCCGGTTTGACCACGTTGACCTGGGAGGTGATCTGGTAGCCCGGGCCAAGCCAGGCTTCGGCCACCAGTGCCAGCACCGGATTGGCGTAGTAGTCGACGAAACCTTCCGGATCGGCCTCGCCGTGCTTCTGGAAGGCATTCCACAGGCGATCATTGGCACCCGGCGCAGCAAAATGGTCGCCCTGCTGGCCGTGTCCTCGTTCAGCTTCGATTAGCGCAAGAAAGCTCTCGCTGGCGCGGTCCACCGTGGTCCGCTCCATCATCCCGGTGATCGCGAGCACCCCGGGACCGTCCAGCAGGCAGTGATGCCACTCGTCAAGCAGCCTGCGCCGCCGCTGCGGGTCGGCGAGACAGTCAAGGGCATGGCTTGCGCGGTAGAGCGGAATGCCGGAGACGATGCGCTCGGCCTGGGGCAGCGCTTCGGCATTGGTCGTCGATTGGACCAGGGCCTCGAAGGCGGCCACATCCAGCTGGGTTCGATCGATGAAATGCTCCACCGTCTGTCCTCCTCAGTCAGGCCAGCGCATGGCGGCGGGCGGCTGCGGCGCGCTGTCGTGACAGCCCAGCACGCTCTGGTCCATGTCGACGATGGTCCCGGTCATCATTCCCGAGGCGTCGCTGGCCAGGAAGGCCACCGCGCTGGCGACCTCCTCAGGCTCCAGCAGGCGCCCCATCGGCTGCGCGCGGGCGGCCGCTTCCAGCCAGTTGTCCTCGGCGCCGTGGGTATCCGTCTGGATGCGGTGTTCGCCCGGGGTGTTCATCCAGCCGATGTTGAGGCCGTTGACGCGGATGCGATTGCGCAGCAGCGAGTAGGCGGCGTTGCGGGTCAGGGTGGCCAGCGCCCCCTTGCTGCCGCTGTAGGCGCAGATGAAGGGCTGACCGCCGTGGCCGGACATGCTGAGGATATTGACCACGCGGCCTTCGATACCATCGCGGATCATCCGCCGCACAGCTTCCTGCATCAGGAAGAAGGGCGCCTTGGTGTTGACCGCGAACAGACGATCGTAGGCGGCCTCGTCGGTGTCGAGCAGGGTGCCGCGCTCGGTGTTGCCGGCGCAGTTGATCAGCATGTCGATGCGTCCGAAGGCCTCATCGGCCTGGGCCACCAGCCGGCGGCAGTCGTCGACC
This sequence comes from Halomonas halophila, assembly GCA_002433675.1. Lineage (GTDB taxonomy): Bacteria > Pseudomonadota > Gammaproteobacteria > Pseudomonadales > Halomonadaceae > Halomonas > Halomonas salina_B. The sequence continues at coordinate 14,159 of DJIP01000161.1, forward strand.
CGGGTCATGTCGGTGGCCACGAACAGCACCTTGGCGTCCTCACCCAGACCCTCGAGCTCGCGAGCCAGGGCCTCGCCCTTGTCCCGCTGGCGCCCGCAGATGACCAGGCCGGACAGGCCACGACCCAGCAGGTGGCGAGCCACCGCCTCGCCCAGTCCCTGGGTGGAACCGGTGACGATGGCCACCTGACCTTTGAATGAACGATCTTGCATAGTAACTCTCCCTGTTCAGGCCGCCTGGCCGTTGCCATCGGCGCGCTGAAATTCGGCAAGCTCAGCGTCCAGGCTCTCGAGCTCGGCGCCACCGGCCATCATGTTGAGCACTTCCTCACGGCTGACCTCGTCCTTGCGGAAGGTACCGAAGCTGGAGCCGCGCTTGAGGATGGTGAAGGCGTCACCCACCGGATAGGCGTGGTGCACGTTGTGGGTGATGAAGATGACCGCCAGACCATCGGCGCGGGCCTTGGCGATGTAGCGCAGCACCACCGAGGCCTGCTTGACCCCGAGCGCCGAGGTGGGCTCGTCGAGGATCAGCACCTTGGCACCGAAGTACACCGCCCGGGCGATGGCCACGCACTGGCGCTCGCCACCGGAAAGGGTGCCGACCGGCTGAGCCGGATCGCGCACGTCGATACCGATCTTGGCCATCTCTTCCTTGGCGACGCGGTCGGCGAATGTCCAGTCGACGCGACGGGTCGGTCCCCAGCCCCTGGTAGGTTCGCGGCCCATGAAGAAGTTTCGGGTGATCGACATCAGCGGGATCATCGCCAGATCCTGGAAGACCGTGGCGATGCCGGCGTCGAGGGCATCCGAGGGCGAGCTGAAGTGGGCCTCCTTGCCGTCGACCAGGAACTCGCCGTGGGTCGGTACGTGGACCCCCGAGAGGGTCTTGATCAGGGTCGACTTGCCGGCGCCGTTGTCACCGAGCAGGCACATGACCTCGCCGGAGTGAACCTTCATGGAGATGCCGCTCAGGGCGATCACGCTGCCGAAGTGCTTGGCTACGTCGCGCATTTCGATCATCGGGACGGGAGCGTTCATTACTTGGCCTCCAGCGCCTTGCGACGCACGTAGTTGTTGAACAGCACCGCGATCAGCAGCATCGCGCCGAGGAATACCTGGAACCAGTCGGTGTTGACGCCGGTGTAGAAGATGCCCATCTGCACCATGCCGAAGATCAGCGCACCGAAGCTGGCGCCGATGGCGGAGCCATAGCCGCCGGTGAGCAGGGCGCCGCCGATGACCACCGCGATGATCGCCTCGAGCTCCTTGAGGATGCCGCGAATGGAGTCGGCCGAGCCGGTGTCCATCACCTGCAGGGCGGCAAACACGCAGGCGGCGAAGGCGGTGAACATGAACAGCACGATCTTGACCAGATTGACCGGGACACCGACGTTGCGTGCCGCTTCCTTGTCGCCGCCGCAGGCGAAGATCCAGTTGCCGAAGCGGGTGAACAGCAACACCCAGGTGGCCAGCGCGGTCAGGCCGAGCCACCACACGATGGAGACCGGGATGCCGCTGACGGTGGGATTGCCGGCGAAGTTGGTACCGATCACGCCGATCTCGGACAGCCAGAGGAAGAAGCCCTCGCCGACCTCTCCGCTGAACAGTGCCGCGAACCAGTCGTTGCCGATGACGTCATGGACCCCGCCGATCTGGGTGCGATCCGCCATCAGGCGGGGAATGCCGATGGCCACCCCGCGCAGGATGAACAGAAAGCCCAGGGTGACAATAAAGGAAGGCAGTCCAGTCTTGACCACCAGCCAGCCGTTCAAGGCGCCGATCGCCAGGGCGCAGCCGAAGGCGAAGGACAGCGCCGCCCAGATGGGCCAGCCGTACTGTACGGCGGGGATGGCGATCAACATGCCGGCGAAGCCGATCATCGAGCCGATCGACAGGTCGAACTCGCCACCGATCATCAACAGCGCGGCCGCCACGGCCAGGATGCCGAGCTGGGCAGAGACTTCGAGGAAGTTGATCACCCCAGCGCCGGAGAACATGCCGGTGCCCGAGGCAACCAGGGCGAAGAATACGATGACCAGCAGGGCGCCGGCGACGGAGCCGAACTCCGGTCGGTGCAGGGCTTTCTTCAGCGGACTGACGTGGGCAAGACGTTCGTCCTGATCTTGGCTGGTGGGAGAGGCGGTGGTGCTCATGGTGACTCCTTGTGAGGGTCGTCTTGTTGTAGGGGTGGAGACGTCCGCGGTGGTGATGGACGTGTTTCGAACTCGCGGACGGATGTTTCGATTCGTCGTGTTATGAAATGTAGATTCCAAGAGAGAAATTAACAATTCAAAAATTCTATACTTTGGTCTATGCGGAATGTTTGTTCCTTTTTGCGTAGGCTGGGCAACAGGCTTGGGGGCTGCCGGGGTCTCACTGTCGATCGACGATTGATCGTGGTAATCCCGTTCGCCTGAAAGCCACCAAGGCATACCCCTTAGCGGCAATGCACATGGATACAAGGAGCAGACGATGAAACTGGCATTGATCGGAGCAGGAAGGATCGGCAGGGTGCACGCACTGTCCATCGCCGCCCATCCCGAGGTCACGTTGGCGGCGGTAGTGGATGCCTATCCCGAGGCCGCCGAGACCCTGGCGCGGGACTTTGGCTCCCGGGCTCGGGACATCGATGACGTGTTCGAGGACCCCGAGATCGACGCCGTGCTGATCGCTTCCAGCACGGCGACCCATATCGACTACCTGGAGCGCGCCGCATCGGCAGGCAAGGCAATGCTGTGCGAGAAGCCCATCGCCCTGGACCTGGCGGCGTCACGGGCGACCGCCGAGCGCGTGGCGCAAAGCCTCTGCGCCTTGGCCTTCAATCGCCGCCATGACCCGCAGTTCTCGGCGCTCAAGGATCAATTGGGGCAGGGCCGCATCGGCAAGCTGGAGACGCTGGCGATCACCAGCCGCGACCCCGAGCCGCCGCCCCTTGAGTACGTCAAGGGGTCAGGTGGGCTGTTCCGCGACATGATGATCCACGACTTTGATATGGCCCGCTGGCTGCTCGACGAGCCCATCGTCAGCGTCTACGCCAGCGGCAGTTGTCTGGTGGACCCGGCCATCGGTGAGGCTGGCGACGTGGACAGCGCGGTGGTGGTCATGAAGACGGCCTCAGGGCGCTTGTGCACCATCAGCAATTCTCGGCGCGCGGTATACGGCTACGACCAGCGCATCGAGGCCTTCGGCAGTGACGGCATGTTGCAGGCCCAGAACGAGTGCGACACCCGACTCAAGTTCGTCGGCAAGCAGGGCCAACTGGAGGAAGCGCCGCGCTGGTTCTTCCTCGAGCGCTACGCCGAGGCTTATCGCCGCGAACTCGACGATTTCTACCAGAGCTGGCGGGAAGGCCGCGCGCCCCGCGCCGGCATCACCGATGGCGTCGAGGCGTTGCGGTTGGCCGAGGCGGCGGATATTTCACGTCGCGAGGGGCGCACGGTCTACGTCGAGGAGGTGTAAAGAGATAGAGGGGAGGCGCGAATCCATCTTTGGGTGTTGGCTATGTTTCCCCGCGATAGCGTCGAATCTCCGGCCCGTACTGGGCGAGTGCCCAGTCGGGCAAGTCCTCGCTGAGCCGCGTCACTAGCCCGTGGCTCAGGCTCAACAGGTGGCGGTGGGTCTTCCCGATACGTGAGTTGTCGAAGACCAGCGTGCGCTCGGCGAGCCTGACCGCCTCGCGAAGGTAGGCCAGCGTCTTGGAAAGCGCGAGTAGAGCTTGTAAAAGGTGGTCTTGCCGGCGCCATTGATCCCGGCCAGCAGGTGCAGAATAGGGGGCGGGTGGCCCCTCATGAGTTATCGCGTGCCCCGCGACCACGATGGCTGGTCTATTGCTGTTGGCCATCCAGCCCATGGATGTCCGCTCCGGCACCTTCGATATCCTTGAGCAAGGTGTCGTCTGTACCATCGAGAGTCTCCAGGGCCTGCCACAACATCTGGGCGTGAGCATGCTGCTCGGGAAGCGATAGTTCATCCACCGCCAGCCTGCCCTGAAGCGCCAGGTTCACCCGCTGCAGGTCGAACAGGCCGGACTCTTCGACGAAGCGACCAAGCCGAGCCCAGTACTCTATCTGGCCGTTAAGGGAGCGGGAAAACAGATCCTTGCTCTCCTTGGCGGCCGCCAGTAGTTCGTCGTCATTGAGCTTTATCGTCTGTGCCATTCGAATTCCTGCCGTTGCGCCGCGTCGCTAGTCCGCCCTTTATGGCTTGTGCGGCTGGGGCCGAGGACTGCTATTGCCTTCAATCTAGTATAGCGGGTTCCAGTATGGAACCTTGTTCATGCACGAGCACGTCAGCGCGGTTTATCGTGACGGGCCTGCGGGAGGAGGCTCTGGGCGGCGCGATGAGAGTCACGCACCACCAGCCGGCCTGGGAGCAGCGTGGGGTCACCAGGGATGCGTCGATCGAGCAGGTGTGTGATGGCGCTGTCCACCACCGCATCGAGGTTCGGCTGGTAGCTGGTCAGACGGTAGCGCGGTGAGGCGGCCAGCTCGATATCGTCGAAGCCGACGATCGCCAGCTGTCCGTCGAGGCCGGCCTGGTGCAGGGCATCGAGGGCGCCGATGGCAAGGATGTCGTTCTCGCAGAACAGCGCATCCAGACGCTGTTGTGCCGGTGTCCTTTGCAGGTAGTCGTGCATCGCCTGATACCCCAGGGCGTGGCGATAATCCGTGGCAGTCAGCGTGGCTGCCAGGGCCAGGCCGTGATCCTCAAGCGTCTGGCGATAGCCGTCGAGACGGGGCAGTCGTGATCTGCCGCTGTCGGGGCCGGCCAGATAGCCCAGCCGTCGATGACCTTCGCCGAGCAGCAGCCGGGCGATTTCGGCGCCAGCCGCATGCTCCTGAATTGCCACGATCTGCACACCGTCCACCTCGGTGGTACGAAACAGCTGTACCAACGGCACGTGCTGGCGCTCGGTGGCAAAGCGCACGATGTCCTCGCTCAGCACCGTACCGAGAAACAACAGCCCGTCGACCTGGAAGCGCTCGGCGATATCGAGCAGCTCGCCTGAGCGCACCGGTGGTGAAATATTCAAGAGTATCGACAGCTGGCCCCGCTGTTGCAGCGCCAGGGTGGCGGCATTCAGCATCGCCTGGGTATGCGGGTTGGCGAATTGATCGACGACGACGCCGATCAGTTGAGTGCGTCTTGTGGTCAGGCTTCGTGCCAGCAGGTTGGGGCGATAGCCCAGGGCTTCGGCGGCCTCCATCACGCGCTGTCGGGCATTCTCGGAGATCGAGGCGCCGGGAGTGAAGGCCCGCGACACCGTCCACTTGGAGACACCGGCCCGTTCGGCCACCTGGGCGGAGGTCACCTTTCGACCTTGGTCGCGATCAGAACGAATATTCATCGGCGATCCTTGACGGAATTTTTCATTCCATACTAGGCTCGTGCTGGCCTGTTTGCAACCGGTTGCATATGGTCGGGTGACGGTGTTGACCCTATTGCGATTTTTGCATAAGCCACCGTCGGAAGAGCCCTTTGTGCCCGCGCCGCCGCCGATGCGTCCACTCGAACAACGGCGAAACCACACAGCCATATGACAAGGACAATGCCATGAAGCTCTCCATCTGTACCGATGCGATGGCGGACCTCAGCTTTACCGA
>DJIP01000101.1 GCA_002433675.1 Halomonas halophila
AGCCGGACAGTGGCCTGAGAGAGGGGGCCGCGCCGGCTTCGTGCTAGAGCGCCACCAGCACCACCCAGGCGGTGGATAGGGTGAAGAGGTAGCCCAGCAGCGCCATCAGGCCGTCTCGTGCCAGCAGGGCCAGGCCGAACATGGTCTGAGCCGCGCCGGCGAGTGTGGCACTGAACGGAATCAGCTCCATCGGTGGCGTGGCGAGCGCAATGGCCAGACAGGCCAGGCCGATGGGGTAACGGGCGACCTGACTGGTGAATACGGTCAGCCTCGGTTTCAACAACCGATCGATCCAGGCGGCCGGCTTGCGCAGCCAGTCGATGGTGCGCTCGACCTTGTCGGTAGCCACCTCACGTCGGGCCAGCCAGGCCGGCAGCCAGACGCTCTGTTTTCCGGCCAGTAGCTGTGCTGCAGCAAGCACGATGAGCAGCGCCATCATGGTGGGCACACCAGGAATGTCGCCGATCAGCGGAGTGAGCGTGACCAGGCCTGCGACCAGCAGGATGGGGGCAAAGCTGCGCCTGCCGACGGCGTTGATGACTTCCGCCAGACTCAGGCAGCGCTTGTCCTGGCTGGCGGCCTGTAACTGGTCGAGCAGTTCGGTCAAGGATTCGGGAGAGGAATCTGAAGTGGCGGAACTCGTCGGCATGGGGCCTCGGGCGTGGGTAAAGCGACGTAGTATGGGGGCTGGAAAAGCAGCCTGTCCATGCCGTGAACCTTGCGCGCTCGCCCCTGCCAGCGGCAGGCGGCGCGGAGGCAGCATTGCCAGAGCTGGCGTATTGATCACCAACTGCGTCCGCGCTTGTTGATGCGACGAAGAGGACAGAATGTTGTCCAGGCAAGGGGTGTAGCTGGTGCGAGCTTAATATAAGAAGTTTCTTATTTTTAGAAGTTGTCGTATGCTGAAACTGATACGAGTCCTTCCCTATATCGGGGAGGGCTTTTTTTGTTGCCAGGCCTGATTCTCGATCCCTGTTTTCGACGCAGGCCGCCGTTTAGCAGTGAGGTGCCAAGGATGTCGTTGAGACTTGCCAACCGTCTTGATGCGGAGCGTTTACAGCGCCTGATCGATGAAGCCTGCGGAACCGAACGGGCTGCCGCCGACCTGCTGGAAGAGCGACTGGAGCGTGCCGAGATTCGCGACCCGGACGAGATGCCCGATGACGTGGTCAGCATGAACAGCAAGGTGGTGCTCAGGGACGTCGACACGGGCCGGCTATTGACGCGTACGCTGGTCTATCCTCATGCGCTGGCGACGACCGAGGATGGCCTATCGGTAATGGCACCGCTGGGCGCCGAGTTGTTGACCCGTCGGGTCGGGGAAGAGTGGACGACCCAGTTGGCACTGGGCAAGCCAGGGCGCTGGCGGGTGGAAGAGATACTGTGGCAGCCGGAGCGGGAGCGTCAGTTTCATCGCTAGGCTTGGCTGAATCGCGGGGCTTGTCTAATGGGCCTGTTTAAAAAGTGCCTGCGCTCGTCTCTAAAAAGTGTCTGATCTCGTCGACATCTGCATAAGGTCCAGGGTGAGACACAGCCGCGGCTTGTGGCATCACCTGGATGAACAATGGAGGAGGGGATGGGCCGATTCACCCACCTGTTCGCAGGGTGTGTTCTCGGGCTGGGGCTATCCCTCGCGGCCACAGGCATTGCCGTGGCCGATATTGTCGTCAGGTTCTCAGGGACCCAGGGCATTCCGTACACCGCTCAGTGGGAGTGGACGGGGCCAGGGCAGGACCACAGGAGCGGAAGCTGGACGGGACGAGCGCCGCGGGTAGAACGCCTGCCCGACGGAAGGTTCAGCATGACCGTCATCCAGCAGGCGTCCGGGGGCCGGCTGGAGGTGCTGGTCACCGGGCGCGGTAATCGTTCTTCCTCTTCCAGCAGTGGTGCCGGGGCGACGATGTTTTTCTCGTTGCAGTGAGCCTGGCCGCAAGGCCAGGTGGCGATCGGTTCAGCGAGGCTCGAGCTCCCTGGGCAGGCGGTTGCGATGAGAATTCTTTGTCATGGGTGGCGGGATGCCCAGGTGCTTGCGCGCCCAGTGTGCGGCTTCGGCGCGGTGATGCACCTTGATCTTCTTGAAGATGTTGTACAGGTGAGACTTGACCGTGTGCTCACTGAGGAACAGCTGGGTGGCGATATCCTGGTTGGAGGCGCCGTTGCCGATGAAGCCGAGAATTTCCAGCTCCCGCTGGGTCAGGCCGGCGACGGGGCGGTAGGTGTTGAACTGTTGTCGTCGGAAGTATTCGAACATCTGCTGAAGCAGCGGACGCGACATCCACAGGGCGCCATCGAGGAGTTGGATGATCCCCTTGCAGATATTGTCCAGTTCGTCGCGGCGATAGAAGATGCCCTGAAGGTGCAATGACGCCAGCAATTCAGCGGCTTGTTCCTGGTTGGCCAGGTTGAACGCCGCCAGCAGAATGTCGGGAAACTGTGCCTTGAGCTCGTGGCAGCGATGCATGTCGCTGTGTGACAGCTGATCGGCGTCCAGTAACCACAGTTGCACACCGGGAGGGGAGTTCGACAGTTCCGCTTCCAGGCCGGATACCGCCTCCGGGGCAAGAGGACTGACCTGGCAGTCGAGTACCTGGCTCAGGTGATGGGTGAACAACTGCGACTGCACGTTGGGGTGCGTGATCAGCCGGACGATCGGACCTTCCTGAAGGGCAGACATCGTCCCCTCCCTGTTCCCATGCGATGATTGATCGTTATCTTTTTTTGGTGGTGCCAAATTAGTATCGTTATCGATACTAATATGCTTGTAAATGACCATTGGGCGTGAACTTTGTCATTCCCAAAGAATGGTTTTCTTGATGCAGGTCGCAAAGGATGGCCGCTGTATGCCGTGGGTTGTAGGTGTCAGCACGCTGAACTATGCGCCATTCGTCGTCTAGTCCATCGGAATTCTCACGAGGGAATGTGATGCCGCTGTCATTGTGGATGTCTCTGGCCGCCATCTGTGCCATGGGGGCCATGTCTCCGGGTCCAAGTCTGGCCCTGGTGCTTCGCCATACCCTGGGAGGGGGGCGCACCTCCGGGGTGGTGGCGGCGATCGCCCATGCGCTGGGCGTCGGCCTTTACGCCTTGCTGACCGTCTGGGGACTGGGCGAGGTGATCGAGCGCCATCCCGCCGCCTTTCGCGTGATCACGATCGGTGGGGCACTGTATCTGGCCTGGCTTGGCATAAAGGCGCTGCGGGCCGGGCGTGGCGGAGCGCTGGGCGCCCGACCCACCGCCGCCAGTCACCGCGTCGCCGCGAGGGAAGGGCTGTTGGTTGCCCTGGGTAATCCGAAGCTGATTCTATTCTTCGTCGCGCTGCTCAGTCAGTTTGTCAGCCCCGAAATGTCCTCGATCGAGCGTGCCATCATTGTGCTGACGGCGATGCTGATCGACGGTGGCTGGTACGTCATCGTGGCGTTGGGGTTGTCGCACTCCCGCGTGCTGCCCTGGCTCCAGGCTCGCGCTCACTGGATCAATCGGATCAGCGGCGTGCTGCTGCTGGGACTGGCGCTGAGGGTGCTGGCGGGATAAGGCCACCGACGGTCTCGGTTCATGCTGGCGCCGAGCGATGGAGGATGGCGTCCAGCGGGCTTGCCGTCGGCAACACCCCATAGGCCGGGCTCGGGTGCTGGCCCAGGCGGGTGCGGCAGAAGGTGTCCGCCACCTCGTGGGGCGCGTGCTGGACCAGCAGCGCTGCCTGGGTGCACTGGGCCAGCCACTGGGTCAGCCAGCGGGCCCTGGGCACCAGGTCTTCGCTGGTCTG
>DJIP01000252.1:0-14425 GCA_002433675.1 Halomonas halophila
TTTGAGAAGCCCCGCACCACCGTGGGCTGGAAGGGTCTGGCCTATGACCCGGACCTGGATGGCAAGGGCGACATGGCGCGAGGGCTCGAACTGTCGCGCCAGCTGATGCGCGAGATCGTCGAGCTGGGTCTGCCGGTGGCCACCGAGATCCTGCAGCCGATGATCGCGCCTTACCTGGAGGACCTGCTGGCCTGGGTCGCCATCGGCGCACGTACGACTGAGTCCCAGCTGCATCGCGAAATGGCCAGTGGCATCGGCGCGGTGGTCGGCTTCAAGAACGCCACCAGCGGCGACGTCCAGGTGGCACTGGACGCCATGCGCTCGGCCGCCCATCCCCACCAGCACTTCGCGGTGGGCGAGCAGGGGCAGCCGGTCATGCGTGAGACCGCCGGTAATCCCCACACCCATGTGGTGCTGCGGGGCGGCCACGGTGAGCCCAACTATGGCGTCGATGCGGTCGCCGCCGCCAGAAAGGCGTTGATCGGCGCCGGCCTGCCGCCACGGCTGATGGTGGACTGCAGCCACGCCAACGCACGCAAGGACCATCGCCGCCAGAGCGAAGTCCTGCTCGATGTGCTGGCCCAGCGTCTGGCCGGTGACACCTCGCTGATCGGGGTGATGCTCGAAAGCCACCTGAACGAAGGTAAGCAGCCGCTGGAGCCCGGCAAGCTGCGCTACGGTGTCTCGGTCACCGACGCCTGCATCGGCTGGGAGACCACCGAGCATCTGTTGAGCCTGGCGGCCGAGCGCCTCGCGCAGGGCAGAGCATAAGCAGGAGAGAGCATAAGCAGGGCTGAACAACCCGACGATGCGATCAAACCAGACCAGAGGCCCTTTCGGGCCTCTGGTCGTTTATGTCCGGTGTACCTGGCTCGCGCCGTGGGTGGGGTCGTGACTCAGCGGCAGAAGGGCCAGACCTGATAGAAGCTGTCACAGCGGAACTCCGCCTCGCAGGCCGCCAGTTGGCTGCGGTAGCGGGAGGCATAGCGGGTGGCCACCTGACTCAGCGGCAGAAGGGCCATACCTGATAGAAGCTGTCGCAGCGGAATTCCGCCTCGCAGGCTGCCAGTTGGCTGCGGTAGCGAGAAGCGGTGCTGGCAACCTCCCGCGCCGCGCGTTGCACCGCCGGTTTGGCGCGATAGCTGCCGCGCTGATAGCCGCCCTGGCCTTCGTGGTAGGCCAGGTACAGGTGTTCGGGGTTGGAGAGGGATACGCCGGTGATACGTCGGGTACGGGCGTTGTACCAGCCGATAAAGTCGGTGGCGTCGTCCATGTCGGTGCGACTGGCGAACAGTCCACCGGCGTCGTCATCGTATTCGCCCCACACCGGGTCCTGGGCCTGGGCGTAGCCGTAGGCCGAGGACGGGCGCGTCCAGGGAATGAATCCCAGCAACTTGGTACGCGGCGGCCTGACATGGCTGCGAAACGACGACTCGCGCTTGATGAAGGCCATCTGGGTCCAGGGGGGCGTGCCCCACTTTTCATAGGAGGCCTGGGTAGCGTCGTACCAGTCCGGCTGCTGGCGGAAGATTTCGCACAGATTGTCCTGATGGCTCGGTGGCGCCGGGGCGAAGGCGGCGCAGCCGCTGAGCGTAACAAGCGTCATGGCAAGCGCCGTGACGAGTAGAGCAGACCGCATCCTTGGCATGGCCCGTTTCACAACAATTTCCCGTTCAGTGTTCTCGCCTTCAGTATGCCCGCCCGAACACTGCCGGGCCATCCTCGTCGTCCATTGCGACCGGCCTGGATCATCGGGGACGGGCGGCTGGACGGGCCTCGTCGGTGGCAGGGCTGTTTCAACCGGTGCGAGGTCCGTCTCAAGAACTCCCTCAAGCGGGCTCGGGTTCTCTCTGTGTTGGCTGACCCTCGCCTTCGATGTCCGAGGGCACCAGCGGCAGATCCACGGGCAGGTGGCGGGCACAGAAGTCCAGGCAGTCGAGGCCGTTGACGGCCAGGGGCGCCAGGGGGCAATTCCAGGGCGACTCGCGCAGACGCTCCGGAAGAAGGTCGCTCAGGTCCTCCATGTCCTGGCTCTTGGGCCAGCACAGCCAGCGTTCCCGTTCCGGGGCCTCGGGGTGGCGCCACTTCAGCATCCAGTCGTCGCCCCAGGGCAGTACGCCCAGGGTATCGGGTTCGGGAGGCGGCAGACCCTGGAAGGCACTGGCCCACCAGCGAGGCGAGAGGTGATGGCGTCTCAGGCGCCGGCTGCACTGGGCCAGCAGGGTACGCTGCACCACCATCACATCCAGGGCGCTGTCATCACGATAGAGCACATGTAGTGCGAGAGTGTGCGGTATAACGCAAAGCTCCCGTTCAACCAATTCATCCAGCGACTCCCTGTTGTCGACCGCCTCGACCAGATCCCCGTCCAGCGTCACCAGGGTGACCGATTGTGGCGGTACGACCAGACAACAGGGAAGTGCCTGGTCGAGGGATGAAAGCGAATGAACATTGGCGGCGCTGCCTCGGTCGAGACTCTGTTGATCGACACAGTGGACCCAGTACCAACGAGGCTCGGGATCTTCGTCGGCTGAAGGGGCGCGTTGGGGCATAAGAAGTATGCGCTGATGTCGGTGTCCCAGATTCCACATGGTTCTGGTCCTGTCGATAGCGATTGTTGGTGCACTGTGTCGACGAGCAAAGCCATTTTCTTTCACCAACTGTTACCCTTTTTACAATAGCGCTACTTCCTGTGCTCTGCGTCAACCTCGTCTATCGTCATACGAGTGTCATCTGGACTACCTAGTGTTGTCGGCGGACCGCCGTCGCCCCTGTGATCGACTTTCCCTCCGATACCGGCGGCCGGCAACAGTGACTGGCACCGACAGCCCACGCCTTGACGGCGAATCGAGGGCTGCTAGAAGAGGACTGCGCAATGAGCAAGGAAATTGAAGATCATCGTCTGTTGAACCCCAGCCGTAATGAACCCTTCTCCTCGGTGCTCGACCGCCGACTTTCCCGGAGAGCGGTGATGAAGGGCGGCATGGGCATGGCGGCCATGACGATGCTGGGAAGCTTTGGTCTCTCGGCCTTCGCCAACGCTCAGTCGTCAGGGATGGCCAAGACGCCGCTGGCGCTGGCCTTCGAGTCGATCGCTGGTTCGCGCAGCGACGCCGTGGTGGTGCCGCCGGGCTATACCGCCCAGGTGCTGGTGCCCTGGGGTACGCCGCTTGACGACAGCGCCCCCGAGTGGAGCGAGGATCTGACGATGACGCCCCAGGCCCAGGCCGCTAGCGTCGGCATGCATCACGATGGGATGCATCCTTTCGCGTTGGATGAGAGCACGGCCTCCGAGCGCTTCCTGCTGGTGATGAACAACGAATACATCGACGAGAACGCGCTGTGGGCGCCCCAGGGCGGCCCCACCAACATGACCGAAGGCAAGCGCCCGGCGGACGAGGTGCGCACCGAAATCAACGCCCACGGGGTGACCGTGGTCGAGGTGAAGAAGGATGCCGATGGTCGCTGGAGCCACGTCAAGGGTTCCGCCCATAACCGTCGCTACACCAGCGCCACCCCGATGCATCTGTCAGGGCCTGTGGCGGGCAGCGACTACGTCAAGACCAGGTATTCCCCGGGTGGTACCCAGGCACGCGGCACCAACAACAACTGTGCCCACGGCTACACGCCCTGGGGCACCTACCTCACCTGCGAGGAGAACTGGCCGGCCTACTTCGTCAAGAACGAAGGCCGTACGCTGGACGATGACCGACTTGGCATCGCCAGCGGGCGCGGGCGCTACGGCTGGGAGACCGCCGCGGGCGATGACAGCGAACGCGACGACGAATTTACCCGTCTGATCGGCGACCCCGTCGCCGACGACGCCAGCGGTGACTACCGCAACGAGCCGCGTCAGTTCGGCTATATCGTCGAGATCGACCCCTACACCGGCAGGCAGGCGATCAAGCGCACGGCGCTGGGCCGCTTCCGCCACGAGGGTTGCTGGCCGGGCAAGCTGGTAGCAGGCGAGCCGGTGGTGTTCTACTCCGGTCACGACTCGCGTAACGAGTACATCTACAAGTTTGTCTCCGAGGCGGCCTGGGACCCGGCGGATGCCATCGCTCCCGGCGCCGAGGCCGATCGCCTGGCGATTGGTGACAAGTACATGGACAGCGGCACCCTGTACGTCGCTCGCTTCAACGCCGATGGCAGCGGCGAGTGGTTGCCGCTGACGCCGGACGCCACCACCCAGGATGGCCGTACCCTGGCCGAGGCGTTGGAACTCGATGCCGATGACCTGGCCGGGATCATCATCCACACCTGTGACGCCGCCGACCTGATGGGCGCCACGCCGATGGATCGCCCGGAGTGGGGCGCGGTGGACCCGTCCACCGGCGAGGTCTACATGACCCTGACCAACAACTCGAAGCGTACCGAAGACGGCACCGAGGCGACCCTGACCGGCGACGGCGACAACATCACCGCGCTGGGCAACGGTTACGCCACGGCACCGGTCAATGCGGCCAACCCGCGGGCGAACAACGAGGCCGGTCAGATCATCCGCTGGCGCGAGGGCAGCGATGCCACCGCCTTCGACTGGGAGGTATTCGTGTTCGGGGCCGCGGCTAGTGACCAGGACAACCTGTCCGGGCTGACCGCCGACAACGAATTTGCCAGTCCCGATGGGCTTTACTTCGATGAGCGCGGCGACGGTCAGGGCATTCTGTGGATCCAGACCGACAACGGCTACGAGGGCGTCACCGAGAGCACCAATGACCAGGTGCTGGCGGTCGTGCCGGCGGAGCTCGAGCGTGCCGACGGCGCCGCCGCGGTGATCTCCGGCGCCAACCAGGACAAGCTCAAGCGCTTCTGCGTGGGCCCCAACGGCTGCGAGGTCACCGGCATCTTCCCCACGCCGGACAAGACCGCGCTGTTTATCAATATCCAGCATCCGGGCAACTGGCCGGCCAGCGACGACGCGACTCAGGCGCCTGATGCCAGTGTGCGTCCGCGCGCCGCCACAGTGGTGATTCAGCGCGAAGACGGCGGCCAGATCGGCGTCTAGGACTTGTCCGAAAGGTATCGGCTTGCGTCGGCCTTTCGGGCAATCTCGAGGGGCGTTTCCGACGCCTGGCGTCTTGCGCCGACCCAGCACCCCGGCTCCCTTTTCAGGCAGCCGGGGTGTTTTGTCCAGGGTCTGGGTGTCCAGGGCTGGATGATCGGCAGCCTGAAGCGGGAGGCGGTTGGTCCAGCAACCGCCTGGGTCGGCCAAGGCGCTGGTCGAGTGACGCCCGGCAGCCGTCAGAACTGCATGACGACAGCATGAAAAGCCCCTCGCCAGCGTCGCTGGCGAGGGGCCTGGGTGGTGCTATCGACGCGCCGATGGCGCGTCAATGCGGGGCGTTACTCAAGCCCGGGCGGCGTAGGCGTACAGCAGCGTTTCCTGGGCGGAGATCGGTGCGGCCTCGCCCGGGTCCTGCTTGATATAGGTACCGTCGGCCTGAAGCAGCCAGCTCTGGCAGTTGTCGACCAGGTAGGTCTCGAGGTCCTTGCGCACCCGGGCGGCGAGCTTCTTGTCGAGCAGCGGGAAGCAGGTCTCGACCCGATGGAACATGTTGCGCGCCATGAAGTCCGCGCTGGAGCCCCATATCTCGGGCTTGCCGTCGTTATGGAAGTGGAACACCCGGGTGTGTTCGAGGAAGCGACCGATCACCGAGCGCACCCGGATATTTTCGGAGATGCCGGGCAAACCGGGGCGCAGACAGCACATGCCGCGAATGATCAGGTCGCACTCGACGCCGGCCTGGGAGGCGCGGTAGAGCGCCTGGATCAGCTTGGGCTCGGTCAGCGAGTTGCACTTGACGATGATATGGGCGCGCTTGCCCTTGCGCGCGTAGCTTGCCTCCCGCTCGATCATTTCCACGACCCGTTCGTGCAGGGTGAAGGGAGCGTGGAGCAGCTTTTCGATCTGGCGGGTGCGGCCCATGCCGGACAGTTGCTGGAACACCTTGTGGACGTCGGCGCACAGCACCGGGTCCGCGGTGAGCAGGCTGTAGTCGGTGTAGAGCTTGGCCGTCTTGGAGTGATAGTTGCCGGTGCCCAGATGCGCGTAGTGGCGCAGCGCGCCCTTCTCGCGGCGCACGATGTGCATCATCTTGGCGTGGGTCTTGTAGGCCATCACCCCGTAGATGACGATGGCGCCGGCCTCCTGCAGGCGTGACGCCAGCGCCAGGTTGTCGGCTTCGTCGAAGCGGGCGCGCAGTTCGATGACCACCGTCACTTCCTTGCCATGGCCGGCGGCCTCGACCAGGGCGTTGACGATGGGTGAGTCGGCACCGGTGCGATACAGGGTCTGCTTGATCGCCAGCACGTCGGGGTCGCGGGCGGCCTCGCGCAGCAGGTCCTCCACCGGGGTGAACGACTGGAAGGGGTGGTGCAGCAGGATGTCGCCTTCCTGCATCGACTGCATGATGGAGTTGGGTTGCTTGACCTGCTTGGGCACGCCGGGGGTAAAGGAGCGGTACATCAGGTCGGGCCGGTCGGCGTCACCCAGTACCGACATCATGCGGGTCAGGTTGACCGGGCCATTGACGCGGTAGAGGTCACTGGCTTCGAGCTGGAACTGCTTGATCAGGAAGTCGGAGAGCTCCTCGGGGCAGTTGTCGGCCACCTCCAGGCGCACGCCGCTGCCGTAACGCCGGGCCAGCAGTTCGCCGCGCAGGGCCGAGGCCAGGTCCGAGACTTCTTCGGGGTCCACCGTCATGTCGGCGTTGCGGGTCAGCCGGAACTGATAGCAGCCCTTGACCTTCATCCCCGGGAACACCTCGTCTGCGTGGGCGTGGATCATCGACGACAGGAACAGATACTCGGTGAAGCCTTCCTCGCACAGCTCTTCCGGTAGTGCGATGACCCGGGGCAGAGAGCGTGGCGCCGGCAGAATGGCGAGCCCGCCCTCGCGGCCGAAGGCGTCCTTGCCCTCGAGTTCGACGATGAAGTTGAGGCTCTTGTTGACCAGCCGCGGGAAGGGGTGCGAGGGGTCCAGCCCGATGGGGCTGACCACCGGGATGATCTCGGTGGAGAAGTAATCATGGACCCACTTGCGCTGCTGCTTGGTCCAGTCCCCACGCCGACGGAAGCGGATGTTGTGGGCTTCCATGGCAGGGATCAGCTGTTCGTTGAGGATGCGGTACTGACGCTCCACGTGCTCGTGGGCGATCTTCGAGATCTCGTCGAGCACCGAACGTGGGCTGCGGCCGTCGGCACCGGTGGTGTCGTCGCCCAGGGCCAGCTGGCTCTTCAGCCCGGCCACCCGTATCTCGAAGAACTCGTCCATGTTGGAAGAGAAGATCAGCAGGAACATCAGGCGGTTGAGCAGCGGGTGCGCTTGATCCAACGCCTGTTCCAGCACCCGGATGTTGAACTGCAGATGCGACAGCTCGCGATTGAAGTAGAGGCTCGGGTCAGTGAGGTCGGCCTCAGGGTCCGGCATTGCCTTGGGCTTGATGCCGGTGCGCGTCTGATTGAGACGCGGCACCGGGGTATCGGCCTGGGGCGCGTCGTTCATCGAGACGTCGGACTTGCCCAGGGCCGCGTTTTCAATCGTGGCGTTGTCGCTCTGCGCGTCTTCCATGGTGGTTCCTCATCGGGGCTCGGGAAGGGCGCCGCTCCTTCCCGTGATCAGCGGGCCAATAGCCTGGCCGCGCGTTTGGCAAAGTAGGTCAGCACGCCGTCGGCGCCGGCACGCTTGAAGCACATCAGCGACTCGAGGATGACAGTGTCAGCGTCCAGCCAGCCGTTGTCGAAGGCGGCCATGTGCATGGCGTATTCACCGCTCACCTGGTAGGCGTAGGTGGGCACGCGCAGCTCGTCCTTGACCCGGCGGACCACGTCCAGGTAGGGCATGCCGGGCTTGACCATCACCATGTCGGCGCCTTCGGTGATGTCCATGGCGACCTCGTGGAGGGCCTCGTCGCTGTTGGCCGGGTCCATCTGGTAGGTCGACTTGTCGGCCTTGCCCAGGTTGGCCGCCGAGCCCACCGCATCGCGGAAGGGGCCGTAGTAGCGCGAGGCGTACTTGGCGCTGTAGGCCATGATGCGGGTGTTGTGCAGGCCTTCACGCTCGAGCAGTTCGCGGATGGCACCGATACGCCCGTCCATCATGTCGGAAGGGGCGACCACGTCGGCCCCGGCCTCGGCATGGGACAGCGCCTGCTTGATCAGGGTCTCGACGGTGCGGTCGTTGGCCACATAGCCGTCTTCATCGAGGATGCCGTCCTGTCCGTGGCTGGTGTAGGGGTCCAGGGCGACATCGGTGATCACGCCGAGCTCGGGCAGGGCGGCCTTGAGCTCGCGCACGCTTCGCTGGACCAGGCCGCTGGCGCTGTAGGCTTCCTCCGCCAGCTCGCTTTTCTTGTCGGCGTCGACCACCGGAAACAGCGCGATGGCGGGGATGCCCAGCTCGACGGCCTCGCGGGCCTCTTCGATCAACAGGTCCAGCGACAGGCGCTCGACCCCGGGCATGGACGGTACAGCCTCGCGGCGGCCCTCGCCTTCAAGCACGAAGACCGGCCAGATCAGATCGTCGGCACTCAGCTGGTTCTCGCGCATCAGGCGGCGGGAGAAGTCGTCCTTGCGCATGCGGCGAGGACGGCTGGCGGGGTAAAGACGAGGGGTAATGGCACTCAAGATGGCACTCCACGGAAGCAAGGTTTCGGCGCCACGCGCTAGTCTGGTGGCACTTCATGACAAAAGCATGACATTGATTGAGTATATTCCTCCTCTCCCGTTCGTCGAAAGTCGCGTCTTGTCGCACCCGTGGCGACTCTCTAGAGTAGTGGCAGTCTTGGCCGCGTCCGGCCCCGTTCGCGACGCGCTATAAAGGAGAATGACATGAGTAAACAGGTAGCGATCGTCTTGTCGGGCTGCGGCGTACAGGATGGCTCCGAGATCTACGAGACCACCCTGACCCTGCTGCGCCTGGACCAGCTGGGCATCGCCTATCGCTGTTTTGCCCCGGATATCGCTCACCAGGAGGTGATCGACCACCACCAGGGGGAGGCCGTCGAGGAGACGCGCAATGTGCTGGTCGAGTCCGCCCGCCTGGCCCGGGGCGAGATTTCGCCGCTGGATGAGCTGTCGGCATCGGACTTCGATGCCCTGATCCTGCCCGGTGGCTTCGGGGTGGCCAAGAATCTTTCGAACTACGCCACGGCCAAGTCCGAGATGGAAGTCCACGAGGATCTGGCTGAGCTGCTGATCGAGTTTCACGATGCGCGCAAGCCGATCGGCCTGATGTGCATCGCGCCGGTGCTGGTGCCCAAGGTGCTGGGGCCGGGCATCGCCGTCACCATCGGTACCGATCCTGAGGTGTGTGGCTGCATCAGCGCCATGGGCGGCCTGCATCGCAGCTGTGCGGTGGACGATATCGTGGTGGACTTCGAACATCGCCTGGTGACCACCCCCGCCTATATGCTGGCCACCCGCATCAGCGAGGCGGCGCTGGGCATCAACAAGCTGGTGGATCGCATCGACGAGATGATGGACGTCAACACCTGAGCGCCGTCACCAGCGGGGCCAGGCCCCGCTGAGGCGTCGGACGATGGCTGCTCAGCGTCCAGGCGCCGTGAACACCACCGCTGCGAGAACGGTAAGAAAAGCAAAGCCCGAGGCCAATGCCTCGGGCTTTGTGCTTGTTGACGACCGGCGCTTGTGTCGGTGTCCGGATCACGCCTCGTCCGGCGCTTCCTCGTCGTCGCTGCTCTGCCTCTTGACCAGCCGGCCGAACAGCAGTCCGACCTCGTAGAGCAGGTACATGGGCACCGCCAGCAGGCTCTGGCTGACCACGTCCGGCGGCGTCATCAGCATGCCGATGACGAAGCAGCCGAGGATGACGTAGGGGCGCTTGGCACTCAGGCTCTTGACGCTGGCGGCGCCGGTGAGGATGAGCAGGAAGGTGGCAATCGGGATCTCGAAGGCGATACCGAAGGCGAAGAACAGCTTCAGCACGAAATTGAGATACTGGTTGATATCGGTCATCACCTGCACGTTCTCCGGCCCGGTCTGGGTGAAGAAGGCGAACAGCAGGGGAAAGACCACGTAGTAGGCGAAGGCCGCACCGAGATAGAACAGCAGGACGCTCGAGGCCAGAAGCGGCAGGGCCAGGGCCTTTTCCTTGTCGTACAGCCCCGGGGCCACGAAGGCCCAGGCCTGGTGCAGGACGAAGGGAATGGCCACGAACACCGCCACCACCAGGGTCAGCTTGAACGGCGCCAGGAAGGGCGACGCCACCTCGGTGGCGATCATCTGGGAGCCTTCCGGCAGCAGCTCCATCAAGGGATCTGCGACAAACTGGTAGATGTCGTTGGAAAAGGCGTAGAGCGCCAGGAAGATCACCAAGATGGCGATCACGGCGCGCATCAGCCGCGAGCGCAGCTCCACCAGGTGTTCGATCAGTGGGGCGTGGCCCTGGCTTGACGGCGGAGTGTCACCGGTATCGCTCATCGGGTGGCGGAGTCCTTGTGCTCGGAAGAGGCGGTGTCATCGCTGGGCGTTGATGGGCGGGATAGCGTGGAAGCTGAGGCGCCGGACGACGAGGCGCTTGCGGCGCTGTCGACGGCGTCATCCAGCCGCTGGCTGGCCGGGGCTGGCTTGGCGCCGGTGGAATCCGCCTGTCCGCCGTTGCCCTTGTTCGGGGTGTCGGCGATGGACTCCACACTGCGCTTGGCTTGTTCGGCGCTGCGCTTGGCCTGGTTGACGCTGTCGTCCAGCTTGCGTTCCTGCTCCTTGAGCTTCTGGCGCAGTTCCTCGGCCTCGAGCTGGGCGCTGATCTCGCGCTGCATGCCGGCCACCGAACGCTTGATGCGTCCGATCCACAGGCCGGCGGTGCGCGCGGCCTTGGGCAGCCGCTCGGGACCCAGCACCAGCAGTCCCACCACCCCGATGATCAGCAGTTCCAGAAAGCCGATATCGAACATGTGGCGTTACTTGCGTTCGTCGGAGGATTCGGGCTTGCGCTCCGCCTCGACGTCGTAGGTGTTGTTGGGCGTATCGGTCTCGTCATGACGGACCTGGGCCTGGGGCTTGGCCTCGTCAGTCTTGTCCTCATCCTCGTTGACGGCTTTCTTGAAGCCCTTGACCGCGCCACCCAGGTCGCTGCCAACGTTGCGCAGCTTCTTGGTGCCGAAGATCAGGATGATGATGCCGAGCACGATCAGCAGTTGCCAGATACTGATACCACCTAACATAAGAACTTCCTCAATATGCGGCGCCAGGCGCCGTGAATCGTTGGTTCCCGCCGAGGCTCAGGAGCGGCGCGAGGCCTTCTCCTCATGCCCCGATACGCCGAAGCGTCGGGCGAGTTCATCCAGCACCTGCCGATGGTCGAGTCCCAGGTGCGAGAGCATCACCAGACTATGAAACCACAGGTCTGCCGTTTCGGCGATCAACGCCTCGCGGCTAGCTGGATCCGCGTCAACATCCTTGGCGGCAAGTACGGTCTCCACCGCCTCTTCGCCCACCTTCTCGAGTATCTTGTTCAGCCCCTTGTGATGCAAGGAGGCGACGTAGGAAGTGTCAGGATCGGCGTGCCGACGTTCGCTGAGGGCGGCGTCGAGCTGGTTCAGAATATCGCTCATCGGTGAAGATTCCATTAAAAGATCAGTTCCAGATCACCAGCAGTGTGCCGATGCCCGCGGCCACCAGTACCGGCCAGGGCTGGTCGGACAGCCAGCCGGACAAAGGCTGCCAGGCCAGCGCCACCGCGGCCAGGGCGAGCCCCAGTCGGGTCCGGCGTATTCGCCTGGCCTGGCGGGTCAGCTGGCCGAGGATGTGGGTCATGACCTCACCCTGCTGGGTGATCTGGCGCGATCGCTTCTCGGTCTGGGACAGTGCCTGGTGCGCCAGCACCGGCAACTCCGGTAGCTGCCGGGTCAGCTCCGGCGCCTGCCGCTTGAACGACTCCCACAGGCCCTGGGCACCGGCGCGCTCCTTCATCCAGCGCTCCAGGTAGGGCTTGGCGGTGGCCCACAGATCCAGGTCCGGGTAGAGCTGACGGCCCAGGCCCTCGATATTGAGCAGGGTCTTCTGCAGCAGCACCAGCTGGGGCTGGACCTCCATATTGAAACGCCGCGCGGTCTGGAACAGGCCCAGCAGCACCTGGCCGAACGAGATGTCCTTGAGCGGCTTCTCGAGGATCGGCTCGCAGACCGTGCGTACCGCCGCCGCGAACTCGTTGGCGCGGGTATCTTCGGCCACCCAGCCGGACTCGATGTGCAGCGCCGCGACCTCGTAGTAGTCCTGGTGGAAGAAGGCCAGCAGGTTGCGCGCCAGGTAGTCCTGGTCTTCCCGGGTAAGGCTGCCGACGATGCCGCAGTCGATGGCGATGTACTGGGGGTCGGACGGTGCCTGGCGGGAGACGAAGATGTTGCCCGGGTGCATGTCGGCGTGGAAGAAGTTGTCGCGGAACACCTGGGTGAAGAAGATCTCCACGCCGCGCTCGGCCAGGCGCTTCAGGTCGGTACCCTGGGCCTTGAGCGCTTCGATGTCGGCCACCGGCACGCCGTAAATGCGTTCCTGGACCATCACCTTGTGGCGGGTCAGCGGCCAGTGGATCGACGGCACGTACAACAGTGGCGACTTGTCGAAGTTGCGCTTGAGCTGGGAGGTGTTGGCCGCTTCCTTGGTCAGGTCGAGCTCGTCGAACAGGGTGGTCTCGTAGTCGCGGACCACTTCCACCGGGTGCAGTCGGCGCGCTTCCGGCACCTTGTTCAGCGCTCGTGCCACCAGGTACATCAGCGCCATGTCCTGGCGCATGACCCGCTCGATGCCTGGGCGAATCACCTTGACCACCACGTCCTGGCCGTCTGGCAGCCTGGCGGTGTGGACCTGGGCAATCGAGGCCGAGGCCAGCGGCTCACGAGAAAACTCGGCGAACAGTATCTCGAGCGGCTCGCCCAGGGATTCCTCGATCAGCGCCTCGGCCTGTTCGCCGGGGAAGGGCGGTACCTGATCCTGCAGCCGCTTGAGCTCATTGGCGATGTCGTCGGGGAACAGGTCGCGCCGGGTCGACAGCATCTGGCCGAACTTGACGAAGATCGGTCCCAGTGACTCCAGCGCCAGGCGCAGGCGTTCGCCGCGGGAGCGCTCGCCGACGGGAATCAGCTTGAGCGGCGACCAGGTGAATATCAGGCGCAGCCACCAGGGCAGCTTTTCCAGCGGCAGCAGGGTGTCGAGACGGTAGCGGGTGACGACCCAGATGATACGCAGCGGGCGGAGGATCATGAGGCGTCGTTCTCCCGGGCCAGCCGTCGAGTCAGACGCTTGAGGCGTGCCTCGGTGCGGTCGGTGGCCAGCTCCAGCTCGGTCAGCGCCTCGCGCATGGCCTCGAGCTGATGGCGGCCGGGCAGCCAGCGGGCCTCCTCGAAGACATACTCGGAGACGTCGGCACAAAGCTCACGGTGGGTACGCAGGCCCCAGCGGGACAGGCCGCGCAGGCCTTCGGCGAGCTGGTGCGCCGGCAGGTCGCCGAGATAGCGGGCAAGCTCAGCCTCCCAGTCCAGATCGAGATCCAGCAGCAGGTCGCGGGTCGCCTCGAGCAGGTGGATCTTGCCGCGCACCGCCAGACGTCCCTCGAACATCAGACGTTCCATGTCGGCGCCGCCGGCCAGCCGGCCCAGGGTATCGCTGTCGAGCTCGACGATGGCATCCCAGGCGCCTTCATCGATTTCGTCTACCAAGAGCAGGTCAACCCCCTGGGGGTGATAGCACAGCGCCAGCTGGACACGCGGGGACTCCAGGCACATCAGCACCCGCTGGCCGGCCAGCGAACGCAGCCGAGAAGGCGAGGCAGGGTCGCGTGCGAGCAGGGCGTTGACGGTCTTCTCGATGCCGGCCAGCAGCAGGGTCGGGGTCAAGGCCATCATGTCCTCAAAGCTTGATGCCGCGGTGCAGCGCGACGATGCCGCCGGTGAGATTGGTGTATTCGACGCGCTCGAGTCCGGCGGTTTCCATCATGCCCTTGAGCGTTTCCTGGTCCGGATGCATGCGGATCGACTCGGCCAGATAGCGATAGCTGTCGGCGTCGCCGGCCACCAGTTCGCCCATCCTCGGCAGCAGACGGAAGGAGTACTCGTCGTAGGCACGGGTCAACAGCGGGTTGTCGGGCTTGGAGAATTCCAGCACCAGCAGGCGGCCGCCGGGCTTGAGGATGCGCGCCATGGAGGCCAGGGCGGCGTCCTTGTCGGTGACGTTGCGCAGGCCGAAGGCGATGGTGATGCAGTCAAAGGTGTTGTCGGGAAACGGCAGGCATTCGGCATTGGCCTGGACGTACTCGACGTTGCCACCGACACCACGGTCGATCAGCTTGTCGCGTCCCACCCCGAGCATGGAGGCGTTGATGTCGGCCAGCACCACCTTGCCGCGCGGTCCCACCATGCGCGAGAACTTCAGCGCCAGGTCGCCGGTGCCGCCGGCGATGTCGAGTACGCTA
>DJIP01000252.1:14709-24947 GCA_002433675.1 Halomonas halophila
GCCGGTGCCGCCGGCGATGTCGAGTACGCTATGGCCGGGCCGAACGCCGGAGCGTTCGATGGTCAGGCGCTTCCACAGCCGATGGATACCGAAGGACATCAGGTCGTTCATCACGTCGTAGCGAGCCGCCACGCTGTGGAAGACATCGGCGACACGTGAGGCCTTTTCCTCGACCGGCACGTCCTGAAAACCGAAGTGGGTGGTGCGCTTATCCATGGGACTCCCGAGTCGTGAGCGATTGCGAGAAGAGCCGACGGGGGCTCTTTGGCAGCGGCCATTGTAGCCTTGCCGAGGTGGCTTGTCTTTGACCGTCACCTGGCTTGTCGCCGCAGTGTTGACCGCTACAGCTGACGGATCTCGATGCCCAGCGGCTCGCGGCTGGCGCCGGCCTCGTCCAGGCGCTTGAGATAGTCGGCCCAGTTGGCCTCGCGCTCGCGGATCAGCCAGTCCAGATAGTCCCAGCTGTAAAGGCCGCTGTCGTGGCCATCGTCGAAGTGCAGCTTGAGGGCGTAGCGGCCCGCCTGGGTGATGTCGGCAAGGCCCACGTCCTTCTTGCCGACCTGAAGGGTAGCGGTGTCGCCGCCGTGGCCACGGACCTCGGCGGAGGGCGAGAATACCCGCAGGTACTCCACCGACAGGCGGTGGCGAGAGCCGTCGGCGTAGCCGATCTCGAGCTCGCGGGCCTTCCTGTGGTAGTGCACCAGGGTCGGAGTGGGGGCACTCATGGCGATCCTCTCTGTTGCAGCACGATTGGCGTGCCTTGACGTCAACGATGGCGGCGTCGAAAGCACGACCGGGCCGCGGCGCAGTGCGCGGCGGCCCGGTCATCGAGGGTGCTTGGCCGGTGGTTACAGGATATACCGGCTCAGGTCCTCGTCCATGGCCAGCTCGCCGAGCTGAGAGTCGACGTAGGCACGGTCGATAACCAGCGGATTGCCGAGATCCGAGCCCTTGAACGAGGCCTCCTCGAGCAGCCGCTCCATCACCGTGTGCAGGCGACGGGCGCCGATGTTCTCGGTGCCTTCATTGACGTTATAGGCAATCTCGGCGATGCGCTCGATGCCGTCGTCGGTGAAGCGCACCTCGAGGCCGTCGGTGGCCAGCAGCGCCTCGTACTGACGGGTCAGGGCGGCGGACGGCTCGGTCAGGATGCGCTTGAAGTCGTCCGGCGTCAGCGCCGACAGCTCGACACGGATCGGCAGACGGCCCTGCAGTTCCGGGATCAGGTCCGACGGGCGCGACAAGTGGAAGGCGCCGGAGGCGATGAACAGGATGTGGTCGGTCTTCACCATGCCGTACTTGGTCGACACCGTGGAGCCTTCGATCAGCGGCAGCAGGTCGCGCTGGACACCCTCGCGGGAGACCTCGCCGCCGCTGGACTGACCGCTGCCCTTGGCGACCTTGTCGATCTCGTCGAGGAAGACGATGCCGTTCTGCTCCACCGCTTCCACCGCGCGGGACTTGATATCGTCCTCGTTGACCAGCTTGCCGGCCTCTTCGTCGCGCAGGATGGTAAAGGCCTCCTTGACAGTGACCTTGCGGGTCTCGGTCTTGCCCTTGCCCATGCCGGAGAACAGGTTCTGCAGCTGGCTGGTCATCTCTTCCATGCCCGGCGGCGTCTGGAACTCGAGGTTGGGCGCCTGGGGCGACACCTGGATCTCGATCTCCTTGTCGTCGAGCTGGCCTTCACGCAGCTTCTTCCTGAACATCTGGCGCGTCGAGGAGTCCTCGCGCGGCTCGTTTTCCTGGCCACGGGGCGGCGGCAGCAGGGCGTCGAGGATGCGATCCTCGGCGGCGTCCTCGGCGCGATGGCCGACCTCTTCCTTGGCCTGCTCGCGTACCAGCTTGATCGCTGCCTCGGTCAGATCACGGATGATCGACTCGACGTCACGGCCGACGTAGCCCACCTCGGTGAACTTGGTCGCCTCGACCTTGATGAAAGGAGCCTTGGCCAGCTTGGCCAGGCGCCGGGCGATTTCGGTCTTGCCGACGCCGGTGGGGCCGATCATCAGGATGTTCTTGGGTGTGACCTCCTGGCGCAGCTCGCCGTCGAGCTGCATGCGGCGCCAGCGGTTACGCAGGGCAATGGCCACGGAGCGCTTGGCATCCTGCTGACCGACGATGTACTGATCCAGCGCGTGGACGATTTCGCGGGGCGTCATCTGGGTCATGATCAAAGCTCTTCCAGGGTCACGTGATGGTTGGTGAACACGCAGATATCGCCGGCGATCTCCAGCGATTTCTCGGTGATCTCGCGGGGCGAGAGCTCAGTGTTCTCGAGCAGCGCGCGGGCGGCGGACAGGGCGTAGTTGCCGCCGGAGCCGATGGCGATGATGCCGCGCTCGGGTTCCACCACGTCACCGTTGCCGGTGATGATCAGCGAGGCCTTCTTGTCGGCCACCGCCAGCAGCGCCTCGAGGCGGCGCAGGGCGCGATCGGTGCGCCAGTCCTTGGCCAGCTCCACCGCGGCCTTGACCAGGTTGCCCTGGTACTTCTCCAGCTGGGCCTCGAAGCGTTCGAACAGGGTGAAGGCGTCGGCGGTGCCGCCGGCAAAACCGGCAAGCACCTGGCCGTGATAGAGGCGACGCACCTTGCTGGCGTTGCCCTTCATCACCGTGTTGCCCAGTGACACCTGGCCATCGCCGGCCAATGCCACCTGGTCGCCGCGGCGAACGGAAACAATCGTGGTCATGGAGAGTTCTCCTTGGGGAAGCCGAGGCCTCCGGTGACTGTCGAGGGGCAGAGCCCTCTGCATAAGCGATAGGCTGGTAGGTGCGGGCGGGCCGCAAGGATTTCAAGCGCGGGCGGCTCGGGAATGCCGCTCGCTTCGACGAGATGACGGCGCAGCAGGAGGAAGAGAGAGACCGCCACGATGGGTGCTTGAGCGGAGCTCAGCACGCACCAGGCCCAGACGGGACGTTCTGGGCCTGGTGGGCGTAGTTTCAGAAGGAGGAGGTGTGCCGACGTCAGTTCTGCAGCTGGATCAGCAGCGGCTCGATGCCTTGAGTGCTCATCAGGTCCTGGGCCCGCGACAGTTCATTGCGATCGCTGTAGGGGCCGACCTGCACGCGATGCCAGGTGGCGCCGCCGGTGGCCTCGACCTCACTGATCTTGGCCAGCAGGCCGAAGTCCTTGAGTCGCCCGGCGAGCTGACGGGCATCGTTGACCTCGCGGAAGGAAGCCGCCTGCAACATGTAGCGCCGTTCGGCGCTGCGCGGGGTCTCGGATGGCGTGGACGACGCTTCGTCTTCGCGGGAGTTGGCGGCGATCACCGCGGCGATGGGATCGTCCGCGGAGATCTCGTCCTCGCTCGGCTGAGCCGCCTCGGGGCGCTTGGCGGTGGACGCCGGCATCTCCTCATCGGAGGCGATGACTTCGGACTCCGGCAGCAGGGTATAGAACTCGAAGGTCGGCATCGGAGGCTCGCTTTCGCTGGCCTGTCCGCCTTGTGCACTGCCACTCGCATTGCTGCCCTGCTGCTCGCCGCTGGAGGGCTTGGGCAGCACCGCCGCCACCGGTGAGCGGGGATCCTGCCAGGGGGCGGTACCGTTCTGGTGGTGGGCCAGCAGGAAGCCTGCGACCACGCCGACGGCGGCCCACAGCCAGCCGGGGATACCTCCGCGGGCTTGCTTGGGTGCTTGCCTGCGCTTCTGGCTGGTGGTTGCTCCGCGCTTGCGCGGGGGCGCCTTGCGAGTGGCCATGGCTTACATCTCCTCCGGTGCACCGACGCCCATCAGGTCGAGTCCATTGCGCAGCACCTGGCGCGCGGCCAGGCCCAGCGCCAGGCGCGCATTGCGCAGGGCGTTGTCGTCGACCATGACTTTGCAGGCGTTGTAGCAGCTATGGAAGTCGGCTGCCAGATCCTGCAAATATTGGGCGATCTGCTGAGGCTCGCGTGCCTTGGCGGCGTGCTCGACCACCTCGGGATAGCGCGCCAGGCGATTGAGCAGGGCCTTTTCCTGGTCTGCCTCGAGCAGGCCCAGGTTGGCCATGGCGGTGGCGTGGTCGAAGGCCAGGCCTTCGCTCTCGGCCTTGCGCAGTACGCTGCAGACCCGGGCGTGGGCGTACTGCACGTAGTACACCGGGTTGTCATTGGATTGCGAGCGCGCCAGATCGATGTCGAAGGTCAGCTGGGAGTCGGCGCGACGGGCGGCGAGGAAGAAACGGGTGGCGTCGCGGCCGACCTCGTCGATCAGGTCGCGCAGGGTGACGTAGCTGCCGGCCCGCTTGGACAGCTTGACCTCGACCCCGGAGCGGGTGACCAGCACCATCTGGTGCAGCACATAGTCCGGCCAGCCCTGGGGGATGCCGACATCCAGCGCCTGGAGACCGGCACGTACCCGGGTCACGGTGGAGTGGTGATCGGCACCCTGCTCGTTGATCACGCTGGTGAAGCCGCGCTGCCACTTGTCCAGGTGATAGGCGACGTCGGGTAGGAAGTAGGTGTAGCCGCCCTCGCTCTTGCGCATCACCCGATCCTTGTCGTCGCCGAAGTCGGTGGTGCGCAGCCACAGGGCGCCGTCCTGCTCGTAGGTGTGGCCGTTGTCGGTCAGGCGGCGGGCGGTCTCCTCGACCTTGCCCTGCTGGTACAGCGAGGACTCGAGGAAGTAGACATCGAAGCCGACGCCGAAGGCGCGCAGGTCCAGATCCTGTTCGCGACGCAGGTAGGCCACGGCGAACTCGCGGATGGCGTCGAGATCCTCCGGGTCACCCTTGGCGGTGACGTGGCGGTCGTCGGCGTGGATGGTCTCGCCGGCCAGGTAGGCCTTGGCCACGTCCTCGATGTAGCCGCCGCGGTAGCCGTCCTCCGGCCAGCCGTCGCTGTCCGGGCCCAGCCCCTTGGCGCGGGCCTGCACCGACAGCGCCAGATTGGTGATCTGGGCGCCGGCGTCGTTGTAGTAGAACTCACGGGTGACGTCGTAGCCGGTAGCCTCGAGCAGGCGACACAGGCAGTCGCCCACTGCGGCGCCACGACCGTGGCCGACATGCAGGGGACCGGTGGGGTTGGCGGAAACGAACTCCACCTGCACTTTTTCGCCAGCGCCGGCCATGCTGCGGCCGAAGGCGTCACCGGCATCCAGCACCTGGCGCACTACCTGGGCGGCGGCGTCGGTGGCGGCGAAGAAGTTGATAAAGCCGGGGCCAGCGATCTCGACCCTGGACACGGCGGCGCTTTCGGGCAGGGCCGCGACCAGCTTTTCCGCCACCTGGCGCGGCGCGGCCTTGGCCGGCTTGGCCAGCATCAGGGCGAGGTTGGTGGCGTAGTCGCCGTGGGCCTTGTCCTTGGTCGGATCGACCTTGTAGGCCGGGGAAAGCTCCTGGGGAACGACTTCCTGCTGCTTGAGCTCGGCAAGAGCGGCATCCAGCAGCGCAACGATGGTGTCTTTCATGAGGCGTCTATGTCCTGTGGCACGGTGGCCGAGCGTGGCGAATCCTGGCGGGAGCACCTGTCGGCGGGCAGACCGCGTATTATCGATGATTGCGCCTGGCCTTTAAAGGCCGGGGCGGCAAACCTCAGCGTATCGGCAATCAGCTCAGAGTCTGGGGAGCCACATCAATGGACCAGCGGATGCGCCGCGCCTCGGGCCAGGCTTCCAGACGGTGGGCCAGCCATTCCAGCGCCGGGCAGCAGCGGCTGCGCCGCAGCCGCTCGTCCGGTGGGTGCTTCAGCTCAGGGTCTGCGGATCGACGTCAATGGACCAGCGGATACGCCGCGCCTCGGGCCAGGCTTCCAGGCGGTGGGCCAGCCATTCGAGCGCCGGGCGTAGAAAGCAGCGGCTGCGCCGCAGCCGCTCGTCCTGTGGGTGCTTCAGCTCAGGGTCTGCGGATCGACGTCAATGGACCAGCGGATACGCCGCGCCTCGGGCCAGGCTTCCAGACGGTGGGCTAGCCATTCGAGCGCGGGATGCAGCTGGCTGCGGCGCTCTGCCATCAATGCGATCTGCAGGTGGTAGCGGTTCTGACGGCGCTCCATGGGGGCCGGTACCGGGCCGAGGCAGTCGAGATCCAGGGCCAGGCTGCGTACCTGCTCGCGCAATTCGCCGGCGATCTCTCGGGCCAGCGCCGTCAGGGCGTCTTCCCGGGGGCCTTCCAGGCGAACCAGGGCCATGAAGCGCATCGGTGGCAGGGCGGCGATACGGCGTTCTTCCAGCAGTGACTCGGCCAGGGCGTCATAGCCGCGCTCGGCCAGCAGGCGAAGGCTGGGGTCGTCCGGGTGCATGGTCTGTACCAGCACGCGGCCGGGGTGGGCGGCACGGCCGGCGCGGCCGGCCACCTGCTCGAGCAGTTGGGCCGAATGCTCCAGGGCGCGAAAGTCGCTGGCGTAGAGGCCGGCGTCGGCGTTGACCACGACCACCAGGGTGACGTGGGGCAGATGGTGGCCCTTGGCCAGCATCTGGGTGCCGACCAGGACCGCCGGTTCGCCACGCCGGACCTCGCTGAGCATCTTCTCGAGTGCGTCCTTGGCCCGGGTGCTGTCGCGGTCGATGCGGTGGACCGGGGTCTCGGGAAAGGCCTCGGCCAGGCTCTCTTCTGTGCGTTCGGTGCCGCTGCCCAGCGGACGCAGGTCGGCGCTGCCGCAGTCGGGGCAGGCGTCGGGGATGACCCGGCGGCGGTCGCAGTGGTGGCAGGCCAGCATCGGCGGCTGGCGGTGCCAGGTCATGCGCGCGTCACAATGGTCGCAGTCGGCCATCCAGCCACAGGCATGACAGGCAAGGGTGGGCGCGAAGCCGCGGCGATTGATGAACACCAGCACCTGGTGGCCAGCGTCCAAGGTTGTCTTGATGGCGTCGATCACCGGTGGAATCAGGCCGCCGCGGCGCGGGCGCCCCTTGAGGTCGACCAGTTCCAGTCGAGCGGGGGCGTGGCGAGTGGCCCGCCGGGTCAGCCGCAGGTGGGCGTAGTCACCGGTGCGCGCGCGGTGCAGGCTCTCCAGCGATGGCGTGGCGCTGCCCAGCAGCAGCGGAATACCGTGGCGCTTGGCGCGCACCACCGCCAGATCGCGAGCGTGGTAGCGCAGCCCGTCTTGCTGCTTGAACGAACCGTCGTGTTCTTCGTCGACGATGATCAGGCCAGGACGCGCCAGCGGAGTAAAGATGGCCGAGCGGGTACCGATGATAATGGGCGCGCGCCCGCTGGCCGCCGCCTCCCAGGCGTCCAGACGCTCGTGGTCGGTCAGCCCCGAGTGCAGTGCCACCACCGGGACCCGGAAGCGCTGGCGAAAGCGCCCCAGGGTCTGCGGGGTGAGGCCGATCTCGGGAATCAGCACCAGCGCCTGGCGCTTCCTGGCCACTACCGCCTCGATCAACTGCAGGTAGACCTCGGTCTTGCCGCTGCCGGTCACCCCGTGCAGCAAACAGGGGTGAAAGCGATCGAGCCCCTGGTGGAGCTGGTTCAGCGCCTTGGCCTGCTCGTCGTTCAGGGCCAGCGCCGGGCTTGCCAGCAGGCCCTGGCTGTCGTCGGGCGTGGGGCCAGTGAGGGTTTCCTCGCGGCAGCTTACCAGCCCCTTGGCTTCCAGCGCCTTGAGCTGGTCGCGGGTGAAGGACTGCGCCTGGATCACCTGGGTGGTGAGGCCCTGGGGATGCTGGCGCAGCATCTCCAGCAGTTCGGCCTGGCGCGGGGCTCGGCCCAGGCGTGCAGG
This sequence comes from Halomonas halophila, assembly GCA_002433675.1. Taxonomy (GTDB): domain Bacteria; phylum Pseudomonadota; class Gammaproteobacteria; order Pseudomonadales; family Halomonadaceae; genus Halomonas; species Halomonas salina_B. The sequence goes on from DJIP01000252.1 coordinate 22,349, forward strand.
ATCGCCGTTCGCGGCGACCTGCCAGCGTTCGCGTACTCGTGCCTCCAGCGGGCGTCCCTGGCGCAGCAACACCGGCATGGCATGGGCCAGGGTGTCGCCGAGGGCGTGCTGGTAGTAGCGCGAGGTGAAGCGACATAACCACAGCCAGTCACCAGGCAGCGGTGCCTTGTCCAGACAGGCCTGGATCGGCTTCAGCTTTGCCAGCGGCAGGTCGCTGTCATCACGACAGTCGACGATGACGCCCACCACCTGGCGGCGGCCGAACTCGACGCGCACGCGCAGTCCCGGCGACCAGCCCCCTTGCGGGGGCGCTCCCTGGGGGAGGTAGTCGAACAGGCGGCGAAGGGGGGATGGAATGGCGATCCGCAGCACACGCGGGGCAGGAGAGTCAGCCAATTGGCCTCCACTATGAAGTCTGCTAGAATACTCCGCCGCTTCCTTGAAGGGAGCGGATCACCGGCCGGCACAGGGGCTTGACGACGCACCAGTGAGTGCCCGTGCCATTACCCGTATGCGGTGCCTGGCAATGGATCAGGTGGCGGCATACCGAAAAGTGAGGTTCACGATGAAACAAGGTATCCACCCGGATTACAAGACGGTCAATGCGACCTGTTCCTGCGGCGCCACCTTCGAGGTCGGTTCTACCGCTGGCCACGACCTGAGCCTGGACGTCTGCTCTCAGTGCCACCCGTTCTACACCGGCAAGCAGAAGCAGGCCACCACCGGTGGTCGCGTCGAGCGCTTCAACAAGCGTTTCGGTGCCGCGCTCAAGCGTTGATCGTACGGAGCTGACCGTACCAGCGAGAATCGTTGGTCGACGATGCTCGGGCAATGCCCCCTTCGAACCCGCCTTCATGGCGGGTTCGTTGCGTCTGGGGTAGCGCAGAGGGCAGGGCGCGAAGGGAAGGGCGCTCGAGCGATCTCGTTATTGCGTTGCATCAATGCGTAACGGTCGGTGGGCGACTAGGCTTCAAGCAGCAAAGGAAGATGCTGGTTGAGCCACATCGTCGTCACTGCGGCAGCTCGTGTTTGACCGAATGATGAGCGGCCAGCGCCACCCTTGGCCCATCTCTGCGCTCACCTTCCTTGCATATTTCTTCATGATGCAGGTTGGTGCAATGCAGCAAAAGTTGTCGACATTGTCAGCGAAAATCCTGAAACGGGCGTATAACTGACGCTTTTCTCAATCGTGTTGAGAAATGGAATATTTTTCTATATTGTGTTGCCACCGTTCCACAAGGACATCCGGACACCAAGCATGACGGACGCAAAGAAGCAGGCCGCGCTGGACTATCACGCCCTCCCCATTCCCGGAAAGCTGTCGGTCGAACTGACCAAGCCGACCGCCACGGCCAAGGACCTGGCGCTGGCCTACAGTCCTGGCGTGGCGGAGCCCGTGCGCGAGATCGCGCGGGACCCGGAAAACGCCTATCGCTACACCGGCAAGGGCAACACCGTGGCGGTAATCTCCGACGGCACCGCCATCCTTGGCCTCGGTAATCTGGGGCCGCTGGCGAGCAAGCCGGTGATGGAAGGCAAGGGTGTGCTGTTCAAGTGCTTCGCCGGCATCAACTCGGTGGATATCGAGGTCGACGCCGAGAGCCCCCAGGCATTTATCGATACCGTGGCGCGGATCGCCGATAGCTGGGGCGGCATCAACCTCGAGGACATCAAGGCGCCAGAATGTTTCGAGATCGAGCAGGCGCTGGTCGAGCGTTGCAAGATCCCGGTATTCCACGATGATCAGCATGGCACCGCCATCGTCACGGCGGCGGGCATGCTCAATGCGCTGGAAATCGCCGGCAAGTCCCTCGATCAGGCGCGTATCGTGTGCATGGGCGCCGGCGCCGCGGCGATCGCCTGCATGAAGCTGCTGGTGGCCTGTGGTGCTCGTCCCGAGAACCTGGTGATGCTCGATCGCAAGGGCGTTATCCATACAGGTCGTGAGGACCTCAACCAGCACAAGGCGATGTTTGCGGTAGACACCGACAAGCGCACCCTGGATGACGCCATCGATGGTGCCGATGTGTTCATCGGTCTGTCCGGCCCTGGTCTGATGACCGCCGATCATATTCGCAAGATGGCCAAGGACCCGATCGTCTTCGCCTGCACCAATCCGGATCCGGAGATCCATCCCGACCTGGCGCGGGAGACCCGCCCGGACGTGATCATGGCCACCGGTCGTTCGGACTATCCGAACCAGGTCAACAACGTGCTCGGCTTCCCCTTCATCTTCCGCGGTGCCCTGGACGTGCGTGCCACCCGCATCAACGAAGAGATGAAGGTCGCCGCGGTGCATGCGCTCAAGGACCTGGCGCGGGAGCCGGTGCCCCAGGCGGTGCTGGAGGCCTACGAGAAGGACGCCATGAGCTTCGGCCGTGAGTACATCATTCCGACCCCGGTGGACGTGCGCCTGCTGGAGCGGGTGACCTCGGCGGTGGCCCAGGCCGCGGTGGACTCTGGCGTCGCCAGAAAGCCCTATCCGTCGCACTATCCGCTCAAGACCATCGATGACGTCTACGGCGGCTGAGCCAGGCGCCGATAGAATCCAGGCTCCGATAGATCCAGACGTCTCGACAGCAACGACAAGGCCCTCCAG
>DJIP01000397.1 GCA_002433675.1 Halomonas halophila
GGCAGCTGGCGGATGACGCCCTCAAGGCCCGGCCACGCCAGGTGGTGGAGCTGGTCCAACGGCTTTTACACACCGACCCGCCGCTGGTGGGTCGCCAGCGCCTGTGGCTACACCCTCTCGATCTGCGCCTGGTGGAACGCCATCTGGGCGAGCAGCTCGAAGCCGCCGGCTGGACCCTGCGCGCCGACGAGCGCCTGCACCGTGGTGGCTGCCGGGTCAGCGGCGAACAGGGCGATATCGACGCCACCTGGGAGCGTCGCTGGCAAGCGGTGAATCGCCAGGTACGCAGAAGGGCCCCACGCCACACCCCCGAGCAACCTCAGGATCATCGCGTCGCCCACGAGGACGACACGCCATGAGCGGCCCCCAGGTCCACCAGCAGCGCTGGCAGCACGCGCTCAAGGCCGTCGCCCATCGCGTCGAGCCGCTACCCATGACACGGGCAACGGGCCGCGTGGTGCGCGCTACCGGCATGGTCATCGAAGCCGTCGGCCTGCAGGTGGCGCTGGGTGATAGCTGTCGCATCGAACTGCCCGGAACGGCAGATCATACCGCTGCCGGCTCAGCGCACGACTACGCCGAGGCCGAGGTCGTCGGCTTCGCCGGCGATCGCCTGTTCCTGATGCCGCTTGGCGAGATCAGCGGACTGATGCCCGGCGCCCGAGTGCTGCCCCTGGGCGATGGTAGCGTCAACGCCTCGCGGCGCTTTCCGCTGGGCGAGAGCCTGCTGGGCAGGGTCGTTGACGGCACCGGGGCACCGCTGGATGGTCTCGGTGAGCTGGATGACGCCCCCCGCGCGCCATTGGCCACACCGCCGCTCAACCCTCTGTCTCGCGCCCCCATCGAGGAACAGATCGACGTCGGTATCCGTGCCATCAACGCCCTGCTCAGCGTCGGTCGAGGCCAGCGCATGGGCCTGTTCGCCGGCTCCGGCGTCGGCAAGTCGGTGCTGCTCGGGATGATGGCGCGCTACACCAGAGCCGACGTCATCGTGGTCGGACTGATCGGTGAACGTGGCCGCGAGGTCCAGGACTTTATCGACAACATCCTCGGGCCGGAGGGCCGGCGTCGTGCCGTGGTGGTAGCGGCCCCCGCCGACACCTCGCCGCTGCAACGACTCAAGGGCGCCGCCTACGCCACCCGCCTGGCGGAAGGCTTTCGCGACGACGGCAAGAACGTGCTGCTGATCATGGACTCGCTGACCCGCTACGCCATGGCCCAGCGCGAGATCGCCCTGGCCATCGGCGAACCCCCGGCGACCAAGGGCTATCCGCCCTCGGTATTCGCCAAATTGCCGGGGCTGGTGGAGCGCGCCGGCAACGCCGAGCCCGGTGGAGGATCGATCACCGCCTTCTATACCGTGCTGACCGAAGGCGACGACCAGCAGGACCCCATCGCCGACTCCGCCAGGGCCATCCTCGATGGCCACGTGGTGCTGTCGCGCAGCCTGGCGGAGTCCGGCCACTACCCCGCCATCGACATCGAAGCCTCGATCAGTCGGGCCATGAACGCCATCGTCGACGACGGCCAGCGGCGCCAGGCCCAGGGCTTCAAGGCGATGTTCTCGCGCTACCAGCGTAACCGTGACCTGATCAGCGTGGGCGCCTACCAGCCCGGCCACGATCCTCGCCTGGACGAAGCCGTGCGCCGCTATCCGGATCTGGAAGCCTTTCTGCAACAGCGAATCGACGAATGCGCCCCCCTCGAGGCCTCGCGTCAGGCGCTCTCGTCCACCCTGGGAGGAACCCCATGAGAACCCCTCTGGACACCTTGACCGAACTGGCCCGGGAGGCCCGCGACCAGGCGATGCAGCACCTCGCCAGCGCCCGCCGCGACGAGCGTCAGGTCGCCGATCAGTTGTCGTCGCTGGAACACTACCGACAGGAATACGCCGAGCGTCTGCACCAGAACATGCGAAGCGGCATCGATCCGGCCACCCTGCACAATACCCAGCGCTTCCTGCTGTCGCTGGACGACGCCCTCGCCACCGCGCGACGGGCGCTCCAGCAACAGCGTCAGAAGGTCAGCGACAGCCAGCGCGAATGGCAACACGAACAACAGCGCCTCAGCGCCTACGATACCCTGGCCGATCGCCGCGCCCAGGAAGGTCTGCGCCTCCAGGCCCGCCAGGAACAGCGCTCCAGCGACGACCTGATCAACAGCCGCCTGCAGCGCGGCAGCGCCATGCCCAGCGGTTACTGACCTCAAAGGAGCTCACCATGGACCTCACCCTGTTGGGCCTGGCCGGCCCGGTTTCTTCCCAGGCCAGCGGCAGCAAGGGCGCCGCCGCAACGACCGGTGGCGACTTCGCCCAGCGCCTGGCCGCACTCGGCGGCCAGGCGGCCCCCCTCGACAGCACAGGGCGCCCCGCCAATGGCCAGGCCAGCGACACGGCGCTCGACGATCAGGACCATGGCGAGCCCCAGGACTGGACACTGGCACTGCTGGCCGCCGCCTCACCGGCCCCAGGCCCCCACGGGCAGCCCGCTACCGACGCAGGCCAGCTGGCGGCATCAGGGCCCGGTGCACCAGGCCTGAACGGTGCATCCCGGGAGGCAACCGTCGCAGCGCTTGCTGGGCAAACACCCGGCGGGACACATGCCCTGCTGACACAAGGCGCCACCGCCGGACATCTGCAGGCACTGCCGCTGGACGGCGCTGCCCAGGCCAAGCCGTCGCTCTCGACGTCACCGTTGTCAGGACCGTCGGCGCCGCCTCAGCTCCCGGCCCAGATTCAGAATCAGGCCCAGGTTCAGGCCCAGAATCAGGCCCCTGGACTGCAGGGCGCCGCCATCGACGCCACCGCCACCATGGAAAACGCGCCCGCCCAGGCACGTCTGGCACAGGACGCGCTCCCGGCACTGCATCGACTCCCCAGGGCCGAGCATCCGGTGGATCGCGCGCCCTCGGCGGCCCAACAGGCGGCCATGGCAACCGGCAGTAATGCGCCGGGCTATTTACAGGGCAATTTACAAGGTCAGGCACCCGCTACCCCGGCGGGCCTCGCGCCCGGCGCCCTGGGTCCAGGCACCGACGGCTGGATGGCCCAGGGCTCGGGGTCAGGCGCTGCGGAACTGCGTCCCGGCGAGATCCTCACCAGCGCTGCCCGGGGCGAGGCCGACGCCTCGCTGGATGCCGTGGTCTCGCCCACCGCCTCACAGGCGCGCAGCGCGCCCCCCTTTGGCGCCTCCCTGGCTGCGGCCATGCCCCCTGGCACCACCGCAGTACTCTCGTTCAACCAGACCGCCTGGCCGCAACAGCTCGGCCAGACCCTGGCGCGGCTGTCCAGCCAGGGCGGTGCGGGCGAACAGCAGGTCGAGTTACGCCTGCACCCTGCCGAACTCGGCTCGCTGGGGGTGACCCTCAAGCT
>DJIP01000109.1:0-9601 GCA_002433675.1 Halomonas halophila
GTATTGAAACGACGGGAGTTGACGTCCAGCTCCACCTCGCCGCTCTGGGTATCAAGATAGAAGGAAGCAAAGCCTTCGTCCGATGCCAGCCGATAGGAGCCGCACACGCCATAGCCGTAGCGCACCTCCTGCAAGTTGGCGAGCTCGATCGGTACCGAGGTCTTGAGCGTCGTGGCCAGGGCGGCGCGCGCGTCATCGTCCAGACGGCTGTCTGACATCGCCTGGGAGCCAAAGATGGCCGCCCCGAGCAGCACCACGGCCACCGCGGGAACGATGACCAGCAATATAAGGCTTCTGGAATTCTTCATGGGGCGAATTCTACGCTGAGGGTCATTTTTGCCACAAGGCAGCGGGCCGCCTCAGCCAGCGCCTTCATCGGAGGGTCGAGGTGAATCCGTGGCGGCAGAGCCAGAACCAGAACCCGCCCCCTGCCCCGCCTGGGAGCCCGCGGACAGCGCCCCCAGCCAGGTTTGCGCCTCGGCCTCGCCTTTGGCGAGTGCGCGGTTCAATGCCTCGCGCGCGGTCTGTTCGCGGCCCCAGCCTGCGGCAATCTGTCCCAACCGAAGCCAGTCCGAGCCAGCGTCGGAACGCTCGGCAAGAGACTGCCAGGCGTCCAGCGCCTGGTCATGGTCACGTGCCTGAAACCAGGCCTCGGCCAGCAAGCGGCGACGCTGCTCGCTGTCTTCTAGGACGCCGTCCACCAGCGCCCGTTCGAGCAGCTCGGCGGCGCGGGCGGGAGTCCCGGCGGCCAGGTGGAGCTCGATACGCCGTTCAAGGTCATCGTTGCCGGACAGGGCGCCCTGACGCCAGCCGGCTTCCCACAGTGCCGCGGCGCGGAGCGGATCACCCAGACGCTGGGCCATGGCCGCGGCCCGGCGCCAGGCATCGGCATCGGCCGGATCGGCGGCAAGCCGCGCCTCCAGGGCCGCCAGGGCCTGATCGAGACGACCGCTCTTGTGCATCACGCCACCGGCGAAATCGAGCCGCGCCTGGCTCGGCTGCGGGTCCGCCGCCTTGGCCCGTTCGACCCCGTCGGCAGCGGCCTCCCAGTCCTCGTCGGCGGCCGCCAGCTCGGCCAGGGTCCACAGCGCCTCGGCATCCTCGTGGCGCGACAGCCAGTCTTCCAGCAGCGTTCTCGCCTGCTGACGTTGCTGCGCCTGGATGCGCTGCTCGATCTCCTGGCGCAGCCAGCGATCCCGCTGGGCCTGCTCGACCCCATCGATCCGGCGGGCGCTGGCCAGGTGATCGGCGGCTTCCTCTGGCCGGTTCTGGGCCGACGCCGCGCCGGCGGCAAGCTGCAGGTACAGCGCCCTGGCCCAACGGTCCGAGGCGTTGCCACCGGCGAGCCGCTCGGCCTGGCTCTCGGCCTTGGCCTCGACCCCGGCCGGGTCGTCGGCCAGGCGCTGCTCGAGCCCTTTCAGATCGGCGATGATGCCACCGGCCAGGGTCGGCGCGGCGCTTGCCGCAGGACTCGCCAGCGTGCCGGCCAGTCCTGCGACCAGGCCCAGCGCCAGGGCGACGCAGGCGCCTTGCAGATTGCGCCCCAGCGGGGTGGTCTTTAACACTACTGCCATGGCGATCGACCCCTTTGGTGTCTCTCTTATCTCAACTGGAACTCAAGACGTTGGCGCGCTCGCCGAAGCCCGGACGCCGCCTCGAAACGCCAGCCGGCGATGGCCTGACGCGCAGCGTCCTCGAATACCCGGCGGGGGCTGGCCTCGAGCACCTGAATGCTGCCGCGATCGACGCTGCCGTCGGCGCGGATGATAAATTGCATCACCACATAGCCCTCGAGCCCACGACGCTGGGCCCGGCGCGGGTACTCCGGCGGCACCTTGCGCGTGGCCCTTGCCGAGGTACCGACGTCCACTGGCTCGTTGGAGGCCGGCGCGGCGGCGCCGGCCCCCGCCGCACTGGCGCTGCCCGTGTTGCCGGTCGCATTGGTGGCCACGCTGGGCGATGGCTGGGGTGCGGGCTGTGGTGCGGGCTCGGGCTGCGGCGCAGGCTGCGGCCGGGGCTCGGGTTTCGGTTCGGGCCTGGGCTCAGGTTCGGGCTCAGGTTCGGGTTCGGGCGGCGTCTCGGTCAGCTCCGGCAAGGCGCTGTCCAGCGCCTTGGGCTCCCGCGGCGGCGGCACCACCTCAGGGTCCGGCAGCTGGATCTCGCTGACGGCGGTCTGGGCCGGGCTCGGCGGCGGCGGCGCAGCGGCCACCGGCGGAGGCGGTGGTGGCGCCGATGCCGAGGCAGCGGAGGCCTCCGCCGGGGCCTCGGCCTGGGGCGCCACCGCCTCGGCCAGGCTCAGGGTGATCTCCTCGCGTAGCTCAGGCTCGGCCTCCGGTGGCACCACCAGCAACGCCAGCAGGGCGAACAGTATCAGGGTCAGCAGGCTACCCGCCGCCAGAGAGACCACTCGCCTCATGCGTCGGAGCTCCTTTCGGCGGCGACGGCAACCTTGTCGACACCGGCGTCGCGCAGCCGGTCCATGGTCTCGATCAGCACCCCGGTGGCGGCGTTGCGATCGGCCTGGATCACCACCGAGCCATCATCGGAAAGCATGCCGGCGACGGTGGTGCCGACGCGATGGATGTCCACCGGCTCACCGTCCACCCACAAGGCGCCTTCCGGCGTGATCGCCACCAGCACCTGGACATCGGGACGGGAAGAGGCGGCGCTGGACTCGGGCCGCTCGATCTCCACCCCGCTCTCCTTGATGAAGCTGGTGGTCACGATGAAGAAGATCAGCATGATGAAGACCACGTCCAGCATCGGGGTCAGGTTGACCTCGCTGGCCTCTTCGGCGCCGGCGGACAGTCGACGTCTACGCATGTGCATCCTCCGCGGCGCGGGCAAGGCGGTCGTGCAGCCGCTGATCCTCGCGCCGAATGATATGTTCGAGCCGTGTAATAAACAGAAGCCCCACCACCGATACCGCCATCCCGGTCAGGGTCGGCAAGGTGGCCCGGGCAACGCCGTCGGCCATGGCGCGAGCCTGGTTGCTGTCGGCCATGGACAGGCTGTCGAATACCGTGATCATGCCGGTCACGGTGCCGAGCAGCCCGAGCAGCGGGCAGATCACCACCAGGAGCTTCAACCAGGGCAAGGGGCCACGTAGCCGTCGGATCAGCTCAGTCACCCAGACCTCGCGCAGGGTGCGGGCACTCCAGCTCTGGTGATCGGGCCGCTCGACCCAACGGCGCATCAGTTCGGCCCGGGCCGGGCGATAGTGGAAGCGAAAGAACCACCAGCGCTCGAGCCCCACCGAGAACAGCAGCATGGCCACCACGGCGATCACCACCAGCACCGGCCCACCGGCGTCGATCAGTCGGACGAGGGGATCAAGCCAGGGGTGCGTCGGCATGGCGCCTGCTTCCTTGCTTTGCGTCGGTGGCCGGTTGCAACGCCTTGCGATCGGCTTCCAGGCGGTCGGCCAGCACCGCGCTGGCGCGGCCTTCCATGGTGCCGATCAGGGCACGCGAACGTGACGACATGGCGGTATGGGCGAACAGCAGCGGTACCGCGGTGATCAGGCCCAGCACCGTGGTCACCAGCGCCTGACTGATGCCGCCGGCCATCAACTGGGGATCGCCGGTGCCGAACACCGTGATCGACTGAAAGGTCACGATCATGCCGGTCACCGTGCCTAAAAGGCCCAGCAGCGGCGCCACCGCGGCGAGCATCTTGACCAGCGCCTGGCCGCGCTCGAGTCGCGGCTGCTCGGCCAGCATCGACTCGTCCAGACGTGCCTCCAGGGCTTCGGGGGCATGGCCGGCACCGAAGGCATGGAAGCGCTGGAGCACGCGGCCCAGGGGGTTGTCATAGGACAGCTCATCCATGTTGGCGAGCTGGCGACGGGTGGTCATGCTGACCCGCAGCAGGTACAGATACTGGCCAAGGGCGATCAACAGGCCCAGGGCGCCCAGGGCGACCACCACATAACCGACCGCACCGCCCTGATGGAAGCGCTCGAGCAGCGTGGGCTGGCGCGACAGCGCCTCGATCACCCGCCCGTCGGCAGGATCCACCGGCAGCAGCTGGCCATCGCCGGACTGATAAGCGTCGAGCAGCGCGCCGACGCGCTCCGGGGTGTGCTCGAGGGCGGACAGCCGCCCTTCTTCGCCGACCCGCTCGAGCAACTGACCGCCGCCGAAGGCCATCAGGTCACCCACACGGGTCACCTGACGCGGCGCGACTTCACCGCTGCCCGCGGCCACCGGCGCCTCGAATCGACTTACCCGTCCGGTTTCGGCGGTCAGCCCCATCAGGCTGTCGGCCAGGGTCTCGATCTGGGCGACGGTCAGAATGGCGTCGTCGTCCAGCCGCGGCGGCAAATCGACATCGGCGCCGAGGGTCAGGAGGCTCTGGCCAAGATCGTCTCTCAGTTCACCACTGGTGCCGGCCACCGCGCTGAACACCGCGTTGAGGTCGCCGCCCTCGGCGTCACGCTGGGCACTGATCTCGTCCAGCGCCTGGCGCGCCTCGGCCATCTCGGCCTCCAGCCGCTCACGCTCTTCACGGGCGGCGTCACGCCGAGCCTCGGCCTCCTCGAGCGCGGCGGACAGCGCTTCACTGTCTTCCACCAGCTCGGCCAATCTTGCCTGATCGCGCGCCTCGGCGGCCTCTCGCTCCAGCTTGAAGCTCGACAGTACGCTATCGGTATCGCTGTCCTGCTGCGCCAGGGTGGTCGAGGCAGCGCAGGCCAGCAGCACGGTAACGGCGGTACCCAGCGCCAGCCGGCGGGCGATACCCTTGCCCAGTGCGGTGTGCCGGTTCAGCGACACCAGGGAATCGGTCAAAGACGCCATCAGGAACGCTCCTCGATCGGTTGGGTCAGCGGCAGCGTCAGCAGTTCCGGGGCACGCTGGTCACGCACGATCTGCAGGCCCCGCTCCACCTGGTCGCGCTGGGCAGCGGACAGCGATTGCCAGCCTCCGTCGTCCCATACGCCACCGTTCTGGCCATCCGGGGTCAGGTAGTACCAGCCCACGCGTCCCAGTCGCAGGAAGTCGACCTCGCGGGTCTGGTCGCCATCTTCCAGGGTCCCGCGCCAGGCATCGAGATCACGTCCATAGTCGAGCTCGGCGCGCCAGGCCGCCAGCACCCGCTCGAGTTTCTCGGCGGTGGTCAGCTCGGGGTTGGACAGGGAGGCCTGGAGCGATGCCACGCGAGCCTTGCGCTCACCATGGAGGAACGGCACGTCCTGATCGACCCAGGCGTCGAGGCGGTGGGTCATGTCGCTCAACAGGCCCGGCAGGGCATCGCGGGTCTCGGCCATGGTGGCCATGCCCTGACTGCGCTGCTCGAGGGTGGCCTTGAGCTGCTCGAGCTGGGGGGCGAGCGCCTGGTTGTAGGACTCGAGCCGCTGGGCCTCCTGCTCGGCCTGGCGCAGCGCCTCGATACGCTGACGCACCTCGTCGTCGGCCTGGTCGATCCGCGCCTGCAGCTCGGCCTGGGTGGTCTGGGCCGCCAGGGCCTCGTCGCCGAGATTGTCCGCCGTGTTCTGGGCCAGGGCTGCGCCGCTGTATCCCAGGCCCAGCGCCAGCGCACAGGAGACACCCAGTACGCTATTCCTTGCCGCTGCGCCAGCCGTCACCACATCGCTGGCACGAGCCTGTGATGGCCCGGCGACGGGCCGCCCGTTGATCTGCTTGTTCGCCATTCCAAGGCCTCCGACCTGCTCTCGCGCCGCCTCGGGGCGCCGCGTCAAATGCCACGACAGTACCCGAAACACGAATTGTTATCAATGCGAGCAAGGTACCTCTACCCCGGGATCATCGCTGTCAACACCTCCCGAGCAAGGGCATCGACGTACCTGTCCGGCAGCGGATCGGCACGCCTGGCGAGGGGTTGGCAGCCATGCACATCGGTGACAGCCACCCACCAATAAAAACGCCGTGGCGTTGGCCGCCACGGCGTTTGTCAGCGTTGCCGGCCTTTGCCGGCACACCCATTTCTACATCTTGCGCTCAGAGCTTGCTGTCGAGCTCCGGAATAGCCTCGAACAGGTCGGCTACCAGGCCGTAGTCGGCGACCTGGAAGATCGGCGCCTCCTCGTCCTTGTTGATGGCGACGATGACCTTGGAGTCCTTCATCCCGGCCAGGTGCTGGATGGCACCGGAGATGCCCACGGCGATGTACAGGTCCGGCGCCACGATCTTGCCGGTCTGGCCGACCTGCATGTCGTTGGGCACGAAGCCGGCATCCACCGCGGCACGGGACGCGCCGATGGCGGCACCCAGCTTGTCGGCGATGTTGTCGAGGATCTTGAAGTTCTCGCCACTGCCCATGCCGCGTCCACCGGAGATGACCACGCGGGCCGCGCCCAGCTCGGGACGATCGCTCTTGGCCAGCTCTTCACCGACGAAGCTCGACAGACTGTTGTCGATGCTCGCCTCCACCGGCGCGATGGCAGCGGAGCCACCCTGGCCGACGGCGTCGAAGGCGGTGGAACGCACGGTGATGACCTTGAGCGCGTCCTCGCTCTGAACGGTGGCGATGGCGTTGCCGGCGTAGATCGGACGCTTGAAGGTGTCGGCGCTCTCCACCGCGATGATCTCGGAGATCTGGGCCACGTCCTTCAGCGCCGCCAGGCGCGGCAGCACGTTCTTGCCGGTGGTGGAGGCGGCGGCCAGCACATGGCTGTAGTCGTCGGCCAGGGCCACCAGCAGGTCGGCGGTGGGCTCGGCCAGCAGGTGAGCGAAGGTCTCGCCGTCGGCGACACGCACTTTGCTGACACCGTCCAGCTTGGCCGCGGCCTCGGCCACGGCGGCCACGTCCTGACCGGCGACCAGCACGTCGATATCACCACCGATGGCCTGGGCGGCGGCCACCACGTGGGCGGTGGCGTCGGCCAGCTGGCCGTCGTGGTGTTCTGCCAGAACCAGAATGCTCATGAAATCACCTTCGCTTCATTCTTCAGTTTGTCCACCAGCTCGTCCACGGAGCCCACCTTGACGCCACCCTGGCGCTCGGCCGGCGGCTCGACCTTGACCAGCTTGAGGCGGCTGGCCACCTCGACGCCCAGGTCGGCCGGGGTCATCACGTCCATCGGCTTCTTCTTGGCCTTCATGATGTCCGGCAGCTTGGCGTAGCGCGGCTCGTTCAGGCGCAGGTCGGTGGTGACCACCGCCGGCAGCTTCAGCGACACCGTCTGCAGGCCGCCATCGATCTCGCGGATGACCTTGAGGGTCTCGCCTTCGACTTCCACCTCAGAGGCAAAGGTGCCCTGGGCCATGCCGGTCAGCGCAGCCAGCATCTGGCCGGTCTGGTTGTTGTCGGAGTCGATGGCCTGCTTGCCGAGGATGACCAGCTGCGGCGCTTCCTTCTCGACCACCTTGGCCAGCGCCTTGGCAGCACCCAGCGATTCGACGCGCTCGTCGCTCTCGACGTGGATGGCGCGATCGGCCCCCAGCGCCAAGGCCGTACGCAGCTGCTCCTGCGCTGCCTTCGGCCCCACGGTCACCGCCACGACCTCGGTCGCCACGCCCTTCTCCTTCAAGCGCACCGCCTCTTCCACGGCGATTTCGCAGAAGGGGTTCATGGCCATCTTGACGTTGGTCAAGTCAACGTCGCTGCCGTCCGGCTTGACCCGGATCTTGACGTTGTAGTCGATGACGCGTTTGACCGCGACGAGTACTTTCATGTTGTCCTCGCTTGGTTCATCTGGGGAACCTTGAATGTAAGGAAGGAACCATCAACACGTTGGCGGTGCCTGGCACCGCGTCGATTTACGCATCGCGTGTCCCGAGAGGACACCACGATTGAGAACTTTTCGCTATGCCCTTATGCGTTTCATGCAAGCGTTTGATAGGGGCTCGGTGCGCACCTTCAATGTGCCACAGGCCGGGCCTTGGCAACAATCCCCGCGTGCCGAGTCGGCTACTGGTATGCGTCGACCATCGTAAGGATGACCCGACGACGCTATTATGCCTATCATGGGACACACCGTGAAGCAAACGACCGTTTAAAATCTGTACGACGTTGGTGGCACCCCGACGTCACGCCGAGGAGGAAAGCACCCGATGGCAGAACAAGTAGAACGCGACACCATGGAGTTCGACGTGGTCATCGTCGGCGCCGGTCCGTCTGGACTGGCCGCCGCCTGCCGCCTGATGCAGCAGGCCAACGAGGCCGAGCAGGAGTTGACCGTCTGCGTGGTCGAGAAGGGCTCCGAGGTGGGCGCCCATATTCTGTCCGGGGCGGTGCTCGAGCCCCGCGCCCTGTTCGAGCTGTTCCCCGACTGGGAGGAGCGCGGCGCCCCGCTGTCCACCCCGGCGGTACGTGATGAGCTGTACCTGCTCAAGGATGCCGAGAAGGCCCAGAAGCTGCCCAACGCGCTGGTGCCCAAGAGCATGCACAACACCGGTGGTGACATCACCCGCTACGTGATCAGCGCCGGTAACCTGTGCCGCTGGCTGGCCGAGCAGGCGGAGTCGCTGGGCGTCGAGATCTTCCCGGGCTTCGCCGCCCAGGACGCTATCGTCGAGGACGGCGTGGTGCGCGGCATCCTGATCGGCGACATGGGCGTGGCCGCCGATGGCAGCGAGAAAGGCGGCTACATGCCGGGCATGGAACTTCGCGCCAAGTACACCCTGTTCGCCGAGGGCGCCCGTGGCCACATCGGCAAGCGCCTGATTCGGGAATTCCGCCTGGACGAGGGCAAGGATCCCCAGCACTACGGCATCGGTCTCAAGGAATTGTGGGACGTGCCGGCCGAACAGCACGAGCCCGGCCTGGTGCTGCACGGCTCTGGCTGGCCGCTGGACAAGAATACCCATGGCGGCTGGTTCCTCTACCACGCCGAGAACCAGCAGGTGGTGGTCGGCCTGATCATGGACCTGGCCTACCAGAACCCCTACCTGTCGCCGTTCGACGAGTTCCAGCGGATGAAGCACCACCCGGTGCTCAAGCGCTATCTGGAAGGCGGCAAGCGGGTGGCCTACGGTGCCCGTGCCATCGCCAAGGGCGGCCTCAACTGCCTGCCGAAGATGACCTTCCCCGGCGGCCTGCTGATCGGCTGTGACGCCGGTACCCTCAACTTCGCCAAGATCAAGGGTATCCACACCGCCATGAAGTCCGGCCTGGTGGCGGCAGAAAGCGTGTTCAAGGCGCTAAAGGACGGCAACGAGGGCGGCGACGAACTCAAGTCGTTCGAGGCCAGGTGGCAGGACAGCTGGGCCTACAAGGAGCTCGAGCAGACGGCCAGCTTCGGCCCGGCGATCCACAAGTACGGCACCGTCGGCGGTGGCGCCTACAACTTCCTCGATCAGTTGCTCGGCGGCAAGCTGCCCAGGGTCCATGACACCACTGCGGACCATGCGGCACTAAAGCCCGCCAGCGAGTTCGAGAAGATCGACTACCCCAAGCCCGACGGCAAGCTGTCCTTCGACAAGCCCTCCTCGGTGTTCCTGTCCAACACCAACCACGAGGAAGATCAGCCCTGCCACCTCAAGCTCGAGGATCCGGAGATTCCGATCCACAAGAACCTGCCGGAGTACGCCGAGCCCGCTCAGCGCTACTGCCCCGCGGGGGTCTACGAAGTCGTCGAGGGTGACGATGGTCAGCCGCGCTTCCAGATCAACTTCCAGAACTGCGTCCACTGCAAGAC
>DJIP01000109.1:9928-18585 GCA_002433675.1 Halomonas halophila
ACCTGCGACATCAAGGACCCGGCCCAGAACATCACCTGGGTCGCCCCGGAAGGCGGCGGTGGCCCCAACTACCCCAATATGTGATCGAGGGCAGGCCAGGCGCTGCCGGCCGCGCCCCGACCATGATCCAGGGCGCCACCGCGCCCGTCAGGTAACCCCCTCAGCGGACGGGCCCAGCCCCGTCCGCTTTTTTATTGCAGGGCAGACACTTAACGTCATAACAAATCGGTCTATTGGCCTTCTTGCCAAGACATCGACGAGCCCTAATAGTGTGCCCCCTTATCGATCGACACCCCTGCCGAAGACCCGCCTTGTCATCGGCTTGTCCGGCCGAGTTGCAGGCCAGGGCCATAGACAGCGACAGGGCATCCGTCATCGAGGCCACTACAGGGAGATACCATGGCCCATACCCGTCAGATACTGCTGGCCCTGATCCTCGGGATCCTGGCCGGCGGTGCCGTCAATCTGTTCCTGCCCCAGTGGGCGGGCGTCCTGGACACCCAGCTGCTGACCCCGCTGGGCCAGGTATTTCTGCGCCTTCTGCAGTTTATCGTGGTGCCGCTGGTGTTCTGCGCCCTGGTACTGAGCTTTACCCAGGTCGATCGCAGCGAAAGCGTCGGGCGCTACGCCGGCAAGCTGCTGGTGCTCTATGTGCTGACCAGCGCGGTGGCTCTGGCCATCGGCATGGGCATGGCCGCCTGGCTGACCCCGGGACTCGGCGTGGACAGCGCCCAGGCCGCCGGCGTCGAGGCCCGCGACCCGACCCCGCTGGCCCAGTGGCTGGTGGGCCTGGTACCGAAAAACCCCTTCGAGGCGCTGGCCGAGGCCAACCTGCTGCAGATCATCCTGGCCGCCGCCCTGGTCGGCGTGGCCGCCCGCCAACTACCGGAGCAGAGCCGGCCGCTGGTCTCGCTGCTGCAGAGCGGCTACGACGTGACCCTCAAGATCCTGTCGATGGTGCTCAAGCTCGCCCCCATCGGCGTGTTCGCGCTGATAGCCTCGGTGGTGGCCACCCAAGGCTTCGATCTGCTGTTGAAGCTCGGCCTCTACGTGATCGGCCTGCTGGCCGCCATCGGCGCCATGGCGGTGTTCTATCTGGCGCTGCTGGCGATCACAGGTGCCCGGCCCCTGGCCTACCTGCGCCACTTCGGCGAGGCCCTGAGCTTTGCCCTTGGCACCGCCAGCTCCAACGCCACCCTGCCGATCGCCCTCAACAATGCCCGGGCCTACGGCGCACCACACCAGCTCAGCGCCTTCGCCCTGCCCTTCGGGACCGCCCTCAAACGTGACGGCGCCGCCGTGCTCCAGGGCTTCAACGCGCTATTCGTGGCCCAGCTGTTCGGCGTCGAGGTGACCCTGACCCTGGCCGCCACCATCTTTACCACCGGCCTGCTGGTCTCCTTCTCCACCGCAGGCGTGCCGGGCGCTGGCCTGGTGGCCATGAGCACCGTACTGTCGGCGGCGGGGCTACCGCTAGAGGGCGTCGCCGTGGTCGCCGGGGTGGACCGCTTCACCGATGGCTTCCGCACCTCTCTCAACGTGATGGGCAATACCGCCAACGCCATGCTGCTCAGCCGCCTGGAGGGACGGGGAAACGCTGCCCTCTCAGATTCTGGCAAGACAACCTCCGACCAGTCGGCCTCAGGCCAGCCAAGCGCCAGCGAGGCGGGCCGCTAGACAGTAAACCGACCGGGCCAGGCTGCGTGGGATGGCAAGGACCCGTCTCTACCACGTACCGATGCTTCGGCGAGATGCCGAGAGACCAACGAGCACGGCCCCGTCACCAGGTGGCGGGGCCGTGCTCGTTGTTGGTACTGGCCTGGCGCTGAAGGATCGCGGCAGGCGCCACAAAGCGGTGCCAGCGAGCGGCGTCAGGAAGCGTTGGCGGGGCCTGTCTCGGCCGGGCGCGAGGAATCGCCGCTCCACTCGCTCCAGGAGCCGACATAGAGGCGTGGGGTCGGCAGCCCCGCCAGGCGATAGGCGAGGATGTCATGGCAGGCGGTGACGCCGGAGCCGCAGTAGGCAATCACGCCAGGCTCCTGCTGCAACGCCCCGGCCAGCTCCTCTTGAGTCTGCTCTTGTGGCTGCTCCTGTAGCGGCTCTTGAGTCTGCTCTTGTGGCAGCGCCTGTGGAAGTTCTCGCGCCAGGGCCTCGGGCGACTTGAAGCGTCCATTGTCGTCCAGATTGAGGCTACAGGGGCGGTTGACCGCGCCGGGGATATGCCCGGCTCGGGGGTCCATCGGCTCGACCTCGCCGCGATAGCGCTCACCGGCCCGGGCGTCCACCTTCAGCGACGCACTCGACGCCATCTCCTCGAGGGCGACGAAACGACTGTCGTCGAAGTCGGGCGTCCACTGCGACGGCGCAGGAGGTGCACCCTCCCCCACCTCCCAGTCACCATTGATGCCCTCCCAGGCGGCGAGGCCGCCATCGAGCAGCCGTACCCGCGGGTGGCCGGCCCACTCGCTCAGCATCCACCAGGCCCGCGCCGCCGCCAGCTGACCGCCGGCATCGTCGAGCACCACCACCTCGCGCTCAGGCGCAACACCCAGGCGCTGAAGGGTCGCGGTGAAGGGGGCGTGGCTCGGCAACGGGTGTCGCCCGCCTGACCCGGAGCCAGCGTCCCTGGGCCCGGACAGGTCACGGTCCAGATCCAGGTGCAGGCTGCCAGGGACATGGGCCTGACGCCACAGTGCCGCCCCGGCCTCGGGGTCGTTCAAGCGCACGCGGCAGTCCAGCACCAGCGGCGGGGTGTCGCCGTCGAGTGCGTGTCGCAGGCTGTCGGCATCGATCAAGGGATAGGTCATGACGAACTCCTTCTCGTGTCGGATCACCATATCGTATTGGAACGCCTTGGCGCATCGACACCCTTTCTCGAAGCGGAACGTCTTGTTGCGACGGAACAAAAGGCCAGCAACCTCCGTAAACGGTGCCACACCTGTCCCGGGGTACGCATAAAGCCACCCCGAACGCCGCACTGATCAGGCGCTCGACAGCCGCTCGATCGGGGCGCGATGGGCGATCAGGCGGCGCTTGCCGGCACGATCGAAGCGTACCTCGATGACCGGATTGGCCGGGTCGCCCTCCACCAACGCGACCTCTCCGTCACCGAAGACGCCGTGGCGAATGCGCTCCCCTACCTGGTAGTGGCCATTGCCTGGCGCTCGCTCAAGCGCCTTGAGCGGCAGCGGCTGCCCCAGCGCATCCAGATAGCGTTTCACCAGCGCCGGCTCGGCGACCTTCACCTCCTCGGGATCGGCGCCGTCAGCGCATCGGTACAGCGCCCTGGCCACGGCGCTGGCGTCACGGCAGGCGCTCTCCTGGATAAAGCGGCTGGGACGATGATCGCCGCCATCGTGGAGGATGACCAGACGTTCGATGGCCCGGGTGATGGCTACGTAGTAGAGCCTGCGCTCTTCCTCGAGACGCTCGGGGGACAAGGGATTGTCACGACTGTAGTGGGGAAAGTCCTCTTCGTTGACCGCCCCCACCATCACCAGCGGCCACTCCAGGCCCTTGGCACCGTGGACCGTGTTGATCAACACCCCTTCGTCGCGGTTCTGCACCGGACGGCGCAGCAGCTCGATGAAGGTGGCGATGTCGCCGACCTCTCGGGCCTGCTCGATCAGGACGTCGAGCAGGCGCACGTCCTCCTCACCCTTGTCGCGGCGGGAGGCGGCACGCTTGAGCACCTTTTCTGCCTCGACCTCCGCGACCACGTGCTCGAGCAGCGCGTCGGCGGATAGATGCGCAAGCTTCGGCAGCTCGCACAACAGTTGCCAGCGACGCTTGAGGGTGCGCTTCTGGTGGGGCTTCAGTCGTGCCAGCAAGGCGTCGCCCGGCCCTGGCCAGCTCTGGGTGTCGGCCAGGCGCTGGACCAGGCCGGCGAGCACTTCGCGTGGCACGAAGCAGGTCGGCTGGGCAAACATCGGCATCAGCGCGCCGGGGTCGCGTAGCTGCTCTGGCGACAGCGCCAGCGACAGGTAGCCGGCCAGAGCCTCCACCAGCGGCAGGCGAAAGACGAAGCGATCCTCCCGGGCCAGGCGAAAGGGAATGCCTTCGCGCAACAGCGCCAGCTGCATCGGTACCGACAGGGTCCAGCTGCGCACCAGCAGACAGGCTTCGTCGAGACGACGGCCGGCGTCCACCCAGCGCTTGAGGCCATCGAGGAAGGCACTGGCGCCCCGTGCCACCTTGAGCTCGGTGCGCGGATTGGTGGGCGCCGCCAGACACAGCTGGTCAGGGCGACGTGGGTTGCCGGCGATGGCATGGTTGGCGGCCAGCGCCAGCGCGTGGCCATGGCGAAAGGTGGTCGACAAGGGGTAGTCGGTGGCGGCACCGAAGATCTGGGTAAAGTTCTCGAGCATGGCCTCCGGGTGGGCACCGCGCCATTCGTAGATACACTGGTTGGCGTCACCCACCGCCATCACCGAGGCCTGATCACCGGCCAGCACCGCCAACAACCGCTGCTGAGCGGCATTGATGTCCTGATACTCGTCGATGATCACGTGGTCGAGGAAGCCCTGCACCCGCTGGCGCAGCGCGGGATCACCTTCGAGTGCCAGCAGCGGTCGATACAGCAGATCCGAATAGGTCATCACGCCGTGATCGCCCAGCAGGGTCTCGAGACACTGGTGGGCGACGACGAAGTGACGGGTGCCCTCGCCGAGCTCGAGCCGCTCATACAGCAACTGAGGGTCGATGACCTCGGCCTTGACCAGCGAACAGAAGTGGGCAAGTTCCTCGATGCGATCGGGCTCGAGCGCGGCGTCGCGATCCTCGTCGACCTGGGCCAACGCCTCCAGGGTCGCCTGGCGCAGCAGTCGCTCCTGCTGCCAGTCTGCGGTCAGCAGCTCGCGCCGTGGCAGCGCGCCCCAGCGGGTCAGGCTCTGACTCAGGCGATGGCCGAGCGAGTGAAAGGTACGCACCTCCGGCAGTTCCATGCCAGGTTCGGCCATGGCCACCAGACGGCGCTGAAAGTCCTCCCGGGCGGCGCGGTTGAACATCAGTACCATCATGCGCCGGGCGCTGGCTCCCTGGGACAGCAGGTGCAGTACCCGGGCCACCAGGGTGGTGGTCTTGCCGGCACCGGCCACCGCCGCAACCCTGGCGTGGCCTGTCGGGTGGGCGACAACCGAGCGTTGTTCGGCCGTCAGCGCGAGCCGTGCCAAAGGGGGTGAAGCCATCAGTGCGTGTCGCCCTCCAGGCGTCCCAGCGGTTGCCACACGCCGTCACTGGTAAGCCCCAGCTCGCCGTACTCGGTGCGTACCTCGGCCTGCTCGACCAGCCGGTAGAAGACGTTGCGACCGAGTCGTGCGCTCACGCCATAGGGCAGGCACACCTCGGGGACCTCCTCGCCCGCCGGTGTCGTCGACAGCAACAGTCGATACTGCTGACCCAGGGCGATACGCTCGCCGACGTTGGTGGTCAGCCACCAGCGCTGGTCTACTGGGTCTTCTGGCTGGCCTTTTGACTGGCCTTCCAGCCGAGCGTCCGCCTGCTCGGCCTCCAGTACCACGAAGGCGGTGTCTTCAACGCTGATCCGCCACTTTTCGATAGGCGTGACCAGGTAGTGGTGACCGTCGTCTTCCCGTCGCAGGATGCGCGCAAAAAGGCGCACCAGCTCCGGACGCTGGATCGGACTGCCTTCATGGATCCAGCGCCCGTCCCGGGCGATCACCAGGTCCATCTCGCCACTCGCTTCGGGCTGCCAGTCGGACAAGGGCGGACGCTCGCCAAGCTCGGCGATGCCCTTCAGGATGTGATCGAGTTGCATGGACGCTTCCTCGTCGATATGTCGCTCAAGGCCCGGCCAACATGCCGGTGACCATGGCGATCGGGGCCGTCAGCCCTGTTCACAACAAAGCCCGCTTAGCCCTGGTCCACAAAACCTGCGTCGCCCTGGGCCACAAAGCCCGCTTCGCGCAGCGCCTGCTTGAGGTCCTCCGGGGCGGCCGGCTGTGCCTTGGGAAACAGCCGGTAGAAGTTGGCGGTGGTCTGCATCGCCACCTCATCCACGCTGATTCCCCGCTCGTCGGCGATGCACTGGGCCACGTCGACCACCCAGGCCGGCTCGTTGGGCTTGCCACGGTGCGGCACCGGCGCCAGATAGGGGCTGTCGGTCTCGATCAGCAGCCGATCCAGCGGTACTTTCCTGGCCACTTCGCGCAGCGCCTCGGCGTTGCGAAAGGTGACGATCCCTGACAGCGAGATATAAAACCCCAGGCGCACCGCGTCCCGCGCCATTTCGAGGTCCTCGGTGAAGCAGTGCAGTACCCCACCGATCTCGGGATCGCTGTACTGACGAATCAGCGAGAGCGTGTCCTCCCTGGCTTCACGGGTGTGCACCACGATCGGCAGCGACAGTTCGGTGGCGGCCTGCAGATGGCGAGCGAAACGCTCGTGCTGCACCTCGGCGGGAACGCTGTCGTAATGATAGTCCAGTCCGGATTCACCGATGGCCACGGCAGCATGCTCCTTGGCGCAGGCGACAATCTCGGCGACGCTGGGCTCGTGCTCCACCTGATGCAGCGGATGCACTCCGGCGGAGATCACCACGTCGTCGTGGGCCTGGCGAATCGCGGCCAGTTCGGGAACGCCATCGAGGGTCACGCTGATGGCCAGGAACTGCTGGACGCCGCGCGCGCGGGCAGCGTCCAGGGTCCGCGACAGGTCGCCGCCATGGGTGTCGGGGGAAAGACGGTCGAGATGGCAGTGGGAATCGACGAACATGAAGGTCTCTCGGGGCTTGAATACGGGTGTCAGGGACGAATACCGGCGACGATGATCAGAGACACTGGCATGCCTCCGGGGAGGACTGTCGGCCACACGACGTCACTCAGGAACGCAACAGGGCCGCCCAGCGGACCAGCCAGGCCTCGAGCACCAGTTGCGGATTGGGGTTGCCGCCTTCACTGAGCAACCGGCGCTGCTCACGGGCGTAGTCGAGCAGGCGGAACCAGTCGCGCACTCGGCCGTTCTTCACCGCCTGGCGATAGAGCGGTGCCAGGTCAGGGTTTCTGAGGCCGTCAGGCTCGCCGGAAAGGCCCAGGCGAATCAGGTCCTCGAGCCAGGCGATACCGTACCACAGGATGGCATCGATGGCCTGGCGGTCCAGCCGTGCCGCCTCGGCCACCGGTTCGGCGCCGCGCACCAGGGCGTCGAAGGTCTCGTGCAGTTGTTGCCGCAGCGCCCGCGAGCCCGGCTCAGCAAGCTGTCGCGCCGCCAGCGGCAGCCCACCGGCGGCACGAAACCAGAAGCGCGCCTCGTCCTCGGAGCCGAGCTCCTTCGACAGCCAGTCCAGACAGTCCTCGAGTTCCGGTGGCTTGAGCGTCCACTGCTGACAGCGCGAACGGATCGTCGGCAACAAGTGGGACGGCATGTCGGAGACCAGCACGAACAGGGTGTCCTGACCCGGCTCCTCCAGGCTCTTCAACAGGGCATTGGACGCGGCCACGTTCATCGCCTCGGCGGGACGGATCTCGATGACCCGATGCCCACCCTGCTGGGCGGTCTGGGAGACGAAGCCATTGACCTGACGGATCGGGTCGATACGAATCATCCGCTTGCCCTCCTCCGGCGCCACCCGCAGCAGGTCAGGATGGTAGCCCGAGGCCAGCATATGGCAACTGTGGCACTCACCGCAGGCGGTCTCGCCGGGACGAGCGCACAGGGCTCGGGCGATCAGCGCCTCGGCCAGGGACTGCTTGCCCAGCCCACGGGGCCCCGACAGCAGCACGGCATGGGGCAGACGACCGGCGTCCATCAGCCGCACCAGTTCGTGCCAGCGCGGTGCCAGCCAGGGCATCGGTGACTGGGCGACGCGACTCATGTCCATTGCGCCACCCGCTCGTCCAGCACCCGCGTGATCCGCCGCTGCACCTCGCCCAGGCTGGCGTCAGCGTCGATCCTGACCATCCGCTGCGGTGCCTGCTCGGCCCGGGCCAGGTAGGCCAGGCGTACCCGTTCGAAGAAGTCGCGGCGCTCCTGCTCGAAGCGATCCTTGCGCGTGCCGGTGCGGTCCAGTCGACCCGCCAGGCGTCGATCCGCTGCGTCCAGCGGCATGTCCAGCAACAGCGTCAGGTCCGGCGTCAGCTCACCCTGGACCAGACGTTCAAGCTGGACGATGCGCTCGAACGGCAGGCCACGGCCGCCACCTTGATAGGCGAAGGTGGCATCGGTGAAGCGATCGCTGACCACCCAGGCGCCGCGTTCCAGCGCCGGTCGAATGCGCTGGGCCAGATGCTGGGCCCGTGCGGCGAACACCAGCAGCAGTTCGGCGTCGCTGTCCAGCGGCTCGTCGCTGGACGCCAGCAGCAGTTCGCGAATGGCCTCGGCCCGGGGCGTCCCGCCAGGCTCGCGGGTCTGTACCACCTCGATGCCTCGCGCCTCGAGGGCAGACACCACGAAGGCGAGGTTGGTGGACTTGCCGACGCCCTCCCCCCCTTCCAGGGTAATGAAGCGCCCGCGTGCGCCGGAGGTGGGCTCAGCCGGTCGTGTCTGCGTCATGGGTACCACTCCTGGTTCGGGAGACGTCCGCGTCAACGGCGCCGAATATAACGATTGACGGCGTTATTGTGCTCACGCAGCGTGCGGGAGAAGTGGTGGGTGCCATCTCCCTTGGCGACGAAGTACAGGGTGTCGCCCTCCTGCGGGTC
>DJIP01000257.1 GCA_002433675.1 Halomonas halophila
CAGCGGATCCGCAGCAGGAACCACTTCTGTTTCTGTCCTATGCACACTGGGCGCGAATGTGTGCGAACCATGCGTCGCGGCAGGCGGTAGCGTAGCCACCCCCTGGTGCAGGCCAGTACCTCCACATCCTCGGCGGTCAGGCCGATTTCTTCGTGGAGCTCTCTGAACAAAGCCTGCTGGGGCGTCTCATCTGACTTGATGCCTCCCTGGGGAAATTGCCACGCGTTCTGCCCTACCCGACGCGCCCATAGCAGCTGCCCCTGGTCGTTGACGATGATGATGCCAACGTTGGGGCGAAAGCCGTCTGCGTCGATCACGGGCTTCACCTTTCCAATCGGTATTGACTGCATTCTTCCACAATGGCTCGAAGCGCATCAATACGACATCTCGAACCCCTGCCGAGGTTCTGACATAATCGCCCCCTTTGTGGCCTTCCCGGGCCAGGGGCCCATGGGCATGCCGTTCGCCCGTTGCTGGCCACTCCGACACAGATCGCCGGGCCGGGAGGTCGCCTCACCCAAGCGCCGGGAGACACACCTTGAGTCTGGCCATCTTCGATTTGGACAATACCCTGCTGTCGATCGACAGCGACCATGCCTGGGGCGAATTCCTGCTCGAGCAGGGCGCCGTGGACGCGGTGGCCTATCGCGAGGCCAATGACCGTTTCAAGGCCGACTATGACGCCGGTCGTCTCGACATGATGGCCTTTCTGGAGGTGGCTCTGAAGCCGCTGGCGGACAACTCCATGGAACAGCTCGCCGCCTGGCACCAGCAGTTCATGGCCAGCAAGATCGAGCCCGCCATCCTGCCCCAGGCCGAAGAGCTGATCGCCCGCCACCGCGCGCGGGGCGATACCCTGCTGATCATCACCGCCACCAATCGCTTCATCACCGGGCCCATCGCCGAACGCCTGGGCATCGATGACCTGATCGCGGTGGAACCGGAACTCGTCGATGGCCGCTACACCGGCCGGGTCAGCGGCGTACCGAGCTTTCAGCAGGGCAAGGTAACCCGCCTCGAGCAGTGGCTTTCTGAGCGCGACGACACCCTCGACGGCGCCTGGTTCTACAGCGACTCCCACAACGACCTGCCGCTGCTTGAGCAGGTCGATCATCCGGTCGCGGTGGACCCGGACCCGGCCCTGCGCGAAGTGGCCGAGGCCAAGGGCTGGAAGATCATCTCTCTGCGCGATTGAGACAAGCGCGATAGAACTAAGTCCTCTCGCACGGCGCCCTTCTGTCACGACGCCGACCTCATCTACGAGAGAACCCCGCCACCCTTACGCAAGAAACCCGCCATACTTACGCAAGAACCCCGCCACGATGTGGCGGGGTTCTCTTGTTGGCACGATGACCGCGGGTCGATGTGCCGGCGATGCACCGCAAGGCCCTGTCGGGCCTTGCGAGACCGCTATCAGCCCAGCAGGTGCTCGACCGCAGCGCGCTCTTCGCGCAGCTCGTCTTCGGTCGCCTTCATCTTGGTGCGGCTGAACTCGTCGACCTCGAGGCCCTGGACGATCTCGTACTTGCCGTCCTTGCACACCACCGGGTAGGAATACATGATGCCCGGCTCGACGCCGTAGCTGCCGTCGGCGGGGATGCCCATGCTGACGATACCGTCGCTGCCCAGCGCCCAGTCACGCATGTGGTCGATGGCGGCGGAAGCGGCGGAGGCAGCGGAGGATGCACCACGCGCCTTGATGATGGCGGCGCCACGCTGCTGCACGGTCGGGATGAAGTCGTTCTCGTACCAGTCGCGCTCGACCAGGTCGAAGGCCGGCTTGCCGTCCACCTTGCAGTGGGACAGATCCGGGTACTGGGTGGCGCTGTGGTTGCCCCAGACGATCATGCTGTCGACGTCGGTGACGTGCTTGCCGGCCTTCTGCGCCAGCTGGGTCTTGGCCCGGTTGTGGTCCAGACGCATCATCGCGGTGAACTGGCCGGCGTCGAGATCCGGCGCGTTGCAGGAGGCGATCAGGGCGTTGGTGTTGGCCGGGTTGCCCACCACCAGCACGCGAATGTCACGGCTGGCGTTGTCGTTGATGGCCTTGCCCTGGGCGGAGAAGATGGCGGCGTTGGCCTCGAGCAGGTCCTTGCGCTCCATGCCCGGACCGCGCGGACGGGCACCTACCAGCAGGGCGAAGTCGGCGTCCTTGAAGGCCACGTTGGCATCGTCGGTGGCGACGATGTCCTGAACCAGCGGGAAGGCGCAGTCGTTGAGCTCCATCACCACGCCATTCAGCGCTTCCATGGCCGGAGTGATCTCGAGCAGCTGCAGGATGACCGGCTGGTCCGGGCCCAGCATGTCACCGGCGGCGATACGGAAGGCGAGAGAGTAGCTGATCTGACCGGCGGCACCGGTGATGGCAATACGTACGGGGTCTTTCATCATGGCTCCTTGGGATTGTCGCCGTGAAGGGGCCCGGGCGGCATCTTGCAGACGTCGGCCGACACCTTGGCTGCCTCGGGCGGCGTTCAGGACGCGGAAAATCTTATGCTTGCAGTGCACAAAACTCAATTGGCCCGACGCAAATGACCTGGCATCGCGCCGCCGACCGGGGTTGTCGCCAGACACGTCCACCTCGACGACCTGACGTCACGGCCCCTCAAGCGCCAGATCCTGAAGTGTCGGATCCTCGAGTAGCGGGCCCGGACATGACCGTCGATCTGCGGCGAACGACGCCGCCAAAGCCTTCGGTGTTATCGAAGGCGATCAAGGCGCCGCGCTGGTCTTGCCCTCTCCCTCGCCCTCTCACTGTCCTCCCTCACTGTCGGCACCCCCTGTCAGGAGATGCCTTCGGCGGGAGCGTGTTCGTCGTGGAGCCGGGCAATCAGCTGATCTTCCAGGCCGAAGCGCTCCGCCAGGCCCTTCTTCAATCGCTCGAGCCAGGCCGGAAGACGCGGCAGAAAGCGTTGGCAGCGCACCGGAGTAGAGTAGTCCTCGTCGAAGGACAGCACCAGTTCGGTGGACATCTCGAGGCGTTCCAGCAGACGATCGGCAATATTCAGTGCCGCCGTGTCGTCGAAGGCACGCGCCTCTTCCCTCAGCTGCGGATAAACCTCGAAATGGCCGGCACTGATGTAGTCCATCAGCGTCTCGCTGAAAATATCGATGCGTTCCTTGGTGATCGTCTCCAGATCCGCATCGCATGACTGTTCGAGCTCATTCAAGACAACGAGCAGACCCTCGCGTTGCTCGAGCCAGCGGTCGATCAGTCGATGGACGCCTCCCCAGCGTTCGCGAGCGGTCTTGCAATCTTCCAACATGGCGGCCTCCCTAGCACTGCCTCACCCCGAATCCAGGCGGATGAACAGACTCCCTCGTGCCGCCGCCCCTGTCAACGAATGCATGCCAAGTACCTGATTGGCCGTCATCACCGATAGTAAAACGGCGCACAGAGCGCCTCGACCGCCAAGCTTCAGCCGTTCCAGCGATAGCCGCTGGTCGTGGCCCGCAGGGTCGTGAGCATGCCCACCGGCACCGCCAGCAGTACCACAAAGCCGATCAGCGTCCAGCCTGGCAGCGACAGCCCAAGCAGGGTAGCGCCGACCTCGGCGCACTCGCCGGAGCCAGACAACACCGAGGCGATGACCTTCTGCAGCGGCAGCACATCGATCATGTAGTCAAGACCGGGGCCACAGCTCGGCACCTGATCCGCCGGCAGCGACTGCAGCCACAGATGACGCCCGGCGACAGCGATCCCGGACAGCACCGCCAGGGCCGCCAGAATGCTGTAGGCCACGGTGGCGAAGGTACCACGAGGGCCGTGCAGCGCAGCCACGGCAAACACCAGCCCTGCCGCGATCACCGCCACCCGCTGAAATACACAAAGCGGACAGGGCTCGAGCCCGACCAGGTGCTCAAGCCCCAGGGCCACGGCCATCATTGCCACGCAAAAGCCCAGTCCCACCAGGCTCCACTGCCGCAGGCTCCACTCGCTCATTTCAGGCTCTCTCCGCTATGGGTCGGTTGATCCGTGGGTGCCAACGCCCGGGTTTCCCGGGCTCGGCTGAAGTAGTCACTCAGAAAATGGGCGAAATCGCTGGTGTCGGACGCCTCGATCTCCCGCTGCTGCTGATGAGAGGTCTCGACCAGGTCTTCCAGCATCGACCCACGACACCGATTGAGCGGCTCGTCAGCCAGCGCAGCGGCTTGCTCGCGGGCGATGGCGACCATGGCCTCGACAAACTCCTCGCCGTTGTCCTCGAGACGCGCCAGCACGCGTGCGGAAGGCGTCAGCGACGCATCATCGATGCGCGGCGCGATCGCCTCCACCGCCTGCTGGTGGGGACTGTCATCCTCGAGCCGGTCGAGCAGCGCGGCGACCTCGCGCATCTCGTCGACGATGGCGCGACTCCAGTCGACCAGACTGCGGCGATTGCCACGGTCATTGAGCTCGAGTCCGGGCTCGCGACCACGCTCCACGACCAGGCGACGGTTGTCGTCCAGGTGGTCGCACTCCTCATCGGAGATCCAGGGGCTGTCGGACAGCAGACACCACACCAGGAAGGTATCGAGAAAGCGCGTCTGGGCGGCGTCGATCCCCAGGGTCGCGAAGGGATCGATATCCAGACAGCGAACCTCGATGTACTCGACACCACGGGCCTCGAGGGCTTGGCTCGGCGTCTCGTCGTGACGGGTGACCCGCTTGGGGCGGATATCGCTGTAGTACTCGTTCTCGATCTGCAGGATGTTGGCATTGAGCTGACGCCAGCGTTCGCCGTCACGCACGCCCAACGCCTCATAGTCCGGCCAGCCGGTGGAAATGGCGTGGCGCAGGGTGTTGACGTAGTTCGACAACGAATTGAAGCAGATCTTGAGCTGATCCTGGACCTTGTTCTGATAGCCCAGGTCGGACATCCGCAAGCTGGTGGCATAGCGAGATATCAGGGTGCGTTCCCCGAGGCGTTCCAGCCCCTCGGGGATCTCGCCGCCATCCAGAAAGCTGTCGTCGATGGCCGGAGAGGCACCGAACAGATACAGCAGCAGCCAGCTATGGCGTCGGAAGTTGCGGATCAGCCCGAAGTAGCGCGACGAGCGGTACTCGCCCATGGACACCTGCTCCTGCTCGTCCAGGGTCTGCAGCAGCGTCCACAGGTCGTCTGGCAGCGACACGTTGTAGTGGATGCCGGCGATCGACTGCATGATCCGCCCGTAGCGAGCATCCAGGCCGCGTCGATAGACGTGCTTCATGGTGCCGACATTGGAGTTTCCGTAGTCGGCGATGGGCACGCTGTCGTTACCATTGAGCCGGGACGGCATGCTGGCCGGCCAGATCCACTCGCCGTCCAGATGGCGATAGGTGTAGCGGTGGAGATCGGCCAGAAACTCCAGTGCCTCGTCGGGGCGGCTGTAGACCGGCGTGATGTACTCCAGCAGCGCCTCGGAATAGTCCGTGGTGATATGGGGGTGGGTCAGTTTCGAGCCCAGCGCCCGGGGATGGAAGGTCGCCGCGATCACGCCGCGGTCATCGACCCGAAGCCCCTCCTTTTCGATGCCGCGGCGCAGGCGGCCGAAGCGTCGTGCGGCCGCCGGGCCGCGCAGGCGTTCGAGGAGCGAAGAAAGCTGAGTGGACAAGGTGAACACCCCGTGTCGTGGAAGGGCCCGGGGGCCTGCTTCGAATGGCGGCGACGGCAACGGGCGCTCACGCGCCCGTTGTTTCAGTCGACAGATACGGTCGACAGCGAAGGTCGACAGCTAAGGTCGACGGTCGAGATCGCTGGATAAGGTCGACAGATTATGGCGTTCCATTGGCAGGTTTCAAGAACGACCCTGCTTCGCCTTGAGCAGAGCGGCACCCA